>NZ_JAPDCL010000006.1:0-221599 GCF_027706025.1 Aeromonas sp. Y311-2 | reverse complement strand
TGAGCTAACCCATACTAATTACCCGTGAGGCTTAACCATACAACACCCAAGAAGTGTTCTAAGGCTTGTAGCAAATACCAAGCGAACTACTCAAATTCAGTGATAGTGACAAGCCAAGCGCAACATCACTACTCACGTCAGCTTTCCAAGATTGAAGAATTTGCCTGGCGGCCATAGCGCCGTGGAACCACCTGATCCCATGCCGAACTCAGAAGTGAAACGCGGTAGCGCCGATGGTAGTGTGGCATTCGCCATGCGAGAGTAGGACACTGCCAGGCACCCAATTAAACAGCGATGTGAAGACTCACATCACTGGCTGCGAGGATGACACCTCATAAGAAGCAGCAGAAGATTTAGCGAAAGCTAACCGAATGCGGAGCGGTAGTTCAGTCGGTTAGAATACCGGCCTGTCACGCCGGGGGTCGCGGGTTCGAGTCCCGTCCGCTCCGCCACTAATTTGAAGGCCTTCCCGATTGGGAAGGCCTTTTTGCTATGGGCGGTTTTGTCCATAAGACCCACAGGTTTGCATACCAGAACGAACACAAAGCCCAGTCTCACGACCGGGTTTTGATGTTTTAGCCTGCTGGTGAGCTGCCGACATCCCACCGCGATGGCAATACCTTCCCCTATTGGCGTTCTTGCTACTATTTCCACCTCTGTATCGCAGTACATCCCATCTTGGCCATATTGTTCCGCAGCGAACTGATAAAGCTTGAGGATTAAATCAGACCATCTTGCAACGGTACGTCATCGCTTCCGCTTGTTTGTTTAATCCCCTTGTTTATGGATTTATTCCATTAAAACAGTCTCTTATCAAGAATGAGCTGTTTTGTAGCAGGAATACCACACGAGATAAATGATAATCATTATTGTTTGAATGATCCGGTCGGGGTCGTTACAATGCGGGCTGATTAATAAAGTGCTTTTCAAATGAGCCTTTTCTAGCACTGCGTCTGGCCGGATGCCAGGGCGTTGTAATGAGTGAAGTAAGGGAATACGTCACCTTCCTACTAATAATGTTCAGGCTAAAACATGACAATTTTGAAACCGAACAAGCTTGCCTTGCTGATCTGCTCCCTTCTTACGACCCAGGCCTATGCTGCCGAACAAGAGGTGATGGTCGTCACCGCTTCCGGCTTCCAGCAGAAGATTGAAGACTCAGCTGCCTCCATCTCTGTGATTACCCGTGAGCAGCTGGAAAAGCGGGCATATCGCGATGTGACCGATGCCCTGAAGGATGTTCCCGGTGTTGTGGTGACCGGCGGTGGCAGCAGCAGTGATATCAGCATTCGTGGTATGGGGTCGAAATACACCCTGATGCTGGTTGATGGCAAGAAGGTGGATAGCCGTGGCACTCGTCCGAACAGCGATGGTCCGGGTATCGAGCAGGGCTGGCTGCCGCCACTGCAGGCGATTGAGCGCATTGAGGTCGTCCGTGGCCCTATGTCATCCCGTTATGGTTCCGATGCCATGGGGGGCGTGATTAACGTGATTACCCGCAAGACCACCGGCCTGGCTTGGCAGGGCTCGGTTCATGCTGATTCGACCTTCCAGGAGAACAAGGATGCTGGCAACAGTTTCCAGACCGATGCCTATACCGCAGGTTCACTGATCGATGGCGTGTTGGGGCTGCGTTTCAATGGTCAGCTCGCCCATCGTGGTGAAGACAAATTTATCCAGGGTTTTGCCGAGCAGGAGACTCGCAGTGGCACGGCGGTGCTCAGCTTCAAGCCTGATGATCATAACCGCTTCGATCTGGAAGCCAGTCGCAGTCTGCAGGATCGGGATCGCACGGCCGGCAATTCGCTGGCTGCCAAGGCGAAAGATAGCCTTAACCGATACGAGCGCACCAACTATGCGCTGACCCATGATGGCCAGTATGATTTCGGCTCTTCCAGCAGCTATTTGCAGCAGGAGACCAACACCAACCCGGCTCGCAAGATGGAGCTAACCAACACCATCGCCGATACCCATACCCAATTTATTCTGGGTGATCACTACCTGAGTATCGGTGGTCAGTATCGCTATGAGGATCTGCACGATCAGGGCAATACCCTGAAAGTGGCCAACCCTGCCGAGCAGCTGACCCGCTGGAGTTGGGCGATGTTTGTCGAGGATGAGTGGTCACTCACTGACAGCTTTGCCCTCACCGGTGGCGCACGCATGGATCGGGATCAGAATTACGGCTCTCACTGGAGCCCGCGCCTCTACGGAGTTTGGCATCTGGATGATAGCTGGACCTTGAAAGGGGGCGTATCAACCGGTTACCGCTCTCCTGACTTGCGGATGTCAGCGGCCAACTGGGGTCAGGTCACCGGTGGTGGTAGCCTGGATGGCATGCTGGTCGGTAATCCTGATCTCAAACCCGAGACCAGCGTGAGTGAAGAGATCGGCCTGCTGTGGAATGGCCATCAGGGCTTCAACGCCGGAGTGACCCTGTTCAACACCGACTTCAAGAACAAGATATCCGAAGTGCGTCGTTGCACCAGCAAGAGCGATCCCGCCTGTACCCTCAATGGTCACAGCTATGACTTCATCAGTGATCGGGTCAACGTCGACAAGGCGAACATGCGCGGTGTCGAGGGGATGATGGATTGGGCCATCAATGAGGATTGGTCGGTCAGCTCCAGCTACACCTTTACCCAGTCCGAGCAGAAGAGTGGTCCACTGGCGGGTCATGCCCTCAACCAGATGCCCCGCCATATGTTCAACGGCAGCGTAGACTGGCAGACCACCGAGGATCTCAGCCTCTGGTCACGGGTCAACTTCCGTGGCGAGACCTCCGAGTACCTGAGCCGGGTCAAGATGGCGGAGGGGACCCCTTCCTACACCTTCTTTGACATGGGCCTGGTCTACAAGGCCAACAAGCATCTGGATCTGACCGCCGGGGTCTACAACCTGTTCGACAAGACGGTGGATTACAGCAGCTATGGCACTGTGCTGGATGGTCGCCGCTACAACCTGGGCGTGACCTACAACTTCTGATAGGAAACCTCTCATGCGGCCGCCATCTTCCGATGGCGGCCGTTTTTATTGCGTGTCCGTCAGGGGACTATGCCTGATAGGCGGCGGCTTGCCAGGTATTGCGCCCCAGTCCCTTGGCCTGATACATGAGGGCGTCAGCCTGCCGTAGTAGCTGGTCGGCATCAGCCTCTCTCTCTGCGGCTACCCAGACTGCCCCGGTGCTGATGGAGAGGGTCACCTCACCGCTGCTGGTGTGCAGGGTTTGCCGGTTGCTCTCCAGGCAAATACGCTCGGCCCATTGCTCTGTCTCTGCCAGTGTGGCCAGCTTTTCCAGCAACAGATCCCCGATGCCATGACCAAAGCGGTCATTGGTCTCCTTGAAGTGATCCACATCGAACAGCAGTAGAGCACAGGGCTCCCTGCTTGCCAGCCGTTGCTCCATGGCGGGCATAAATGCCCGTCGGTTGAGCAGGCCGGTCAGGGGGTCGGTACTGGCCAGTTTCTCCAGTCTGGCGTTGGCGCGGCTCAACTCGGTGGTACGGCTGGCAACGGCGCGGCGCAATTGCACTATGTAGGCCACCATGATTAACACTCCGGCAAACAGTAGCCAGGGACCGAGATGGATGGGGTAGACGGTCTCAACATGCATCCATTTGCGGATGATCCGCTCCCGATCGCTCTCTTTGAGCTTGGCGAAGCCCTCTTCCAGCCGGTTTAACAGGGCAAGGTCGCCCTTTTTCACCGCAAAGCGGATCTGGTCGGTATAGAGGTGGCGAACCGGAATAAAGCGGGTGGGATCGTCCGAGGTATAGATGTAGAAGTTGGCGACCTGCAGATCGGCGATAAAGGCCTTCACTTCACCCTTGAAGGCCGCAGCCAGCAGGGTGTCATTGTCATTGAAGGTTTGCAGTCTGGTGCCGGGGAAGTAGCGTCTGGCGTAATACTCCTCGTAGCCACCGGCTACCACACCGACCGTTTCATGGAGCAGGTAGTAGTGGACATCGGTGCCGCGCAGTTCGCTCGAGAAGAAGAGTTGGGAGTCGAGCTGGGCGAGAGGCCGGCCATAGTCGAACAGTTTGTCCCGCTCCGGTGACCAGAGCAGTCCGGCGTGAACGTCCGCTTTCCCCTCATGGAGCAGGTCGAGGGAGCCTTGCCAGTCGACCAGCCTGAACTCGATCTTCTGGCCGGTGACCCTGGCATATTCACGCCACAAATCGATCAGCAGGCCATCCGGCTGGCCCGACTCATTGATATAGGAGAAGGGCTGCCAGGCTTTGGAGTTGGTAATGATGAGCGGCTCTTCCGGGGCTTTGGCCCAGGCTGGCAGGGCAAGGGCGAGTAGCAGGAGCCCCCATCCGATACTGACTATGACTCCTGTCCTGGAAGAGGCCATCCTTGCTCCAATCCGTTGCCGTATACCGTCCCGTGGTCACCGATTATCACCGTCTTTCTGATCGAAGAACAAGCGCTCAAATGATGAAGTTTACATGATGCAAATGGCGCCATGACAAGGCTGGCGGATAGAGTAACTACTTACAGCGGTAGGCTGATCCGCGCCTCCAGTCCCCCCTGTGGCCGATTGAGCAGGGTCAGCTCGCCGCCGTGCTGATGGACCAGGGTGCGGGCGATGGAGAGGCCCAACCCGACACTGCCGGACTCGGTGTTGCGCGCTTCATCGAGCCGCACGAAGGGTTTGAACACATCCTCGAGCCGCGCCGGATCGATCCCCGGCCCGTTATCGCAGACCCGGATCAACAGCTCCTCCTTGCGCCGCTCCAGCGACACTTCGGCGCTGCCGGCATATTTGATGGCGTTGCCGATCAGATTCTGCAGCACCCGGCGCAGGGTGTTGGCCCGACAGGCGTAGACCTCTTTGCCTTCCGCCAGACAGGTGACCGGCTGGCCGGTATCGGCATAGTCATCGCACAGGCTGACCAGCAGGCTGACCAGATCCAGCTCGCGGGTAGCCTCCTGCTGCCCCTCCTCGCGGGCAAAGCTGAGGGTTGCGGCCAGCATCTGCTCCATCTGTTGCAGGGTCTGCTGGATGCGCTCCTTGTCCTCGCCATCGGCCAGAAATTCGGTGCGCAGCCGCAGGCTGGTGATGGGGGTGCGCAGATCGTGGGAGATGGCCGCCAGCATCCGGGTTCTGTCCTGCACGAAGCGGTCGAGCCGGGTGTGCATCCGGTTGAAGGCCTGAATCGATTCGCGGATCTCGGTCGGCCCCTCCTCTTTCAAGGGCTCGATATCCTCGCCTCGCCCGAGCCGCTCCGCATTGCCTGCCAGCTGCTTGAGCGGGCGGGTGGCACGACGAAACAGCAGCACCATCAGCCCGATCACCAGACTGGCGACCAGCATCAGGTTGAGGGTGGTCTGCCACGACCAGCTGCCCGCCTCCTTGTCGACCAGCGAGCTGAACTGCAGCCAGCCCCCCTGCGGCAGTTCGATGGAGCCATAGAGCCGCATATCCCGCGGCGGGGGCGGCCCCTTGCGATCCCGCATCATGCGGGCATGATGTTCCCACGCCTTGCTGCGCTGAGTATCCTCTTTCAGCTCGGCGCTGATCTCGACCGTGAGGCCGGGGGGATAGTTGAGGCGCGAGCGCACCAGCTGCTCGAAGCGGGGGCTGCGGTTATCCGGTTGCAGCGGCTCGTCGGAGAGGCGCAGCAGCAGGGTCTCGCTGCGGCTCGCCTTGAGGATCTCGTCATAGAGGGACGGGGGGGAGAGGGAGAGCAGCCTGACCACCGAGATGATCCGCTGCATGGCGTTGCGGCTGTTGACGAAGCCGAGCGCCTCCTCCCGATCCGTGCGGTAGATCTGGATGCTGAGCAGCTGGATCAGGATCAACCCTGCCAGCGCCACCAGAATGATCTGGCCGGTCAGCCCCTTGGGCCACATCCGTGCCCACAGTCGTCGCAAGGTGCCCACTGCTTAAACCTGCGTCACGTCGGCGGAGAACATATAGCCGCCACCCCAGATGGTCTTGATCAGCTCCGGATTCTTGGGATCCCGCTCCAGCTTGCGGCGCAGCCGGCTCACCAGAGTATCGATGGCGCGATCGAAGGCTACCGCCTCGCGGCCACGGGCCAGATCCAGCAGTTGATCCCGGCTCAGCACTCGCTGCGGGCGTTCCAGAAACACCTTGAGCAGATCGAACTCGGCGGTGGAGAGGCTCAGGCCCACCCCATCCTCATCGACCAGCTCCCGGCGATTGACGTCGAGCAACCAGCGATCGAAGCGCAGATCCCGGGTCAGGGTTTCGGCGGCGGGTTGGGTCTCGGCCTGGGTGCGGCGCATCACCGCCTTGATGCGCGCCAGCAGCTCGCGCGGGTTGAAAGGCTTTGCCAGATAGTCGTCGGCCCCCATCTCCAATCCGATGATGCGGTCGGTCTCTTCCCCCATGGCAGTGAGCATGATGATGGGCAGGTTCGATTTGACCCGCAGCTCGCGGCAGAGGGTCAGACCATCTTCACCCGGCATCATCAGATCCAGCACCAGCAGGTCGAACTCCCGCTCCTCCAGCAGTCGCTTCATCTCCTTGCCATCCCGGGCACAGCTGACCCGCAGGCCGTGCTGTTCCAGAAAGCGTTTCAACAGATCGCGGATCTCGCTGTGATCGTCGACCACCAGAATGTGGGTGTTGCCCTGGTTCATGAATACCTCCCCTGCTTGGCGTTGGCACGAGTATACGAAAATCCGCCCGGCGGTTTGTGTCAAAGTGTGCCAGATCCGCACGATGCCACACTCTGCTACAAAAAAGGGCGATGCTGGCAAAGTTCAGACACCGATAGGGTGTTTACTTGAGGGCAAGGCAAGAGCGCCGAACCAGAATCATCCCTACAGGAGATAGACCATGAAAAAGCTGACCAAAACCCTGCTGACTGCCACCCTGATCCTTGGCCTGCCGCTGGGCGCCTATGCAGCCAGTGAAGCGGCCCCCACCGGCCAGCCCGGTGCCATGGTGGATTGCCCGATGGACGGTGGTGGCATGATGGGTGGCAAACACCACGGTGGTCGCCACGACAAGATGGCCCGCATGCAGAACATGACCCCGGAGCAGATCCAGGCCAACCTGCAGCAACGTTATGACCGCATTGAAGATCCTGCCAAGAAGGCGGAGTTCATCAAGAAGCTCAACGAGCGTGCCGCCGGCATGACCAAGCACGCCGAAGCAATGAAGCAGTTCGCCGAAGCGAACCAGTAACAGCGCCTGCTGTTATCAACCCAAGGGTGGCCGAGGCCACCCTTTTTTGCGCTTACTGCGTTGAGCAGCAGATTGGTTGAACGCTGGTGATTGCCAATAAAAGAGGGGAGCCCGGTGCTCCCCCTCTTGCTATCTGTACCGATGCGGGTGTTCAGCCCACTCCGCCGGACGAGCGAACTTAGCCCTGAGCCTTGTCGGTCAGGTCTACTTTCTTGACGGTTTCGCCTTCGAACTTGATGACCACGTTTTTCTTGGCGGCGTCGGTATCTTTCAGCAGGGTTGTGGTTGTCTCTGCCAGCAGCGGAGAAGCCTTCTTCAGGGCATCCAGATCATAGGTCCACACTTCCAGACCGGATTCAGTCTTGGTGGTGGCAGGAGCGCCCAGCTTCTCTTTGACTGCCTGCTTGTTGGAGCCGCCTTCCTTGATATCCAGTGCCTTTTTGATGGCTTCGTTGGATGCACTGTCCATGGCACCGGATACGGCAGTGCTGGCCGCATCCTTGACACTGCTGGTGACGCTGTCGGTCAGCGAATCCATCAGGCCGGCATTGGCAAACAGGGGCAGGGTGGTGAGGGCAACCAGCAAACTCTTTTTCATTTTCTACAGCTTCCATGGGTTCAATGAGGCGGCTATGAAATCAGCAAAGATATTGGGCGTCAAGTGAGGCATGCAATTAACATTTCTGTTAACTGGCTCTCATTTCTCACCAGCCGCAAACAGTTTTGGTATCTCCCGCACCAGCCAGCTTTTGGCCTTGCCCATGGTGTCTCGCCGCCAGGCCAGCACGACCTGGATCTGATGGCGATATTCGGGGCTGATCACCTTGAGTCGTCCGGCCCGGATGTCTTCCTCAATCCAGCTCTGTGGCATGGTGCCGACCCCGATCCCTGCCAGCAGGGCATCCCGTTTCTCCGTCATGGTGCTGACAGTGAGGCGCGGCTGCTTGTCCAGCAGGCGGTAGGTGAGCACCGGTTTGCGCAGGGCGGTATCGGCGACCGCGATGGCGCGGTAGCGGCGCAGGGTTTCGTCGGCCAAGGGTTCGGGCTCCTGATGCAGCGGATGATCGGGATGGGCGACATAGAGCATCACCTCCTCTTTCAGCACCTGATGCTTGATGCCGGTCATCATGATGTCCGGGTTGATGGAGGAGATCAGCAGATCGGCGCGACCATCTTCGAGACACTCCCAGCTACCCGCCAGCACCTCGGCCCGCAGCCGCAGTCGGGTATCGGTCTGTTCGGCCAGCTTCTCCACCAAGGGGTAGAGGGCCTGCACCGGGACCAGTGCATCGACGGCGACTGTGATGTCGGTCTCCCAGCCACGGGCCAGCGCCCGGGTCTCTCCCACCAGATGCTCGGCTGCCTCCAGCAGTACCCGGCCGCGCTCCAGCAGCATGCGCCCCGCCGGTGTGAACTTGGTGCGGTGGCCGCTGCGGTCAAACAGCATGGCATCCAGTTCATCCTCCAGCTTCTGCACCGTGTAGCTCAATGCCGAGGGGACCTTGCCCAGCTCGTCGGCCGCCGCCGCAAAGCTGCCGCGGCGGTCGATGGCGTCCAGCACCCGGATTGCCTCCAGGGTCAGCGCCCGCTCCTTGTTCGATTCCTTGGCCATTCCTCACCTTCAATTTTTTTGAATATGTTTGCCAGTTTATCTCGCTAACAAGTTAGGTCATGTCACTTTAATATTCAATCAACGCTTAGGCAGGAACGTCGAGCGGCCAAATATGCGGGTAGTTCCGTACTGTGACACACCAAATAGGTCTGTCTGACGTCGGTGAAAGAACAACACACTATTTGAATAACCTCTTGCATGGATGCATTGATTCTGGCCGAAAAGGCCTTGGCAATGACATATAAAACAAGAGAGTGAATGAACATGAAAAACGTAATCAAGATGCTGGCCGTTGCAGGCCTGATGACCACTGGTTTCGCCCAAGCTTCCGTACCGGCTGACTTCAATGCCATGCCCGGCGTGCTGTTTGTGAACTGGAACGCCACTGCCGCAATGGATGGCAAAGCCAATCCGATGCTGGAAGTGCGTGATGAGTCTGGCGATCTGCTGGCATCAGTCCACGCCAACCTGACTGGCACCCAGCAGGTGCGGATCCCGAGCCGTACCCAGGGCAACCTGACCGTCAGCCTGGCTGACCAGAGCAGCGAATACCGTATTCCGTTCGGCATCGGTAGCGGCAAACAGCGTTAATCAACCGTCCCGGTAGGTGAGGAGCAGACCATGATGCAATTGAGAGCCGCAGAAGCGCGGGGCAAGGCCAACTTTGGCTGGCTGGACGCGCGCCACAGTTTCTCCTTCGGTCATTACTATGACCCGGAGTGGATGGGGCACTCGGTACTGCGGGTGATCAATCAGGATCTGGTTGCGCCGGGTGGCGGATTCGCCACCCACCCTCACGCCAATATGGAGATCCTCACCTGCGTGCTGCAAGGCACCATAGAGCACAAGGACAGCCTCGGCCATGCCGAGCAGATCCCGGCAGGGGATTTCCAGCTGATGAGCGCAGGCAGCGGGATCCGCCACAGCGAGTACAACCCCTCGCGACGGATCCTCTCTCCCTGTTGCAGATCTGGATCGAGCCGAACGAGTTCGGCACGCCACCCGGGTATCAGCAGAAGAAGATCGAGTCCAGACCGGGCATGACGCTGGTGGCGTCACCGGATGGCGAGGCGGGATCGCTGCGGATCCGCCAACAGGCCCGCGTATGGCGGCTGGAACTGGCCCCGGGCGAGACGCTCGAATGGGCACTGGCTGGCCGACACGGTTACCTGCAGATGATTTCAGGGGAGTTGACCGCCAACGGTCTGGCTGCCCGACCCGGCGACGGGATACTCAGTCGTGATGAATACCGGTGGGAGCTGGTTGCGACCAGTGCCAGCCAAGCTCTGTTATTTGACCTACCCTGAAGCAGTCAGCGGTGATGTGACACAAACGAGGAATATGAAATGGACAAGATGAAAGATGTAGCGCTGCTGGCGGGTCGTGTACTGCTGGCGCTGATGTTCGTAATGGCGGGCTGGAGCAAGATCGGCGGCTATGCCGGTACTCAGGGCTATATGGAAGCGATGGGCGTGCCGGGCTTTATGTTGCCGCTGGTGATCCTGCTTGAGCTGGGTGGTGGCCTTGCCGTCGTGCTGGGTCTCTTTACCCGCAGCCTCTCCGTGCTGCTGGCCGGTTTCACCCTGATGGCTGCCTTTATTTTCCACTATCAGCCTGCAGAACAGATGCAGATGCTGATGTTTATGAAGAACGTCTCAGTGGCCGGTGGTTTCCTGGCGCTGGCGGCGGCCGGAGCAGGGGCTTTCAGTGTGGATGCCCGTCTCGGCAAAAACTGGTAATGCCCTGAAGAGTCAAGTTTTCCAATGCCTTTTGGCCGGTGCAACTGCACCGGCTTTTTTCTGTCTGCGTTTTCCGAGGCGGTGGGGCAGCTGCACAAATCTGCGGCCCCCCTCATGGTTCAGCGGTTTACCCGCCTGCTGGCCACAAGAGCCTTTTGCATCTTCCCCCCCGATCCCTGACAATTCCCTCTCTTGTGAAGTGACGGAAATGGCTCGCCTTTTCCCTCGCCCCCTCTCATCCACAGGCGGGAATTGCTCATGTTTACCCTCTACCACTCCAATCAGCTGGATCTGCTCAAAGAGCTGCTGGTGAGCCGCATCCGGCAGGCCCCTCTCTCTCACCCCTTCGATCGGGAGCAGATCCTGGTGCAGAGTCCGGGCATGGCCCAGTGGCTCAAGCTGGAGCTGGCCAAAGCGTTCGGCATCGCCGCCAATATCGACTTTCCGCTGCCCGCCAGCTTTATCTGGGAGATGTTCACCCGGGTGCTGGCGGATGTGCCGCGTCAGAGCCCCTACAACAAGGGATCCATGAGCTGGCAGCTGATGACCATTCTGCCTGCCTTGCTGGAGCGCCCCGCCTTTGCCCCGCTCGCCGCCTATCTGGGCGGGGGAGATGAGGAGGATCCTGCCCAGGAGCCCGAGCAGGTGCGGTTGTGGCAGCTCTGCCAGAAGGTGGCGGATCTCTTTGACCAGTATCTGGTCTACCGGCCGGACTGGATCGCCCGTTGGGAAGAGGGGGAAGGATTGAGTCAGGAGCTGGCCGGGGTGAGCGGTCAGGATTGGCAGCCCGAGCTGTGGCGCGAGCTGGTGGCCCGCACGTTGGCGCTCTCTCCGAGCGGTTACCACCGCGCCAACCTCTACGAGGAGTTTATCCACGAGCTGGCGCGTACCGCCGATCTGCCGGGCAAGCTGCCGCAGCGGGTCTTTGTGTTCGGCATCTCGGCGCTGCCGCCGCGTTATGTGGAGGCGCTGCTGGCCCTCGGCAGCCGGCCTGAGGTGGAGGTGCACCTGTTCGTCACCAACCCTTGCCGCTACTACTGGGGGGATCTGCTGGATCGCAAGACGTTGGCGCGCCTCGAAAACAAGCTCAAACCCGGTACCGACATCGAGACGTTGCAGGGCCCCGCCAACCCGTTACTCGCCTCCATGGGCAAGCTGGGGCGCGACTACCTGCACCAGCTGATGGAGCTGGAGGTGCCGCAAATCGAGGCCTTCGTCGATATCGACGAGCTGGATGGCAAGGGCAATATCAAGCTGCTGCATGCCATCCAGAAGGATGTGCTGGAGCTGGCCGAGCGAGGCGCCGGTCAGTTCGATCTCGACAGCAGCCATCACAAGAGCCCCATAGATCCGGCGGATGGATCCTTGCAGATCCACGCCTGTCACGGCCCGATGCGCGAGCTGGAAGTGCTGCACGACCGGCTGCTGGCGCTGTTCGAGCAGGACCCGTCCCTCACCCCGAAAGATGTGGTGGTGATGATGCCGGATGTGAACAGCTACGGCCCCTATATTCAGGCGGTGTTTGGCGCACGCGGCCAGATCCCCTTTGCGGTATCGGATCGGGCGGCGAGTCAGGAGAGCCCGCTGCTGCAAAGCTTCCTCGCTCTGCTCAGGTTGCCCAACGCTCGCTTCGGAGCGGGGGAGCTGCTCGCCATTCTCGAGGTACCCGCCGTGCTGCGCCGCTTCGAGCTGGATGACGACGAGTTCAACCAGCTGCGGGTCTGGGTGCAGGAGACCGGCATCCGCTGGGGGCTGGATGACGGCTACCCTGTCCGTTTCGATCTGCCGCCCATGTCCGGCAACAGCTGGCTGTTCGGCCTGCGCCGCATGCTGCTCGGCTTTGCCATGGGAGACGGTGAACCGGTGGCGGGCATCCTGCCCTACGCCGATATCGAAGGGCAGCAGGGGCTGGCACTCGGCAAGCTCGCCTGGTTCGTCGATTCGCTGGCCGAATTCCTGCCCCGCCTGCAACAGGCGCAGCCGCTGGCCGAGTGGAATGCCTGCCTGCTGGCGCTGCTGGAGCGCTTCTATCTGGCCGACGAAGATGAAGAACGCCAGCTCCAGCTCATTCGCAGTCAGCTGGCCGAGTGGCAGACTCGGCTCGACGAGGCCCGTTTCGAGCAGCCCATTACCGCCGACCTGTTGCAGGATTACCTCGGCAGCGTGCTGGAGGAGTCCCGCTCCAGCCAGCGCTTCCTCGCCGGTCAGGTCAACTTCTGCACCCTGATGCCGATGCGCTCCATCCCCTTCAAGCAGGTCTGTCTGCTCGGCATGAATGATGGCGTCTACCCGCGCACCCTGGCCCCCATGGGGTTCGACCTGATGGCGGTGGCGTCGCGGCGGGGGGATCGCTCTCGTCGTGATGATGACCGCTACCTGTTCCTTGAGGCGTTGCTCAGCGCCCAGCAGGGGCTCTATATCAGCTATCAGGGCTTCAGCGCGCAGGACAACAGCGACAAGGTGCCCTCCGTGCTGCTGGCGGAGCTGATCGACTATGTGCGGCAGGGCTTCGTGCTGGCGGGGGATGAGGATCTCGATGACGAAACCTCCGGCAAGCGGCTGCTCAACCACCTGATGGTGGCGCACCCGCTCACCCCCTACAGCCGCAACTACTTCTACCCGGAGGCGGGTTCACGCCTCTTTACCTATGCCGCCGACTGGCTGCCCGCTCTCAATCCGGTGCGCGGCGCGGCCAACTTCCAGAGCGGCGAGCTGCCTCTCCCGCCCGAATGGGGCAAGGAGCAGGGGCTGGAGCTGGCGGAGCTGCTGCGCTTCTATCGCCAGCCCACCAAATATTTCCTCAACCGTCGCCTCAAGGTGTGGTTTGAGCTGAACGAAGCCAACATCGAGGACAGCGAGCCGTTCGAGCTGGATGGCCTGCAACATTATCAGCTGAAAGATCTGCTGCTCGATGCCCATCTGGCGGAAGGTGAAAGTACCGAGCGTCGCGAGCGGTTGCAGCTCACCGGCCTGCTGCCGCAAGGGTGGTTCGGCAGCCTGCTGCTGGACGATCTGGATGCCGAGATGGGCAAGCAGGCGGATCGGCTGCGGCCATGGGTTGCGGCCAATGAGTCAGAAAAACAGGCGGTGGAGATCGATATCTCCCTCACTCAGGGCCAGCTGCAAGGGTGGATCGACACCCAGAAGGGGCGCTTGCTGGTGGTCAAACCCGGCAGCTTCAACGGCAAGGATCTGCTGCTGGGCTGGATCCAGCACCTCTGCCTCTCATTGAGCGGCGCTCCCGGCGACACCCTGCTGTTCGATGCCAAACAGAGTCTGCGGTTAGCCAAGCTCACTGCCGACGAGGCTCGGCCCAAGCTGGCGGCGCTGGTGGCGTGCTGGGCGCAGGGGATGAAGCGGCCGCTGCCCTTCTTCCCCAACACCGCCTGGGATTGGCTCAAGGCGATCGAGAAGGATCCGGACAAGCCGGAGGCGGCCGACAAGGCGGCCCTCACCCGTTTCAACGGCGGCTGGATGATCAATGGGGAAGGGCAGGACGTTTACGTCGCCCGCTGCTTCCCCGAACTCGATGACGAAGTGCTGGGGCAGTTGCAGGCGCTGGCCCGCGAACACCTGACCCCGCTGATCAAGACCCTGGAGGAGCTGAAATAATGGCTAACCCGCTCAATACATTGCGTTTTCCCCTCCATGGTGAACGACTGATCGAAGCCTCCGCCGGTACCGGCAAGACCTACACCATCGCCGGTCTCTACCTGCGCCTGCTGCTGGGCCACGGCCCGTTCATCGAAGAGGGGGCCGATGCCGGTCAGCCGAGTGCCCACGAGCGGCCGCTCTCGGTGACCGAAATTCTGGTGGTGACCTTTACCGAGGCGGCCACCGCCGAGCTGCGCGGCCGGATCCGTGGCCGCATTCACGAGGCGCGCCTCGCCTTTATGCGCGGTCACAGCAGTGACACCCTGCTCGCCCAACTACTGGAAGAGGTGGAGGATCACGAGCTGGCGGCCCGCCGCCTGCTGGCTGCCGAGCGGCAGATGGACGAGGCGGCGGTCTTTACCATCCACGGCTTCTGCCAGCGGATGCTGAAACAGAACGCCTTCGAGTCGGGTGCCCTCTTTGAAACCGAATTTCTTACCGACGACAGCCAGCTCAGGCTGCAGGCGGTGAGCGACTACTGGCGCGCCGAGTTCTATCCGGTGGATAAAGCCCTCGCCAGCGCGGTGCGTGCGCTCTGGCCGAGCCCCGCCGCCCTGCTGCGGGAGATGGGCAGCTGGCTCGACAACAGCGAGCTGGAGATCCACCCCGCGCTGGGGGATGAGCCCCTCGCCGCTCGCCATCAGGCGGCCATGAGTCGCATCGCGGCGGTGAAGAGCGAGTGGCTGGCGCAGACGGACGAGATCCGCCGCCAGACCGACGGCCAGATCAGCCGCTACACCGGCAAGAACTACGAAGGGTGGCTTGCCAAGATAGCTGACTGGGCACAGGACGAGGCCAGTGGCTACGCCATCCCCAAGGAGCTGGAGCGCTTTGGCCAGACGGTGCTGGAGGAGAACCTCAAGAAGGGGGGCGCTGTGCCGACCCTGCCGCTGTTCAGTCAGATAGACGAGTTGCTGGCGAGCCGCCCCGGTATTCGGGATCTGATCCTGCAACGGGCGGCCAAGGTGGTGCGCAGCCGGATGCAGGCCAGCAAGCGTCAAGCCCATCAGCTCTCGTTCGATGATCTGCTCAAAGATCTCGACGGGGCGCTTGGCTCAAGCCTTGGCGAGCGGCTCTGCGAGCGCATTCGCGCCACCTATCGGGTAGCGATGATCGATGAATTTCAGGATACCGACCCCCAGCAGTACCGCATCTTCCATCGGCTTTACGGCGGCCACACAGACACGGCGCTCTTGATGATCGGTGACCCCAAGCAGGCCATCTACGGCTTTCGCGGCGCCGACATCTTTACCTACATTCAGGCGCGGCGAAATGTGAGTGCCCACTACACCCTCGGGCGCAACTGGCGCTCCAGCAGTGCGCTGGTGGGGGCGGTCAACGGCCTGTTCGAGCGGGCCAAGGATCCCTTTATCTACGAGGCGGATATCCCCTTCCTGCCGGTGGAGGCGCAGGGCAAGAGCAAGGCGCTGCTGCTCGATGGTGTCACCGCCCCGGTGCTCCACTGCTGGCAGCTGACCGGCCAGCCCACCTTCAATCGGGGGGATTACCAGAGCAAGATGGCCCGCGCCACCGCCGCCGAGATCCACCGCCTGCTGACCCTGGCCCGCGAGGGCAAGGCGCTGATCGGCGACAAGGCGGTGAAGGCCGGGGATATCGCCGTGCTGGTGCGCACCGGCGCCGAGGGCAAGCTGGTGCAGCAGGAGCTGGCACGGCTTGCCATCGCCTCCGTCTATCTGTCGAACCGCGAGAGCGTGCTGGAGCAGGTGGAGGCGCGGGAGATCCTGTTGATTTTGCACGCCTGTCAGAACCCGAGCGAAGAGCGCAGCCTGCGTGCGGCGCTGGCCACCGGGTTGTTTGATCTCGACGCCAAGGCGCTCGATGGGCTGGCCAGCGACGAGCGGGCGTGGGAGAGCGCGGTGCAGGAGTTTATGGAGTACCGCAAGATCTGGCACCGCCGTGGCGTGCTGGCGATGTTGCGGGCCCTGCTGCACCGGCGCAATCTCGCCTCTTCGCTTTTGGCGAGCCCCTATGGCGAGCGGCGGCTGACCAACTTCCTCCATCTTGGCGAGCTGCTGCAACAGGTGAGCAGCGAGCTGGATGGGGAGTATGCCCTGCTGCGCTGGCTTGGGGAGGCGGTGAGCCGCCCCAACGGGCAGGATGCGGAGCAGGTACTGCGCCTCGAATCCGAGCGGAAATTGGTGCAGATCGTCACCATCCACAAATCCAAGGGGCTGGAGTACCCGCTGGTGTTCCTGCCCTTTATCTGCAGCCACAGAACCGCCGAGACCCCGCTCTATCACGAGGCGGACGAGGCGGGCAATCGCACCATTCTCGATCTGACCGGCGCCGACTCGTCGCTCGCCGAAGCGGACAGGGAGCGTCTTGCCGAAGATTTGCGACTGCTCTATGTGGCCCTGACCCGGGGCGTCTACGCCACCTGGCTGGGGCTGGCACCGGTGCGGGCGGGGGCGGGCAAGTCGGAGAAGACCGACCTGCACCACACCGCCATCGGCTACCTGCTGCAAAAGGGCGAAGAGGGGGATGCGCAGACGCTGGCGACCGCTCTGACCGAGCTGTCGCAGGCGCTGCCCGGAGTGGCCGTCGGTGAGCCCTCGCTCACCCGTCCGGCCCCGCTGCCGCCAGAGGAGGAGCAGCTGGGCGAGCCGCAGGTGCGCCACTTTGGCGGTTCCCTTGAGCGGGACTGGTGGATCAGCTCCTACTCCGGGCTGGCGGCGCAGGGCCACGGTCACAGCAAGGGGGTCTTGGCCAATCCCGGCTTCGATGACGAGGTCGTCACCGAGGCGGCTGCATTGGCTTCCGAGCAACCGGACGAGGCGCCCCAGCCCTCCATCTTCACTTTCCCGAAGGGCGCGCGCCCCGGCACCTTGCTGCACAGTCTGTTCGAGACCATCGACTTTCAAAGCGCCGCGGGCGAGCCGCTGGCAGAGCATATCGCCAGCTTGTTACTGCAAGATGGCTTTGACGAGAGCTGGGCCCCCGTGTTGCAACAGCAGGTGGAGGCGGTGCTGGATACCCCGCTGGAAACGGGCTTTGGTGAGCCGGTGCGGCTGCGGGATCTGGCCCCCGAGCGCAAACAGGTGGAGCTGGAGTTCTTCCTGCCCATGGGGCGGGTGACGGCCCCGGCGCTGACCGCCCTCTGCCAGCAGTACGACCCGCTGTCGCGGGGCAACAAGCCGCTCAGCTTTGCCACCGTGCAGGGGATGCTCAAGGGCTTTATCGATCTGGTGTTCGAGTGGCAGGGGCGCTGGTATCTGCTCGACTACAAATCCAACCACCTCGGCATGAGCCCCGCCGATTACAGCCGTCCGGCGCTGGAGCGGGCGATGGCGGAGCACCGCTACGACCTGCAATACCAGCTCTACTCGCTGGCGCTGCACCGGTTGCTCACCCTGCGCCTGCCGGGCTACGACTTCGAGCAGCACTTTGGCGGCGTTTTCTATCTGTTCCTGCGCGGCATGCCGCAGGGGGGCATTTTCCATACCCGCCCGAGCCGTGAACTGGTGCTGGGGCTGGATAAGTTGTTTAGCGAAGGCAGTGAGCTGCCAGCAGCGGGATCCCAAGCATTTAACGAGGTAGAGGCATGAGCGGCACCATGATCAGCACCGCGACCAGCGCAATGATGGTTGAACGGTTGAAAACACTGGCGCTGGCTGGCCGTATCCGCCAGCTGGATCTGCAATTTGCCAAGCTGGTGGCCGACCTTGGCGGCAGCCCCGAGTTGGTGCTGGGGGCGGCGCTCACCTGCTTCGAGCTGGGGCGTGGCCATGTCTGCCTGCCGCTTGAGATGCTGGCGAACGGATCTTTACGCCCGTTCGGGCTGGATCCCCAGCAGAGCCGGGATCTGCTGGGGGATCTGGCGGATCCTGCCCGCTGGCCCGCCCTGTTTGCAGAGAGTCCCTTGGTGGGTACCGAGCAGGATGAGGGGCTTGCCCCGCGCTGGCCGCTGCGGCTGTGGCACGGGCGGCTCTATCTCACCCGCTACCACGATTTTGAACTGGGGGTGGCCCGCCATCTGCGCGCCCTGAGCGAGCGAGCCGAATGGCCGGAGATTGCCCCGGCCCTGTCGCGGCTGTTTGCCCGCGACTACGCTCTGGTGTTCCGGGCGCTGCTCAAAGCCCGCCTCGCCCCCGACTTCTCGGTCCGCCACTTTATCGAAAAGTATCTCGATCTGGTGTTCCCCAATGAAGTGGATTGGCCCGCTATCGAAGGGCTGCTGGCCAGCGCCCAGGCGGCGAGCGACTTGAGCAAGCTGGATAAGCTGGTGCCCGAGGCGCTCTGCTGCAACGGCCAGAAGCTGGCGGCGGCCACGGCGGCGGCGCGCCCCTTTGCGGTGATCTCCGGCGGCCCCGGCACCGGCAAGACCACCACGGTCGCCAAACTGCTCGCCATTCTGGTGGAGACCGGCCTGCAAGCGGGCAAGGCGCCGGCGATCCGGCTGGTGGCCCCCACCGGCAAGGCGGCGGCGCGCCTCACCGAGAGTATCGGCTCTGCCCTGCAGGCCCTCGATCTGCCTCCCGAATGGGTCGAAGCGATCCCCACCGAGGCGGGCACCTTGCACCGGCTGCTCGGGGTGATTCCGGGGCGCAGCCAATTCCGCCACCACGCAGGCAACCCGCTGCACCTCGACCTGCTGGTGGTGGATGAGGCCTCCATGGTCGACCTGCCGATGATGGCGCGCCTGCTCGATGCGCTGCCGAGCCACGCCCGCCTGATCCTGCTTGGCGACAAGGATCAGCTCGCCTCGGTGGAGGCGGGGGCCGTGCTCGGCGATATCTGCAGCTTTATCGAGCAGGGCATCAGCCCGGCGCAGGCGGATTGGCTCTCCCGCCAGACCGGCTATCGCTTGCAGGGTACGCCCGCGGGGGCTGCCGTGCGCGACAGCCTCTGTTTGCTCTCCAAGAGCTGGCGTTTTGATCAGCACTCTGGCATCGGCCAGCTGGCGCGCGCCTGCAACAGCGGCGATGCCACGGCGGTGGAATCAGTCTGGGGCGCAGGATTCGCCGATATCAGCCTGCACCCCTGGGCGGGGGAGGCCTACGATGCCCTGATTGCCCAGGGGGTGGCCGGTTACGGCAGCTATCTGAAGGCGGCCCGCGTGGGGGAGGCGCCCGCCGCCGTGTTTAAGGCATTCAACAGCTTCCAGATCCTCTGCGCCCTGCGCGATGGCCCGTTCGGGGTGCAGGGGTTAAACGAGCGGCTCGAACTGGCCCTGTCACGGGCCGGGCTGATCGCCCGCGATGGCGACTGGTATGCCGGTCGTCCGGTGATGGTGGTGCGCAACGACCATGGCGTCGGCCTCTACAACGGCGATATGGGGCTCTGCCTGCCCGATGAAAGTGGGCGGCTCAAGGTATGGTTTGAGCAGCCGGATGGCACCCTGCGGGCCCTGCTGCCAAGCCGCTTGCCACCCCACGAGACGGTCTACGCCATGACCATCCACAAATCCCAGGGTTCGGAGTTTGCCCATACCGTGCTGGTGTTGCCCGACAGCCCCAGCCCGCTGCTGACCCGCGAGCTGGTCTATACCGGCATCACCCGCGCCAAGGCCCGCCTCGATCTCTATGGCGATCGCGCCCTGTTGGCACAGGCGGTACGGAAAAAGACCGAGCGTTATTCCGGATTGGCGGAGCGGTTGGGGGAGTGATTGATGGTGGCGGTAAAGGGATTTACCGCCATGAGAAAAGAAGTTTACTACTTATTATCACGAATCAATTCTGATTAGAGGTTATTGATGAAGGATTTACTTAAGACATTGAAAGATAATGCAACATCTAGACTAAACAATCCTATTATCGGCGCGTTCGTCTTGTCTTGGATGTTTTTGAATATAAATGGAGTGGCTAGGTTTATATTGGAAAGTAACCAAGGAAAGCTTGACATTATAAAGAACAAAAGTTGGGGGGTTACAGATGATCTGTTAATCCCATTTTTAGTATCTGTCGGATATTTGGTAATACTTCCAGTTTTAAATACGATCTACAGCTTTATACATGATAATTGCATTGATAAAATTAGAGATGAAAATAGCAATAAAGCGCAGAAAGACGCCTTTGTTAGAAGAAAGGAGACCGTGTGCGCAAAAATTGAGTCAACTGATGAATATGTTGTTAAGTTAAAAGACAAAGAATTAGAATTATGGGCAGGTCAAAAATTAGAGCTCATTCGTGAAATAATAAATCTTAAGGGTAAGTATGCGAAATTGCTTTCTGACTTCGAACTTAAATCGAAAGAGTTTCGTGCTGATAATAATAAGTTAAGTCTTTCTATTGCACAATTGGAACATACTAATAAACGCTTGTCAGCGCAAGATTCAGAACAAAGAGATTATATTGGGAGAGTTGTTGCCAATCTGGACAGAGCATTGAATTCCCTGGAGAATAAAATCGTAAGCGATACAAAATTTGATGAGATAGAAAAAATTAGAAATGAAATATCCGATGTTAGAAATAAATTTTATGTATGGGATGATGATATTCCATTCTGATTTTTTCATGGCTTGTAGCTTATCTCGTGTGTTGGGCTTCGCAGGCTCAGCACCAACCTACCGATTGTGTAGGTTGGTGCTGAGCGTAGTGAAGCCCAACGTTTACCGCGAAATCTCTTTTTTCCTTCCCTTCATCCCCGACCCTTCTCCTCCTTTTTAATCAACGGGAGAAGGGAGGTTTGGCCCCGTGGCTATATCTCGAATTTACACGCGATTGCCAACACCATATCTCCGATGCTGCTTTATCCCCTCTCCCTCTGAGAGAGGGCTAGGGTGAGGGGAGCCGGTTTACACAATGCCCATTTCGTAAAATCGGGTAGGGTGCAATGAACGAAGTGAATTGCACCGCCCATATTTATCTTGCAAAATGGTGGGATACTTTTCGTTTTTAATAATAAATCAGGCAGTAAAATGACAATTCATAGTTTTAAAAGCGAACGGCAAAAAACATGCTGCTTGGGGTTGGCTTTATATTTCTGGTTGTTCTATGGTTGGCAAGTATCTTATTCAAAACAAAATTATCAGATAAAACACTTATTGCTGACTTGGTTCCTGAGTCGCTCACCTACATTACTATCAGTGCGTTATTTGGATTAGTGGGTGCAATAGTAACTGCTTTTCGATGTCCCAGACGTCATGCCTTAAAATATATTGCAAAAGCGTTTGGTAATTGCTTCTTTATGATGCTTATAACATCATGGTATGGCTATGATATGTACGTCTATTATTATCCAGATAAAGTGGTCAGTTATGATACGGAATATAAAGTGGTTCATCCCGGACCATCCAAAGGCAAATACGGCCGTTGTGAGGCAGGCTTAAAAATAAAAGATAAGCATACAGGGTATTGGTTTGATCTTTGTTACAGTGATAGTGAGCTTGGTAAGGCACAGATTCGGAATTATGGTGAGGTATGGGTGAAAACTCGGGTTAACGAGGTGGGGTCATACCTGGAGAGCTACAAGATATATCCAGACAAATCTTATTTTTCTATCCCCTCACCGCCAACCGCTCTCCAGCAAGTAAATAAGGGATAATCTCGTTCCCGTGCCCAGATTAAGTTTCTCTAATCGAACCTGTGTGGTTGGCGATCATATTTCCGATGCTGCTTTATCCCCTCTCCCTCTGGGAGAGGGTGAGGGGAGCGGGTTGGCACAATATGCTGCACTTGGTCACCCCTCTTGCGCCGCCCGATTATTCCATCCCCCAAATGACTGAATCGTGAGTTAAATCCGGTAAATGGGGCGCGCTTGAGCCACACTTATGGCCACTCTGATTCAGCCTGCGCCGTGAGTGGCCGATAACCGGGGAAGCGGTGGTTCGGTGGGGTTCTGGCTGACAGATCTGTTGCAATATGCCAAGGTAGCGCCTCACGACAACAGCGCGATTCCCCGTGGTGGCGCGGGGCGGAAGAACAAGGATAACTGCTATGGTGCAGGACAGTGACACGATCAGGATCTCGGATGTCAGCGAGGCCGTGGTGCATGGCATTCTGGAGGTGACCAGCGATGGCATCTGGGATTGGCATGCCAATACCGGTTTTGTCTATCGCAACCCCGGCTGGTACCGGATGCTGGGTTACGAGCCTCACTCCCTCGGCAATACCGTCTTCACCTGGGAGAACGTGATCCACCCCGACGATCTGGCGGCAGTGATGGCGAAGTTCGATCTCTGTCTGAGCGGCAGCGCCCATGAGTATCGCGCCGAGTACCGTTGCCGCTGCCGGGATGGCAGTTACCTCTGGATTGAGGATTGCGGCCGCATCATTGAGCGCAATCCCGATGGCTCTGTGGCGCGGATGATCGGTGCCCATCGCGATATCCACGCCAGCAAGTTGTTGCTGGAGCAGCTGGAGCGGCGCAATCAGTCGCTGGAGCAGCAGGTTGCCGAGCGTACCGCCGAGCTGGTGCGACTCAACGAGGCGCTGCAACAGAAAGCCGAGGAGAACCGTCTGCTGGCAGAGACCGATGCCCTGACTGGCGCCGCCAGTCGCTATCGGCTGGAGCGGGCATTGCAGCTGGAGTGCGAGCGGGCGCGCCGCTTCCATCAGCCGTTTACGGTGATCGCCATGGATGTGGACAACTTCAAGCAGATCAATGACAGCTATGGCCACAACGCCGGGGATCAGACCCTGATCAACATAGTGGCACTGGTGCGCCGCCATATCCGCGAGATCGATCTGCTGGCCCGCTGGGGCGGTGACGAGTTTATGGTGTTGTTGCCCAACACCGGCCGCGAGGATGCGCTGGTGGTGGCGAGCAAGTTTCAGGCATTGATGGCGAGCGAGCCCATCTGCCCCCACGCGCCCGCTACCATGAGCTTCGGGCTGGCGGAGTATCAGCAGGATGAGCAGAAGGAGAGCCTGATGGTGCGCGCCGATCGGGCGCTCTATCAGGCCAAGCAGCTGGGTAAAGACCAGATCTGCTAACGCGGGGTACGGAAAAAGAGCAGTAAAAAGGGCCGCAGGTTTGAAACCTGCGGCCCTTTTGTATTGTTACTGACGCGGCGCGACTTAGAAGTGGTAGCGCAGACCCAGCTTGAAGGTATCCAGAGAGTAGTGCTCGTCACCCAGGCTCAGGGCGTCGAACTGGCGCTCGTAACCGATACCGGCAGAGAAGTGGTCGTTGAAGGCGTAGTCCAGACCTACTTCCAGATTGGGGTGTACCTTGCTCTTGGTTGCGCTCTTGCTTCCCTGACCGCTGAAACCGAGGAGAGTGGCGTTGCCGACAACTTCCACTTCGGTGCGGGTGTAGGCGATACCCGGTTTGGCATAGGCGCTGAAGCCCCAGGCCAGCGGCTGGCTCAGCTTGGCGGCCAGGCTGATGCTGCGGGTTTCGATGGTGGTGTCGGCAAAGCCGGTTGCAATCGGGGAGGTCACCCAGACCAGCTGATCCATCTGTTGGGCGTGCAGGCCACCTTCAACGGCTAGCCAGGGTTTGAAGCTGTAACCCACGATCAGGCTGCCGCCGTCGAGTTGGTCATCGATGAGCTTGGCGTCATAGACGTCTTTGGCAGCACCATCGAGATCCATCTTGGAGGTGGTCAGATCCAGACCTGCATACCAGCCTTCGGCATGGGCGCCGCCATTCATGGCCAGAGCAAGCAGGGAGAAAGCGGCAATTTTATTAAACTTGTTCATGGATAAATAACCTTGTGTTGCGTGAACTGCGTGTGATTTATATTGCTCAATCCATGAAGCTTTTTATATTTCCGTCATTGCTCTGCTTTCACAGAGGGGCCGCAGTATAGTCAGCGAATTTCTGAATAACAAGAGAGTGATTTCCCCATTCTTCTAAATATGACTGGCTGCAAGCAGGGGCATTTTGTTTAATAAATGGTGTTATTAGAGTTTTAGCTTTATTGAGGTTTAAATAATTAACTGGTGAGGCAAATGACAGGCTGTGAGTTCGATTTTGATTCTATATGATTGATTTATATCGGCATTTAATTTTTATTCGAGCGTGACCATGATGAGCTGTCTAAAAATTGGCATCTCAGATGTCACTGATTGGCACCAGGTTCTTTTCGATGATTTTTTGAACGCCCCACAAGGTGAAACCGTGAGAAAAAAATCTATCTTTTTGCCTGTTTTTTGCTCTTTTTGAGGTTTGGGATTGTTCCCATCGAGGGTTTTGGTGGTCTTTTGAGGCTGTTTTTGCGTGGGCTATGTTGCCCACCAGATGAGTGGGTGGGTTCTTATGGGTGGCTTTTCTCTTCACCCGGCCGCAGTTGTTGGGGTGGGCATGAGGCGCGATAAGCAGATATGGGTCGTGCGGCCTGATTAATTTTGTTTGCTTATATATACAAGCCATTTAAAAGATAGGTTTTTGGAGGTTTAAATAACTTTATTATATTCGTTTTTATATTTTAGAAGCTTCCCAATCAAGCCATTTAAATATATTGAATGGCAATAACACGGTATTGACGACCGTTTAGAATACCTTGCCAGAGAGGTCGTGGTGGCTGGTGCATCAGTGGGCGGCGGGTGGCCTGTCACACTTCCCCTTGCCGGGGCCCTTGACCTGACCTGCGAATTCAGGGAAAAGAAAAGGGCGGTGCTATCAGCGCCGCCCAATGCCAGGAAAGAGAAAAAACCTTACGGTTTAAAAGATAAAAATTTGGAAGCAAACAATCGATTTCTCAACCAGGAAGGGTCTTGAATTCGATACGTTTCGATTATGCGCGATGTTCTATGCAGCACTAGCAAAATGTTTGCGGGTTGAAAGATATGCACTGTCTGGTGTCAGATTTTGCGACCTCATCGTTCAACTGGTCTGTCCTGATGGGCGTTATAGGCGATTTTTTCTCTAGGCTGTTTTTTCGGTGTCAATATCTGAGCCTTGAAGGTAAAAACAGGTCAGAAGCTGACTCGGCATAACCATGCAATGAAAGTGCGATAACAAGGAAGAGTGGCATGACCTACAGCCAGACCCTGGCCAACAATATTCTCGACACCCTGAAGAAGACCCTGACCGACAAGGGGATCCGCTATCAGACCCTGGCAGAAGCCATGGGTGTCTCCATCGCGACCGTGAAACGGATGATGAACAAGCCCTCGCTGCCGTTCGATACCCTGCTGGAGATCTGCCATCTGGTGGGGCTCTCGTTCGAGGAGTTGCTGGATCGCACTCAGGACGCCCAGAGCCGCCGCGCCGTCTTTACCCAGGAGCAGGACGAGGCGTTTCACAACGAGCCGGGGCTCTACGCCTTTCTCGCCAATATCTTCTGGCGCGACAAGACGCTGATCGATCTCAAGCGGGAGTACGGCCTGACCGATGCCTCCTGCTACCTCTATCTGCGCAAGCTGGAGAAGCTCGGCATTTTGCAGCTCGGTATCGACAACAGTTACCACTTCCTCATCAGCGAGCGGATCAGCTTCGAGCAGCACAGCCGTTTCGCCCGTCAGCAGGCACGGCAGGCAATGTCGGTGCTGGGGGAGTATCTGGTGGAGAACATGCACAAGTCGAACAACTATATGGCGCTCTGCCAGCTGCACCTCAACGAGGGAGAGGCGATGGCGCTGATCGACCGGATGAAGGAGTACTGGCATCAGGAGATCAAGCTCAACCGCCCCGCCATCGGCCAGCAGGAGCACGCCAAGACCTACACCATGTCGCTGCAACTGGCTGACTGCGGCTACCAGAGCTTCGACGACATGATCCCCAATATCGACAACTGATCCCTGCGGATCCTGCGGGATCCACTCTGTTGGCTGGAGTCTAATCGGCGACCCGGGTTTGTTGCAGCTTGCCTGCGAGCGGCTGCAATGCTCGCGTATCCAGACAGATGCGGATGGCATCCGGCCGCCAGTGCTCGATATCGCAATCCACCAGAGCGCCCCGCTCGTCATAGTTGACCCGCACCAGCCGTAGCACGGCGCTCCCCTCCGCCAGATTGAGGGCGCGGGCGATGGCGCCGCGCGCCGCCGAGGGGGTGATCTCGAGACTCGCCCCGCCTTGGCCTATGCCATAGCGCTGCTGATAGAGCTCGGTGAGGGAGCTGGCCAGCGGCGCGCTGGCGATATCGGGAAAGCGGCTCGCCAGCAGGTGGTGGCTGACATGAAGCACCGGGCGGCCGTCGATCAGCCGCTGGCGGCGGATTTCATAAAGTGGGGTGAAGGGTTCCAACCCCATCCAGCGGCACAGCTCGCTGCTGGCAAGCTCGCTGCCGTGGGCCAGCACCCGGGTTTCGGCGGTGCGTTGCTGCTCGCCGATCCACTGGTGAAAGTGTGTGTGGATGGCGGGATCGTAGGTGAGGCGGGGTGGTGCCACAAACCAGCCGCGCCGTTCGGCACGGTAGATAAGGCCGTCCGCTTCGAGGCTGGAGAGCGCCTCCTTGATGGTGATGCGGGTGGTGGCGAAGCGCTCGCTCAGGGCCCGTTCGGCGGGCAGCTGCTGCCCTGCCGCCAGCTGGCCGCTGCCGATATAGCGGCGCAGGGTCTGGCAAATCTGTTCGCACTTGGAGGAGACGCGGCCATCGGCCATGCTCTGTTCGTTCACTCTCTGTTCGTTCACTCTCTGCTCGCTCAATCTCGGCTCGGTCACACGCTTGTCCCTGTTGCTTATTCAGAAGGCGGATGGCTGGCCAATCCCTTGCTGGAATAGTCCAGCCTCACTCGGGTTCAGAGTTGTAACCGCTGTGGATGACAGCGCCATGACAGGGTGATTGTCATCAAACTGCCATTAAAGCGCCCCGCCACCGTCACAATTCCCCTCTAGCATCCCTCTCGAACCTTAACTGACCTAGTCCAGAGGGATGGGATGATGAAAAGCGTGATCGCAAGTGCACTGGCCCTGGTGGCCGTCAGCCAACCACTTTTTGCAGCCGAGAATATCGCGGATCTCGAAAAGGCCGCCCGCGGTGAAGGCCAGCTCCACAGCATCGGCATGCCCGACAGCTGGGCCAACTGGAAGGATACCTGGCAGCAGCTGGGCAGCATCTACGGCATCAAGCATCAGGATACCGACATGAGCTCGGCGCAGGAGATCGCCAAGTTCGCCGCCGAGAAGGCCAATGCCACCGCCGATATCGGCGATGTGGGCGGCGCCTTCGGTCCGGTTGCGGTCAAGCAGGGTGTTACCCAGCCCTACAAACCCTCCACCTGGGCCGACATTCCCAACTGGGCCAAAGATGCGGACGGTCACTGGATGCTGGCCTATACCGGCACCATCGCCTTCCTGATCAACAAGGATCTGGTCAAGGCTGCCCCCACCAGCTGGCAATCCCTGCTGGGTGGCGACTACAAGGTGACCCTGGGTGATGTGGGCGTAGCCTCCCAGGCCAACAACGGCGTGCTGGCGGCGGCCTATGCCACCGGCGGCAGCGAGAAGAATCTGAAACCTGCACTGGAGCTGTTCGGTCAGCTGGCCAAGCAGGGTCGTCTCTCCCTGAACGATCCCACCATCGCCAACATCGAGAAGGGCGAGGTAGAAGTGGGTGTGCTGTGGGACTTCAACGCCCTCAACTACCGCGACCAGATCGACCCCAAGAAGTTTGATGTGGTGATCCCGAGTGACGGCTCCGTCATCGCCGGTTACACCACCATCATCAACAAGTGGGCCAAGAACCCCAACGCCGCCAAACTGGCGCGGGAATACATCCTCTCCGATGCCGGTCAAATCAACCTGGCCCGCGGCTACGCCCGCCCGATCCGCAGCAACGTGACTCTGCCGGATGACGTGAAGGCCAAGCTGCTGCCGGCCGAGCAGTACGCCAATGCCAAGCCGGTGCAGGATCACGCCGCCTGGGAGCAGAGCTCCAAAGCCCTGCCGCGCCAGTGGCAAGAAACCGTCATGATCAACATGCAGTAAGGGAATCCAGTGCAACACAAGGTGATAGTGGTACTTGTGGATGGTCTGGCAGCCGAGGTAGCCCACACCATGGGCTACCTCGGTGGCATGGTGGAGGCGGGGCGGGGCCTGCATACGACCCTGAGTGCTGCCCTGCCGTCTCTCTCCCGACCCCTCTACGAGTGCATCCTGACCGGCGTGCCGCCGGTGGTGAGCGGCATCACCCACAACGGGGTGAGTCGCCTCAGTCTGCATGACTCCATCTTCCATCTGGCCCGCGCTGCGGGCAAACGCACCGCAGCGGCGGCCTATTACTGGGTGAGCGAACTCTACAACCGCAGCCCCTGGCTGGCTGCCCGTGATCGCTTTACTCACGACGAGCAGTTGCCCATCCAGCATGGCTGCTTCTACTGGGATGACCACTACCCCGACAGCCATCTGCTGATGGATGGGGAATGGCTCAGAACCCAATATGACCCCGATTTTCTGCTGATCCACCCGATGGGGGTGGACGATGCAGGCCACAAGTTTGGCCTCGATTCCCGCCAGTACCGCAATCAGGCGCGCCGCATGGACAGCTTGCTGGCCGATCTGCTGCCCCAGTGGCTGGCGGAGGGGTATCAGGTGGTAGTCACCTCGGATCACGGCATGAACAACGACCTGAGCCACGGCGGCACCCTGCCCGAAGAGCGCACCGTGCCGCTCTGGCTGTTTGGCGATGCCTTTATCGAGCGCTGGCCGGATGGGGTAGTGATCGCCCAGACCCAGCTCTGCGCCCTGATGTCGGATCTGCTGGGCATCCCCCACGACAAGCCGGCAGCGCCACCGCTGCTCAAGGCCGCCTTTATGCGCGAGGTGCACTGATGATGACTGCCACCACCGAGATCCTCGCGGATCGACCCGTGGCCACCAAGCGCAAGGTGCGCCGCCACTGGCTGCCCGCGCTGGTGCTGCTGCCGTTTATCCTCTTGATGATCCTGTTCCAGCTCGCTCCCATGGTGTGGGTGCTGGTGGGCAGCTTTCAGACCCCAGATGGCTGGGGCCTCGACTACTACCGGGAGATTTTTAGCTCCCCCTTCTACCTGCAATCGTTCGGCAACTCGTTGCGCATTGCCGGTATCGCCAGTTTGGCGGGGCTTGCCATCGGCACCCTCGGGGCGGCAGCGCTGCGCCACAGCGGCGAGCGGGTCAAGCGGGTACTGTTGGCCTTTGTCACCATGACCGGCAACTTCAGCGGGGTACCGCTGGCATTCGCCTTTATCATCATTCTCGGCATCAACGGCGCGGTCACTCTGCTGCTGAAATCCTGGGGATTGATCGACGGCTTCAACCTCTACTCGGGTAGCGGCCTTATCCTCATCTACACCTACTTCCAGATCCCGCTCGCCCTGCTGCTGCTCTACCCGGCGTTTGATGCGCTGCAGGATGAGTGGCCACAGGCTGCCGCGCTGCTCGGCGCGAGCAAGCGCCAATATGTGTGGCACGTGGCACTGCCGGTGCTGACGCCTGCGCTGCTCGGCACCCTGATCATCCTGTTTGCCAACGCGGTGGGGGCCTATGCCTCTGCCTACGCCCTCACTACTGGCAACTTCAATCTGGTGACCATCCGGGTGGCCAGTCTGGCCTCCGGCGATATCTTCCTCGAACCCAATATGGCGGCGGCGTTGGCGGTGATCCTGATGGTGCTGCTGGGGGTAGTGACGGCCGCCAACCAGTGGCTGCTGAAGGGGCAATCCCATGCATGATTTGACGCCGCGCTGGCCCAAGTGGGTGCTGGGTGGGCTGGTTGCCACCCTGCTGCTGCCGCTGTTGGCCACGTTTCTCTACTCCATCTCTACCCGCTGGGGAGCGACCCTGCTGCCGGACGGCTTTACCCTCGACTGGTATCTCAAGCTGTGGGGCGACCCGCGCTTTCTGGCGGCGTTTGGCCGCAGCCTCCTGGTCTGCTTCGCCACCCTGCTGTTGGGGACCCTGGTGCTGGTGCCGACCGTGCTGGTGGTGGCCTACTACTTCCCAAAGCTGGATCCCTGGATGAACTTGTTGATCCTGCTCCCCTTCGCGGTGCCACCTGTGGTCTCGTCAGTGGGGCTGCTGCAGATCTACGCCGATGGTATCCTGCCCATTATCGGCACGCCGTGGATCCTGATCGGCACCTGGTTCACCGTGGTGCTCCCCTTTATGTACCGGGCGCTGGCCAACAGCCTGCAAGGGGTACCGCTCAGGGATTTGATGGATGCCGCTCATCTGCTGGGGGCCAGTAGTCGGCGCGCCTTTCTGTTGGTGGTGATCCCCTGCCTGCGCAAGGGCCTGCTGGCGGCGCTGTTTCTCTCCCTCTCCTTCCTGCTCGGCGAGTTCGTGTTTGCCAACATGCTGGTGGGCACCCGTTACGAGACCCTGCAGGTCTACCTCTACAACATGCGCGCCACTTCTGGCCACTTCACCAGTGCGCTGGTGATGAGTTACTTCCTGCTGACCCTGCTGCTCACCTGGGCGGCCAACAGATTTCATCGGTGATCCAAGATGTTTCATTTAGAAGTCAATCAGTTGCACAAATCCTACGGCGATACGCCGGTGTTCGAGGGGATTGAATTCGGCATTCGCAAGGGGGAGCTGGTGACCCTGCTCGGCCCCTCCGGCTGCGGCAAATCCACCCTGCTGAGGGCGCTGGCGGGGCTCACCCCTGTGGATGGCGGTCAGGTGCGGGTGGCCGGTGAGGAGATCACCTGGCAGGCGCCCCAGAAGCGCGGCATCGGCATGGTGTTCCAGAGCTATGCGCTGTTCCCCAACATGACGGTGTGGGACAACGTTGCCTTCGGCCTCAAGATGAAGCCCCAGCCGGGGCGCGAGCTCGCCGCCAGCGTGCAGGAGGCGCTTGAGCTGGTGGAGCTGACCGGTTTCGAGCGCCGCTATCCGGCCGAGCTCTCCGGCGGCCAGCGCCAGCGGGTGGCGCTGGCCCGGGCCCTGGTGGTGCAACCACGGATCCTCTTGCTGGACGAGCCGCTCTCGGCACTGGATGCCCGCATCCGCCGCAGCCTGCGTCAGCAGATCCGCGAGATCCAGCAGCGCCTTGAGCTCACCACCATCTTCGTGACCCACGATCAGGAGGAGGCGCTCACCATGTCGGATCAGATCTTCCTGATGAACAAGGGATCCATCGTCCAGAGCGGCACGCCGGAGGAGATCTACACCCGCCCCGCCAGCGAGTTTGTGGCGGGCTTTATCGGCAACTACAACCTGCTTGGCGCCGAGCAGGGCAAGTCGCTGTTCGGCCCCCGTTTTCAGGGCAAGCTGGCACTGCGGCCGGAGTCCATTACCCTGCTGCCCGCCGGGGCGACCAGCAGCGAACCCAGCCTGCCCGGCATCGTTCGCCAGCAACAGCTGCTCGGCAACGTGATCCGCTATCAGGTGGAGTGCGAGGCGGGGCTGTTGACGGTGGATTGCCTCAACCGCTCGGCTGGCGATCTGCTGGCCACCGGCAGTGCCGTGACCCTGGCGGTGGCCCGGGATCAACTCTGTGAGGTAGCATGACGCCTCGTTTCATTTTCGTTGTTACCGCAAGGAGCCCTCATGGCACTGGCACTGTTTGATCTGGACGAAACCCTGATTGCCGGGGATTCCGCCAGCCTCTGGCTGGAGTACATGGTGGCCGAGGAGCTGGCGCCCGCCAGCATGATCGCCGAGGAGCAGGCCATGATGTCCCTCTACCATCAGGGCAAGATGGACATGCACCAGTACATGGCCTTCACCCTGCAACCGCTGGCGGGCAAGACGCGCCAGTGGCTCGACTCGCTCTCTACCCGCTTTGCCGAGCAGGTGCTGCGCGAGCGCCTCTACCCCGAGGGGTTGGCGCGTATCGAATGGCATCGGGAGCGGGGCGACGACCTGGTGCTCATCTCCGCCTCCGGCGAGCATCTGGTGGCGCCCATGGCGAAGATGCTGGGGATGGATCACTGCGTCGCCATCCTGCTCGATGAGGAGGAGGGGATACTGACCGGCCAGACCCGCGGCACCCTAAGCTTTCGCGAAGGCAAGGTGGCCCGCATAAACCAGCTGTTTGCCGGCAGGGACCATCTCTGGCAGGGGAGCTTTGGCTACAGCGACTCCCACAACGATCTGCCCATGCTGCGGGCGGTGAGCCATCCCCATGCGGTTAATCCTGCCCCCGCGCTGCGTCAGCAGGCCGAGGAGCTGGGCTGGCCGGTGTGGGAGTGGCAGCGCTGAATCGCGCACCGCACAGGCTTAACGTGCAGCAAGAAGCACGATAAACAAAGAGAGAGGCTGGAGCCTCTCTCTTTGTTTTTGCTGACGGCGTTGTGGTTGAGGCTGGCCGCTGTGGCTACCCTTCGTTGGTTTGTTGCCGGGGCTCGCCAAAGGCGGGTACTTCCTCCTCGGCACTCTGGTGAGGGGTGTGGCGCAGCGGGAAGCAGATACGGTTTTTCCCCTCCCGCTTGGCCTGATAGACCCCCTTGTCGGCCAGCTCCACCAGCTCTTTGGCCGAGAGCCCGGAGCGGCTGAAGGCCACCCCGCCACTGATGGTGATAGTGAGATCGGGTTCGCGCCACTCCAGCTGCTCCACCCCGAGCCGGAACGCTTCCAGTAGGGAGGGAAGCATCGGCTGCTCTTCGCCGTAACGGAAGATCAGCACCAGCTCCTCGCCGCCATAGCGGCAGAACCAGCCCCACTCGTGGAACAGATTCATGCCCAGCTTGCTTACCCGCTTGAGCACCACATCCCCCGCCTGATGGCCGTGGGTATCGTTGACCCGTTTGAAATCATCCAGATCGAACATCACCACCCCGAAGGGGGCGCCACTGTTGAGCTGCTTCTGCAGGCACTCGTCGAAGAAGCGGCGGTTGTAGAGGCCGGTGAGCTTGTCCTGATGGGCTTGCAGGCGGATCTGGGCAAAGTCCTGGCTGGCGGCATCCATCTCTTCATAGACCTTGGCCAGCTCCAGCATACGGCGGCCGTTGTAGGCGATACCGCCGGAGCGGCTGGCCCGGATCAGCAGGGTGATCTCGCCCAGCATGCGGCGGAAGTAGCGTGACCAGAGCATGGCGAGCAGCAGATAGAGAATGCAGGCGACGGCAATCATCAGCTGCACGTTGATAGAGACGCTGTCGATCACCTGCTGCATGCTGGCAGTCGGCTCGACGCTGAGCAGGATCCAGCGCTGCTCGGGGATGCGGTAGTAGGAGACCATCAGGCCGCTGGCATCATCGAGGAAAAAGCCCTGCGGCAGTTGCATCCGGGCCAGCCAGTCGGGGTGGGCGAGGGGTTTGAATACCCTTTCGCGATCCGGATGGGCCAGCACCAGTCCGTCATGGTTGAGCAGGATCTGATAGCCAGCCCCCAGAGGGTGAGTCTCATCATGCTTGTTGTTGAGCCAGCTGGTGAGGGGGGTGAGCTGGGTATCCAGCGAGAGTACGCCAACCCGCTTGCCGTCAGGATCTTCAATTACCCGGGCCAGCGCCATGGTGAGGGTGCCCAAGGTGTAGTCGTAATAAGGATCAGTCCAGACAATCTGTCCGGGATGGCTGGATGCCAGCAGATACCAGGGGCGGGTTCTGGGATCGAACTTCTCGTCGGCCTGCCAGGAGGGGTGGATCAGCATCTTGCGATGCTCGGTGCCCACGTAGACGTAATCGAGCTCCATCACCTTGTGATAGGCCTGCCACTGTTGCAGGTAGCGCTCGCCGTTAAGGATCTCCGGGCCGCTGAAATCCCGATAATTTACCTGCTGATAAATGAGCGTAAACTGGCGTTTGAGGGTCGCCAGATAGGGTTCGATCAGGGTATGGAAATACTGGGTGTTGCGAGCAATCAGATATTGTTGCTGCTCGTGGCGCAGGGTGCGCTCCATATGCAGGTAGTAGATGCTGCCGAGCAGCAACACAGGGATAAAGAGCAAGAGGAGGCCCAGCCGCATGCGGGTGATCAAAGACCAAGTGTTCTTGGGCTTGGCGGGGGACATGAACAGATCCTTTTCGTCTCGGGTGACACCAGCATATATGATGCTGTGCGGCTCGTCTAAAGGCAGAAAATGAGATGTTTCCGATGCTGAACCACACTCTGCTCTCAATGATTCATTATGGCAGCATAGCGGTGCTAATCCTTGCCCTCTGTGTCGAGTATCTGATCTTTCGGCGCGGCCTGAACATGCTGCGAGTGCGCCGCCTGCTGCTGGCAGATGGGGTGGCTGCGCTGGCGCTCTTCTCCATCTTTGCCACCGGGTGTCTGCTGGCCCTTGAGCATGCCAGCTCGGTGGCAGAGATCTTTGCCCATCCTGCCCACGGCCTCAAGATGGGGCTGTTTCTGCTGATTGTCGGCTCCCTCGTTTATCCCAGCCGCCTCTTCTATCGCTGGCGTCGTGCCCTGCGTCTGGGCAAGGCGCCGATGATCTCCATCCAGCAGCACTTCCGGGTGGTGTGGATCCTGCGGGGCAATCTGCTACTGATTGCCCTGTTGGCCGTGTTCACCAAGCCCTCGCTGCTGTAACACTCGCGGTGCTCAAAAGCATTGCGATGCAGCGCGTTGAGAGCGAGAGCGAAGACAAAGAGTGGAGACAAGAGGATAGGGAGGCGGGTATCTTGGATCGGATAACCCGTCACGCGCCGATTTAAGGAAGAATCGCCATGCGCTCCAATCTGATGTTGCTGATGGCTGCCACCATCTGGGGTATGGGCTTTGTCGCCCAGCGCCTCGGGATGGATCACATGGGGCCCTATACTTTCAATGGCCTGCGCTTTCTGCTCGGCGCCCTCTCCCTGCTGCCGCTGCTCTGGTGGCTCAAATCCCGACAACCTGTTGCCGTCGCAGGCGACCATCGCCAACTGCTGATCGGTGGTGTGCTGGCCGGGTTGGTGCTGTTCTGTGCTGCCTCCCTGCAGCAGGTGGGGCTGCTTTATACCACTGCCGCCAAGGCGGGTTTTATCACCGGGCTCTACATCATTCTGGTGCCGGTACTGGGGCTGCTGCTGCGCCACAAGAGCGGACTCAATACCTGGATTGGTGCCCTGATTGCTCTGACGGGCCTCTATGTGTTGAGCGTCACCGACGAGTTCACCATCGGCTTTGGCGATCTGTTGCAGGTGGTCGGCGCCCTCTTCTGGGCCGTTCACCTGCTGCTGGTGGATCACTACTCCAACCGGGTTGCTCCCATCAAGCTCGCCGGGGTGCAGTTCGTAGTCTGCGGCCTGCTCAGCCTCGCCACTGCTTTTGTTATCGAAAGCCCGACTGTTAGCGGCGCCGTGGCCGGTTGGCAGGCGCTGCTCTACGCCGGGCTGGTCTCGGTCGGGGTGGGTTATACCCTGCAGGTGGTGGGGCAGCGTGGCGCCCATCCGGCCCATGCCGCCATCATCCTCAGTCTGGAGACCGTCTTTGCCGCCGTGGGTGGCGTGTTGCTGTTGGGTGAGACGCTGGATGAGCGCGCCATTGCCGGTTGCGCCCTGATGCTGGCGGGGATGCTTATCTCCCAGATCCGGCTGCGCTGGTGGTGGAAGTCGCGCCGCGACAAGGTGCCAGCGACCAAGTAAACCGCGCTCGCTGCATAACAAAACGCCCCGACTGTCGGGGCGTTTTTCATGGTGGCTGTTCGGTCAGGGGCGCTGATCCAGCTCGCGCTCCAGCTCTACCGCCTTCTGACGGGCCGGATGGGTATTGAGGCGTTCCCAATAGGCTTGCAGATGCGGGAAGTGGGCCAGCTGACCGTTTTGCGCCAGCAGATCCACCAGGAAGGAGTTCATGATGTCGGCGCCGGAGAGGTGATCCCCCACCAGATAGTGGCGATTCGCCAGTACCTCATTGAGGTAGCCCAGCACCTTGGCACACTCCGCCTTGGCGTAGTCCGGCAGGAAGCGCATCGGGCTGCCATCCTTGCGCACGAACATGTCGAGCAGCAGCGGCAGAATGCCCGAGCTCTCGGCAAAGTGGAGCCACTGCAGGTATTCGGGATACTCCGGGCTATCTGGTGCCGGTGCCAGCCGATCGGCAGCATAGCGGGCGATCAGGTACTCGGTGATGGCGCCCGATTCCGCCAGCACCCGGCCGTCGAACTCGATGACTGGCGACTTGCCGAGAGGGTGGATGGCTTTCAGCTCGGGCGGCGCCAGAAAGGTGGCGGCATCGCGCTGATACGCCTTGATCTCATAGGGCTGACCCAGCTCTTCGAGCAGCCAGATGATGCGTTGGGAGCGGGATTTGTTCAGGTGGTGCAGGACTATCATAACGACCTCGATTCGGTAGCAGGATGGGGTATACGAGCAGGCGAGGGGGGCGGTTCACCGATGGCTAAAAAAGAGCGGGCTGATGCCCGCTCCCTTGCTGACTGACTCAGGCCTCCAGCGCCTGATCCAGATCCGCCAGTATGTCCTCGATCGCCTCGATCCCGACCGACAGCCGGATCATCTCCGGTTTCACGCCAGCCTTGGCCTGCTCCTCCTTGCTCAGCTGGCGATGGGTGGTGGAGGCGGGGTGGCAGGCCAGCGACTTGGCATCGCCGATGTTCACCAGCCGCTTGAAGATCTTCAGCGCATCGTAGAAGCGCACGCCCGCCTCGTAGCCATCCTTCAGACCGAACGAGAGGATGGCCGAGGGGCGGCCGGCCATGTATTTCTCCGCCAGCAGATAGTGCGGGTGACCCGGCAGACCGGCGTAGCTGACCCAGGCCACCTTGGGGTGATGCTTGAGGTGGTAGGCAACCCGCAGGGCGTTATCCACGTGGCGCTCCATGCGCAGACTCAGGGTCTCCAGCCCCTGCAGCAGCAGGAAGGCGTTCATCGGCGCCAGCGCCGCGCCGGTATTGCGCAGCGGCACGGTACGCACCCGCCCGATAAAGGCAGCGGGGCCAAAGGCCTCGGTGTAGACCACCCCGTGGTAGGAGGGCTCGGGTTTGGTCAGTTGGGGGAAGCGCTCTGCGTGATCCGCCCAGGGGAATTTGCCCGAGTCGACGATGACGCCACCCAGCGAGTTGCCGTGGCCGCCGACATATTTGGTCAGGCTGTGGACGACTATGTCAGCGCCGTGTTCGATGGGCTTGCACAAGACCGGGGTGGCGACCGTGTTGTCGACGATGAGCGGCACGCCACGGGCGTGGGCTGCCTTGGCCAGCGCGGCCAGATCGACGATGTTGCCCGCCGGGTTGCCGATGCTCTCGCAGTAGACCGCCTTGGTCTTGTCATCGATAAGAGCGGCGATGGCTTCGGCACTGTCATCCTTGGCGAAGCGCACCTCGACCCCGAAATTCGGCAGCATGTGGGCGAACAAGGTGTAGGTGCCACCATAGAGCTGGGGCGTGGAGACAATGTTGTCACCGGCGGCGGTCAGTGCCTGAATGGCGTAGGTGATGGCGGCGGAACCAGCCGAGACCACCAGGCCGGCGATGCCCCCTTCCAGCGCGGCCATCCGCTGCTCCAGCACATCGTTGGTGGGGTTCATGATGCGGGTGTAGATGTTGCCCGGCACCGCCAGATTGAAGAGATCCGCCCCGTGCTGGGCGCTCTCGAATTCGTAGGCCACCGTCTGGTAGATGGGCACGGCGACCGCTTTGGTGGTGGGGTCGTTGGAAAAGCCGTGGTGCAGGGCCAGGGTCGCATCTTTCATCACACACTCCTTGTTGGATGTTGCTTGTCACAGTTATAGATGGATAGACGTCCAATCTATCAGGCCCGTGGCCGATGTAAACAGCAAGATCCGGCAAAGCAATATCGCCCGCAGGGGATGCGCGTCCTGAGTGGCTGGCATGGCCCGTACTCAGAGACGACGGCGATACTCCTTGTCATCGATCTGGTTCATATCCCACTGCATCAGGCGGTTGAGCTGCTGCATGGGATCTTCGATAAGTGGCAGCGGGCGCGGCAGGATCCGCTTGAAGTAACGGCGCAAGGTCTGCTGGATCCGGTTCGGTTTGAGGGGGTTGGCGTGGCTCATGATGGTGCTCCTCTGCTGTGGTTCTCACGTTCATCAGCAGTATTGAGCTAAAATGCGGAAGTAAAAACTGATGACTTACAGCAACAGGATTTCCTCTTTTATGCCGACCGGTCGCCTCTACCAGCAATTTCAACGACTAGCCCAGCTGCTTGGCAGCGATGAGCGGGAGATCAGCCTCGCCGAGGTGGCGGATCTGCTCTGCTGCACCCCGCGCAACGCCCGCCTGCTGCTGCGGCGGATGCAGGATCAGGGCTGGCTCAGCTGGTCGGCGGAAGCGGGGCGGGGGCGGCGCTCCCGGCTCACCCTGCTCGACAGTCAGGAGAGCCTGACCCGGCGCCGCTTGCGGGATCTGCTCAGCCAGGGCCAGTTGGCGCAGGCGGTGCGGCTGGCCGAAGATCGCCTCGATCTGCTCACTCCGTTGCTGATCGAACAGCTCGGTCAGGCCACCCGCGAGGGGCGCCAGATCCTGCGAGTGCCCTACTACCGACCGCTGCCGCAGTTGCTGCCCACCGGCCCGATGCGCCGCTCCGAAATCCACCTGAGCCGCCAGATCTTCAACGGCCTCACCCGGCGAAATGAGGAAAATGGGGAAATCGAAGGGGATCTCGCCCACCACTGGGAGTGTCTGGGTCCTTGCCACTGGCGTTTCTACCTGCGCCCGGCGGTGCGTTTTCACCACGGTCGCGAGCTGGTGGTGGAAGATGTGATGGAGAGCCTGCTGGCCCTGCGGGCTCGCCCGCTGTTCGCTCATCTGGACCGGTTGGAGAGCCCCTGGCCGCGCACGCTTGATCTCTATCTCGACAGCCCGGATCCCTGGCTGCCCAATCTGCTGGCGGAGCCGGTGGCGACCATCTTGCCGCGGGAGCTCAAGGGGGAGGCGGGCTTTGCCCTGCAACCGGTGGGCACCGGCCCTTACCGGGTGGCTGTGAACGATCCCCTGCATCTTTGCCTTGCGGCGTTTGACGACTACTTCGGCCTGCGCGCCCTGCTCGACGAGATCGATATCTGGATGCTGCCTGAACTGGCGGAGCGGCTGGAGACCCACCTGCAGCTTGGGCGCGACAGCCCCGAGCTCGGCACCATGCGCGGCGAATCGGAGCTGGAGTCGGGCTGCTACTTCCTGCTGCAAGACGATCGTTCCGGATCCTTGCAGGATCCCGCTCTGCGCCAGTGGCTTGGCCAGCTGCTCAATCCGGTTGCCCTGATGGGGCGGGTCGCCCCCGAGTTACAACGGGGCTGGACCAGCGCCCTCGGCCTGCTGCCCCACTGGCGCGAAGCACTGCCCGCGCCCTTGCCCACACCGGCGCAGTTGCCGACGACCTTGGTGCTTGCCTGCTTCAACCAGCATCTGGAATTCAACGAGTGCGCCAACGCCATGAGCAGCCTGCTGGCCGAACAGGGGATCCGGCTGGAGGTGCGCACCCTCGATTACGGCCGCTGGGTAAGCGGCGAGGATGAGGATGTGGATCTCTGGCTCGGCACCCTCAACCTCGAACATGCCGGCCCCTTTGCCCCCTACGCCTGGTTGCAGGGCACCCCGTTGCTGCGCAAGGTGTGGGGCAGTCAGCATGGGTTGTGGCAAGGGTTGATGCAGTGGCGCGCCAGCGGTGCCGAGCCTGGCCCCCGCGCCCTGCTGGCAACTGTGCAGCAGCAGAGCTGGTTTGTGCCGCTGTTTCACCACTGGCTGGAGCTGGAGAGCCGGGTCGGCGTGCACGGGGTGCGGATGACGGCGCTCGGCTGGTTCGATTTTCGCAGCGCCTGGCTGCGGCCCGAGCCGCCCCATCAGCCCGCAGAGGCGCCATAGTTCGTCCAATTTCTGTCGCGGCCGACGAGTGCTCCGGGGCCGCTTGCGTGAAAGATTCGTAAATCGGCCGCTGCTGCACAGTTTGTGTCACGCCTCTGTGCCATGCTGTTTCAGGTTATGGACAGCAGAGCAAATGAGGAAAACGATGAGCAACAATTCAGACAGTTCCGCAGGAAAATGCCCGGTCATGCACGGGGGAACCACCTCCGTCGAGACGTCCAGAATGGAGTGGTGGCCGAAGAGCCTCAACCTCGACATTCTTCACCAACACGATACCAAGACCAATCCGCTGGGGGCCGGTTTCAACTATCGGGAAGCCTTGAAGGGGCTCGATATGGCGGCCCTCAAGCAGGATGTGACCGCCCTGATGACCGACAGTCAGGAGTGGTGGCCCGCCGACTGGGGTCACTACGGCGGCCTGATGATCCGCATGGCCTGGCACTCGGCCGGGACTTATCGCATCGCCGATGGTCGTGGCGGTGGCGGCAGTGGCAACCAGCGTTTTGCCCCCCTCAACTCCTGGCCGGATAACGCTAACCTCGACAAGGCCCGTCGCCTGCTGTGGCCCATCAAGAAGAAGTACGGCAACAAGATCAGCTGGGCCGATTTGATTATTCTGGCGGGCACCGTGGCCTATGAGTCCATGGGGCTCAAGACCTTCGGCTTCGCCTTTGGCCGCGAGGATATCTGGCACCCGGAGAAGGATATCTACTGGGGATCGGAGAAAGAGTGGCTGGCGCCCAGCGGCAAGCCGGGCGGTCGTTACTCCGGCGAGCGGGATCTGGAAAACCCGCTGGCGGCGGTGATGATGGGGCTTATCTACGTCAACCCGGAAGGGGTGGATGGCCAGCCCGATCCCCTGAAAACCGCGCAGGATATGCGAGTCACCTTCGCCCGCATGGCGATGGATGATGAAGAGACGGTGGCGCTGACCGCCGGTGGCCACACCGTCGGCAAGGCTCACGGCAACGGCGATGCCAAACAGCTTGGCCCCGAGCCGGAAGGGGCCAGCCTCGAGGAGCAGGGGCTCGGCTGGATCAATCACCACAGCCGCGGCATCGGCCGCAACACTGTGACCAGCGGCATCGAAGGGGCCTGGACCACCCACCCGACCCAATGGGACAACGGCTACTTCGAGCTGCTGTTCAAGTACGACTGGTGGTTGCAAAAATCACCGGCGGGGGCCCATCAGTGGGAACCGATCAATATCGCCGAAGAGGATATGCCGGTGGATGTGGAGGATCCGTCGATCCGCTGCAAACCCATGATGACGGATGCCGATATGGCGCTCAAATTCGATCCCGAGTATCGCAAGATTGCCGAGCGCTTCCGCGATGACCCGGCGGCCTTCTCCGACGCCTTCGCCCGCGCCTGGTTCAAGTTGACCCACAGGGATATGGGGCCGAAGAGCCGCTATGTCGGCCCCTATGTGCCGACAGAAGATCTGATCTGGCAGGATCCGGTGCCTGCCGGCCGTGCCGATTATGACGTGGCGGCGGTCAAGGCCAGGATTGCCGCCAGCGGCCTCTCCATCAGCGAGCGGGTCACTACAGCCTGGGATAGTGCCCGTACCTTCCGTGGCTCCGACAAGCGGGGCGGTGCCAACGGCGCCCGCATCCGGCTGGCGCCGCAGAAGGATTGGCCGGGCAATGAACCGGCGCGGCTGGCGAAGGTGCTGGCGGTCTATGACAAGCTCGCGGCCGAGTGTGGCGTCAGCGTCGCGGATCTCATCGTGCTGGGGGGCAACCTCGCCATCGAGCAGGCTGCCCAGGCCGCTGGAGTGACGGTGAGCGTGCCGTTTGCGCCGGGCCGGGGGGACGCCACTCAGGCTCAGACCGATGTGGCCTCGTTCGAGGTGTTGGAACCGTTGGCCGACGGCTTCCGTAATTGGCTGAAGCAGGACTATGTGGTGACGGCGGAGGAGCTGCTGCTGGATCGCGCCCAGCTGATGGGGCTCACCGCCTGCGAGATGACGGCGCTGGTCGGCGGGATGCGGGTGCTCGGCACCAACCATGGCGGTTCCGGGCACGGGGTCTTTACCGATCGGGTCGGGGTGCTCAGCAACGACTTCTTCGTCAACCTGACCGACATGGGCTACCAGTGGCTGCCGAAAGCGAGCAATCTCTACGAGATCCGCGATCGCCGCAGCGGCGCGCTGAAGTGGACGGCCACCCGGGTGGATCTGGTGTTCGGCTCCAATTCGGTGCTGCGCGCTTATGCTGAGGTCTATGCCCAGGATGACAACAAGGAGAAGTTTGTCTGTGACTTCATCACCGCCTGGAACAAGGTGATGAATGCGGATCGCTTCGATCTGCTCGGCTAGTCCCCAAGCCGTTTGGTTATCTGCACCAGCCCCGCACAGCCAAGATGTGCGGGGCTTTTTACTGCCCGCTTTTCTGTGCAGCCCTACCATCCGCCGCGCTGCGACACCTGCTGGCCGGTCGCGCAGGGCCGCTGGCATCCCTGTGCTTGGGCCAGCAGTATCATGTAACATGCTGATCCGCTGATGATGCCCGGCGGCCACCCATTGGCCACTGATGTCCCATGAACGGACAAGGACAGAAACAAAGAGACAAGGAGTCAACCCATGCTGGAAATGCAGATCCAACCCCGCTTTCAGGAGACGGATGCCCTCGGCCATATCAACAATACGGTGCCGGCGGTTTGGTTCGAATCGGCGCGAGATCCCCTGTTCCGGATCTTCTCCCCCGATCTGGATGTGCATAACTGGCACCTGATCATCGCGGGCTATACGGTGCAGTTCAAACGGGAGCTGTTCTACGGCCAGCCGGTCACCATCAAGACCGGCGTGCGCCGCATCGGCACCAGCTCCTTTACGGTCTGGCAGGAGGCCTGGCAGGGCGGCGAACTGGCCGTCACCGCCGAAACGACCCTGATCCATTTTGACTACCGGGCCCGCCAATCCCTGCCCCTGAGCGATGCTCACCGGGAAGGGCTGCGGGCCTGGCTGACAGAGAGTTAACCACGGGCCGGATGGCCCATCACAGGAGTGTTATGTACAACTCAATGCGCAACACAGCGATCGCGCTGACCTTGGGATTCTGCTCCCTCCCTTCTCTGGCCGCTTCTCTCGCCGAGCAGTTTACCCTGATGGAGAAGGGGGCCGAGAGCGCCCTCGATACCCGTCAATTCAGCCATGACGGCGTCGATATCAAGGCCTGGATCGATGGCGCCCCCGTCATCATCGCCGTGCCCATCATGAACGAGCTGGGCAAGCTGGAAGGGGAGAGCCGCTACTACTTCAAGGGCGGCAAGCTGTTCGGGGTCAAAGAGCCCGCCGCCCAGTTCGCCTTTGATGACAGCGGCAAGCTGACCCAGTGGCTGGACGAGAAGGGTCAGCCCGCCGAGTTTGTCAGCAAGATGAGCATGCAGCAGCGTCAGGAGTGGCTCACCAAACGGGCCGCCGAGCTGAGCAAGCTGTTCGCGCAGAGCGCGGCCGAACAGAAGGCGGCCAAGGGGGGCGTCAAGCTGAAGGGGGCGGATCTCGCTCACTGGCTCTGCAACGGCAAACTGATGGATCTCGCCCACGGCGACAAGGTGATCTTCGAGCAGGACAAGCTGAAGATTGGCGAGCAGGGGATCGAGGGGGAGGTCTCCCTGCGTCAGGAGAAGGGGTGGCAGGAGCTGAGCCTCAAGTGCGAGGTGCAGGGCACCCAAGTGACCCGCCTCACCTGGCAGCCGCTGCCGGGGGCCAACAAGCCGCAATAAGCGCAATAGCAAGGGGGCCCATCACAGGCCCCCTTCTCATTCGGCTTGTGGCTCCCCCAGCTTGAGCCGGGTGAGCGCCTCGACCCGGCGCCACTGTCCGGGCTCGAACCAGCGGGCCAGCAGCTCCTGCTGCTGTTCGGCCCGGGCCTCGTTCGGCAGTTGCCTGAGCTCGGCCAGAAAGCCGCTGAGCTGCTCCTCGAACCCTTGCCGGTTCTGCTCCAGCTGGCGCATCCGATCCACCGCTTCCGGCCCCCCCGTCTCCAGCAGCAGAGCCTCCCGTTTGGCCGGGTCCATCTGCGCCAGCCCTTGCAACTCCTCAAGCAGACGGCTGTTGGCCTCCGCCTCGCGAAACCAGCCCGGTTGCTCCGCCAGCCAGAGATCCAGCTCGCTGGCCAGCTGCGACTTGTCGCTGTCTCTTGCCTCCGCCAGCGCCCTGCGGCGCAGGGTCAGCTGCTCCATCAGTCGATCCTCGGCAAACAGCTGGGCCTGCTCCGCCGGGGTAAAGCTCTGCTGGCGCAGCTGCTCCCGCTCGTCAAACAGGATCTGCAGGCTGGCGAGGGAGATTTCGGTGGGCACCGTCAGGCTGCTTTGGGCGGAGACAAAGGTGCGATAGCGTGCCTGCAGGGCATCGGCGGCCTCCTGCTCGGGATCGTGCGGGTGGCTCTGTGCATGCTGGCTGGCTTGAGCGGGGGATGAGTCTGCCGTCGGTGCCGTGGGCCAGAGCAACACCCCGCCAAGCAGCAGGGTGATGGCGCAGGGCACGACGAGCAGGGTGGCTATCTTCATAGTCCCAGCTCCTTGAGTCGGTTGGCATGCTGGCGATAGAGGGTGACCGGATCGGTCTCGAACAGATGGTGGATGCCGAAGGACTGGTTCACTTCGTCCAGATGGTTCATCCGGTAGTCGGTGCCGATCACCTTGCCGAGGTGACTGCTGCAGACTCCGACCAGTCCGTCATTGGGCTCTTTGAAGAAGGCGCCGGTCAGCGCCAGCGCCGGATCCACCGGATCCAGCAGATTGGTCAGGTTGCCGCGCCCGCTCCAGGAGAAGTAGTAGACGCCGTTGCTGGCCTGCATCGGCCCCTCACCGCAATAGCGGCTGGGCAGCCCCTCCGGGTAGCGCTGGTTGAACTGGCTGGCTCCCTTGCTGGTTAGGGCATCGAGGGCGGCGACCGGATCTTGCGGCAGTTGGCTCCCGCCCGAGAGCAGTGAAATCATGCCGGAGAGGGCGTGGGCCGCGGCGGCAGCCAGCTTTTCGGCGGCCGAGCCGGGCGCTGCATTGGCCCGCACCAGATCGGCAATCTCGGAGCCGTAGTTGACCCCGCCGACGCTGGTGGCGGAGGCGACCAGCTCGGGGGCGACCGAGGCGACATAGCGGATGGTAGGGCCGCCGTGGGAGTGGCCGATCAGGTTGACCTTCTCGGCGCCGGTGGCCGCCAGCAGCAGCTCAACCTGGGCGAGCAGTTGCTCCCCCCGTTGCTCCGAACTGGCGGTGGCCGATACCTGAGCCACGTAGACTTTGGCACCATCCCGGCTCAGGGCCTGGGGAATGCCATAGAAGTAATCGACCCCGAGCAGCTTGTCGAAGCCGAAGAGGCCGTGTACCAGCACTATGGGGTAGCGGGTCTGGGTGTATCCGCTGGCGTGTGCCAGCATGGGCAGGGTGCAGAGCAGCACCAGAAGCCATCTCTTCATCATCAGCATCCTTGTTGAATCGTGAGGAACAGATTGTGTGGCGTACTCCATGTTCGCCGGTGCCAGTATGGTGGCTGCTGACGGGAGAGGCTGTGAGGGGGATCGCAACTCGGGATTCAAAAGGGATTCAGGGTGTGGGCGGGGAGGTTGTGCTCCCCGCCCTGCGGCTTATTGCCACTCCACCAGGTGATACTGCTTCTTGCCCCGGCGCAGCAGCTGGTAGCGACCAAACAGCCGATCCGTGGCGCTCAGCTGATCATCTTGCTTGAGCACACCATTGAGGCTGATGGCGCCCGCCGCCAGCAGCTCGCGAGCGATGCGTTTGGAGTTCGCCAGACCGCAGCTGACCAGCAGGCTGACCAGATCCGTCTCGCCGTTGACGGTGCTGCTCGGCATGCCATCCTGCGCCAGCTGGGCCAGATCGCTCTCGCCGAGGCGAGCCACATCGCCGCTAAACAGCAGCTCGCTGATGCGCTGCACCGCAGCCAGCGCCGCCTTGCCGTGTACCAGCTCGGTCAGCTCGTTCGCCAACACCTGCTGGGCCTGCTTGCGCCCCTGCCGCTTTGCGTCTTCCGCCTCCAGTGCATCAATCTCGCTCAGCGACATAAAGCTGTAGTAGCGCAGGAAGCGGTAGACATCCTCATCCGCGGTGCCGAGCCAGAACTGGTAGAAGGCGTAAGGGGAGGTGAGCGCCGGATCGAGCCAGACCGCGCCCCCTTCGGTCTTGCCGAACTTGGTGCCGTCTGCCTTGGTGATAAGGGGGAGGGTCATGCCGTGCACCTGCGCCTGATGGAGGCGACGGGTGAGATCCATGCCGCTGGTGATATTGCCCCACTGGTCGTTGCCGCCAATCTGCAGGGTGCAACCGAGCCGCTGGTGCAGCACCGCAAAGTCGTAGGATTGCAGCAGAGCGTAGGAGAACTCGGTGAACGAGATGCCCTGATCCGGGCGAGCCAGCCGCTGACGCACCGACTCCCGCGCCAGCATGGCGTTGACCGAGAAGTGCTTGCCGATATCCCGCAGAAAGTCGAGGGCGGACATCTGCCCCATCCAGTCGCCATTGTTGACTAGTTGCGGGGCTGACAGGCCCTCATCGGCGGGCAGCAGCGCCCTGATCTGGGCAGACAGGCTGGCGACCCAACCCTGCACGGTATCGGCACTGTTGAGGCTGCGCTCGGTCGCCTTGAAGCTGGGATCGCCGATAAGGCCGGTTGCCCCGCCCACCAGTGCCACCGGGGTGTGCCCAGCCAGCTGGAAGCGGCGCAGCATCAAGAGCGGCACCAGATGACCGATATGCAGGCTGCCGGCGGTGGGATCGAACCCGCAATAGACGGTGCGCGGGGTGGCAAGATGATCGGCCAGGGCCGCCGGGTCGGAATTCTGGGCCACAAGGCCGCGCTCGGTCAGCTCATCGAGCAGGTGGGGGTTGATCATGGGTGCTCCAACAACAGGGGAAAAGCCGTCATCCTCGCCGTTCTGGCCGGTGGCGGATATGTCCCCTAAGGGACAGTTTTGCCACTCTCGTGCTAGCATTCAGCCATAGCGGGGAATCGCTCCCCGTCACTGGAAACGTGCCACCATGACCCAGCCATTCACCACAGATGCCTTGACCCGCAGTATGACCGAAGTGGTCGATGCCCTGCACAGCAGCGCCTTTGCGGCGGCGCTGGTGCGGTTGATCCAGCAACAGGTGGCGTTTGATTGCGCCCTGCTGCTCGGGGTGGGGCAGCGCCCCGTCTACCTCTACGACAACCTCAATCATCAGCGGGCTCTGTTGTTTGACCGCTACCTCACCAGCCACTTCAGTCAGGATCCCTTTATGCAGGCGCTGGAGCAGGGCTTGCCTGCCGGCGTCTGGACCCTGGCGCAGGTCTCCCAAGGGCGGCTCGATCCCGAATATCGCTACCACTTCTATCAGGCTACCGGCTGGCAGGAGGAGGTGGGGCTGATCCTGCCGGTGCGGGACGGGCTGACGCTGATGCTGTTTCTCGGGCGGCTCGACAAGCGCAGTACCCTCAGCCGTGACGAGCTGGCGAGGCTGGAGCAGCTGTTCCCGCTGGTGCATTCGCTCTGTCGTCAGCAGTGGCGGCAGAGCCAGCCGCTGTTGGCCCAGAGCACTGCGCTGCCAGACAGCTCCAGCCTCCGGAGTGCGGTGGAGCAGGCTATGTCGAGTGTCGGGGGGGATCGGCTTACCCGGCGCGAGCGGCAGGTGGCGGAGTTGCTGCTGCAGGGGCTGGATACCGAGGCGATTGCCGCAGCGCTCGGGATTGGCAGCGGCACAGTGAAGAATCACCGCAAGCATCTCTATGGCAAGCTGCGGCTCGGCTCGCGGGCCGAGCTGTTCACTCTCTTTCTGAACCACCTCATTACGGCGCCGGTGGAGGCATCGCAGGCGTCATCGGCGGGAGATAGAGAGAGCCCGCCATAGGGCGGGCCGGGGTTACTCGAGGCGCGGGATGGTGGGAGTGGTTTCGGGCAGGATACTGAGCAACTGGTAGCGCTTCATCAACTGCTTGTATTCATCCCCCTGTTTGACCTTGTCCAGCGCCTGTTGCAGGCGGGCAACCTGTTGCTTGTCTGCCCTCAGGTTGAAGGCGAAGCAGTTGTCCTGCTCTTCAATGATCGCGACGGTGACAAAATCCTCGCTGGGAAAACCCAACTCCTTGGCCTGATGGCGCAACATCACCTCGTTGCCCGCTACCAGGTCGGTGCGTGCCATGATCAGCTGGCGCACCACCTGATCCATGCGCTCCACCGACATCATATTGCCCGGGCTGATCCCGCGGTTGAGCAGCAACTGCTCCCCGACATCCGCCTGCATCACACCGATCTGCAGCTTGGCGAGATCCGCTTTGCTGGCCACTTTGGGGGCATCCTGCTTGCGGCCGACCAGCGCGACCCTGGAGTGGCTGATGGGGCAGACCCAGAGGAAGTGGGGATCCCGCTCCTTGGTGTGCGCCGTGGTAAAGAGCACGGCCTCTTGCTGCTGGGTCAGCAGATACCAGCCGCGGGCCCAGGGCAGAAAGTGGATGGGTTGCTCCGGCTCCCCCATTTCGCGCCACATCAGGCGCAGCAACTCGACCGCCAACCCCACAGGCTGACCATTTTTATCCTGGCCATTGAGTGGCATGTTCTGCTCCGAATAGTAGATAAGTGCCGGAGCAGGGAGCGCGATAAACAGGGCGAGAGAAGCGAGAACAGGGAGCAGACGACGCATGATGCACTCCTTATGCGGGTAGTTACCTAACAGTCTATGTGGCCTTTTTCATAACGTCATGATCCGGTAGCGGGATAAAAAACAGGCCACCTTGCGGTGGCCTGTCGGTTTATTTGAGCAGGGCTTCCATCTCTGCTTCTGCCTTGGCGCGAGCCTTGGCTTCCGCCGCTCTGGCGGCATCGGCGACGCTCTCTCCGGCCGTATGGGATGCGGCACTGACAGCCTGTTTGGCTGGATCGGCAACGGCCTTGGTTGCCTCTTGCTTCACGGTAGCGGCGGCACTGCTGACTGCCTGTTTGGCCGGAGCGACAACAGCTTTGGTGGCTTCCTGTGTCACGGTCGCCGCGGCACTGCTGACGGTCTGTTTGGCTGGAGCGGCAACAGCCTTGGTGGCCTCTTGCGTCGCGGTCGCAGCGGCGCTACTGACGGCTTGCTTGGCAGGAGTGGTAACGGCTTTGGCCGCTTCTTGCGTCACGGTGGCGGCAGTGCTGCTGACGGCCTGTTTGGCGGGGGCGGCCACAGCCTTGGTGGCTTCCTGCGTCACGGTTGCAGCGGCGCTGTTGACGGCTTGCTTGGCAGGAGCAGCAACGGCCTTGGTAGCTTCTTGCGCCGCGGTCGCAGTGGCGCTGCTGACTGCCTGTTTGGCCGGAGCGGCAACGGCCTTGGTAGCTTCTTGCGTTGCGGTCGCAGCAGCGCTGCTGACGGCTTGCTTGGCAGGAGCGGCAACGGCCTTGGTGGCTTCTTGGGTTACGGTCGCAGCGGCGCTGCTGACAGCCTGTTTGGCCGGTGTGACAACGGCTTTGGTGGCCTCTTGCGTCACGGTGGCGGTGGAGCTGCTCACCGCCTGTTTGGCGGGTGCAGTGACTGCGGTGGTTGCTGTGCGGGTAAGTGCGGTCGCGCTTTGGCTCACCGTTTGGGTGGCCTGCCCTGTGGCGTTGGCGGCTGCGCCGCTGATAGCCTGACTTGCGCTGTTGGTCAGAGAGCCGGCGACGCCGCGGGTCACTGTGCCCAGCGCGCTGCCAAGGGAGAAGGGGGAGGCGCCACTCTGACTGGTCGCTGCGCCGGTCAGGGCATTGGCCGCCGGGGTGAGCTGGCTGGTGGGGGTCTGCCAGCCCTGCATGGCGGTTGGCCAGGTCGGTGCCGTGCCTGCCAGATTTTCGCCGAAGGTCAGGGTGGTGCCATCCCCTTTTTGCAGCAATACCGACATCTGGTTGGTTTGCGAGTTCCACACCATCCCCGCCTGCTTGGCGATATCCGGCACCGGCGCATACTCGGAGACCACATAGAAAAGCGGCCCCTCCTGCTGTAACTTGTCGGCAGTCTTGAGCAACTGCATGGTGCTGTCGTAGTTGGGGCCAAGGATGGCTGTCATCCGATCCTTGATCAGGGGTTGTTCGAACAGATTGACCTCGTTCGGGTCAAAGCCGACCAGCGGCTTGAGCAGGGCCCACATCAGCTGGCTGGTGGGGCTCATCATCAGCAATGGGGCAACGCAGGCGGACAACATCAGGCTCAGGCAGGCCGCCTGAAGCAACGGCATGATACGCATTGGGATAATATCCAAATAACGATTTGATAAATAAGGTTATATTTTGTCAGGACGTGACAAATTCACCGGAAGTTTGCGCGTGGCAGCGAGAGGCTGCCCGCAGGCGCTGGCAGGCTACCATATTGGTTTCACAATGCCAGCAGGCAGTATGATTGTCAGTCAAGTAAACCACGGGGCTGGTCGACTCTTCGAGAGTGCCTCCCATCGCAACAGGATCCCCCTCATGAAAAATGTACTGCTCTGCCTGCTGGTCTCCCTCTGGCTCGCCCCCGCTCTGGCTGCGCCCAAAACCACTGTGGTGGGCGAGTCTGCCAGTCCCGAGCTGGTGCTGCCACTGGGTTCGCTGCCCGAGCGGGTCTGCTGGTTTGCGGATCAGAAATATTCTGAAGGGGCCCGCATTCTGCAGGGTGATATCTGGCTGGAGTGTGGCCCGCAGAACGACCTCGAGAGCAATGGCCCGCTGGCCTGGCGCTCTCCTGCGGTGGTGTTGCCTGCCACCCGTGGTGCGAAAGATCAGAAGACGATTTCCGTGGGTCAGTGAGGCTTTTCTTGATCCAGCTAAAGACATGGACGTGATCCCTGTCGCATAATGCAGCTCCTTTCTTCTCTTGGCTGGAACCTAAGAAATGGCTCGTCGCTCTTCCAATGCACAACGTCGTCGCAGTAGCTGGTGGTACAAACGCTTGTTGGCAAGGGAGCGGGAAGAGCGCGAAGCGCGTTCCGTCCGGGATTGATACAGCAGTGAAAACAGAGCCTTGGGCTCTGTTTTTTTATTTATCAAATACCGTCATGACGAGAACGGGGGCCATCAGGCCCCCGTTTTGTTTTTGCAGATGTTGCCTGCTTGCGGCTTAGCGCTGCAAGGCGGCCAGTGCCAGTTCGACCCGTTTGGCGTACTCGGGGTCGGCCTGCTCGAAGTGTTTGAGCTGGGCCGCGACGATGGCGTCATCCTCCACATTGATAAGGGAGCGGGCCAGGTTGGCGGCGAGCCGTGAACGCTGCCCCTCGTCCATGATGCGGAACAGGTTGCCCGGCTGGCTGTAGTAGTCGCTGTCGTAGTCACGGAAGTCGTAGTGCAGGGCGGCCCCTTCCAGACTCAGCGCCGGTTCGTGCTGCTCGCTCGGCTGCTGGGTGCCGAAACGGTTCGGCTGATAGTTGGGGCTGGCGCCGCCATTGCTGTCTGCCCGCATGGCTCCGTCACGATGGGCGCCGTGGTGGAACGGGCAGCGCGGGGCGTTGACCGGCAGCAGACCGTGGTTGACGCCTAGGCGATAGCGCTGGGTGTCGCCGTAGGAGAAGAGTCGCCCTTGCAACATGCGGTCCGGCGAGAAGCCGATACCGGGCACCACGTTGGCCGGGGTAAAGGCGGCCTGCTCCACATGGGCGAAGTAGTTGTCCGGGTTCTGGTTGAGCTCCAGCACGCCCACCGGGATCAGCGGGTAGTCGCTGTGCGGCCACACCTTGGTGAGGTCGAACGGGTGGATGTTGTAAGTCTGGGCTTCGGCCTCCGGCATCACCTGCACATAGACCTTCCAGCGCGGGAAGTCGCCCCGCTCGATGGCATTGAACAGATCCGCCTGACTGGTCTCCCGATCCTGCCCGACGGCGGTGGCTGCCTCTTCATCGGTGTAGAAGCTGTGGCCCTGCTCGGTCTTGAAGTGGAACTTGACCCAGAAGCGCTCGTTGGCGTCGTTGATAAAGCTGAAGGTGTGGCTGCCGTAGCCATTCATCTCCCGCAGGCTCTTGGGAATGCCGCGATCGCTGAACAGTATGGTGACCTGATGCAGGGATTCCGGATGGCGTGACCAGAAGTCCCAAGCGGCAGTGGCGTTGCGCAGGTTGGTGCGCGGATCCCGCTTCTGGGTGTGGATGAAGTCAGGGAATTTCAGCGGATCACGGATGAAAAAGACCGGGGTGTTGTTGCCCACCAGATCCCAGTTGCCCTGCTCGGTATAGAACTTGAGGGCGAAGCCGCGCACGTCGCGTTCGGCATCGGCGGCGCCTTTTTCACCGGCCACTGTGGAGAAGCGCAGGAATACAGGCGTCTGCTTGCCGATGGCGCTGAACAGATCGGCCTTGCTGAACTGGCTGATGTCGTGGGTCACGGTAAAGGTGCCGTAGGCGCCCGAGCCCTTAGCGTGAACCACCCGCTCGGGAATGCGCTCGCGGTCGAAGTGGGCGAGTTTCTCCATCAACCAGATATCTTGCATCAGGATGGGGCCGCGCGGGCCGGCGGTGAGGCTGTTGTTGTTGTCGACGACGGGGGCGCCGTTGGCGCTGTGCAGGGTCTTGTCAGTCATGGCTTCTCTCCTTGTTGATATGGGGCCAGCCTACGGATCTGCGCCGTGCTCGGCCAATGGGCTTTTCCTCGCCCTTTGATAGGCAAGACAAATGGGTGCTGGTGGGGGATGTGTAACCGCGCCGGATATTGCATGATGGAGGTTTCGAGAAGGAGCCTCATATGCAGATTACTATCCGTCATGCCGAACCCGCCGATGCCCCCGCCTTGCGGGATCTTTACGCCATGCCCAATGCCCAGGCGGGCACTTTGCACCTGCCTATGCCACCCCTTAGCCAGTGGCAGAAGCGGTTGGAGAGCGACTGCGTGGTGGCGCTGGTCGCCGAGGTCGACGGCCTGCTGGTAGGCCAGCTCTCGCTGCTGGTTGAGCCCAATCCCAGACGCAAGCATGTGGCCGGGATTGGCATGGGAGTGCGGGATGACTGGGCTGGCAAGGGGGTTGGCTCTACCCTGATGGCCGCGGCGCTGGATCTGGCCGATAACTGGCTCAACCTGCACCGGATTGAGCTGACCGTCTATACCGACAATGAGGCCGCACAGGCGCTTTATCGCAAGTTCGGTTTTACCGAGGAGGGGCGAGCCCGTGACTATGCCTTCCGCCAAGGGCGTTATGTGGATGCGCTCTATATGGCCAGAGTCGCGGGGGGCGCCAGTCGCTAACGGCATGGTCGACTATCAGGCCAGATTGCGCCCGGTGATCCGGGCGCTGGAGCAGAATCCCGATCTCTCCATCGAAACGCTGGCAAGCAGTGCCTGCTTGTCTTTCTACCATTTTCACCGGGTATTTACGGCTGTGGCGGGGGAGACGCCCGGGGAGATGTGTCGTCGTCTGCGCATTCAGCGGGCTGCTTGGCAGCTCTGCTATACCGATGCCAGTGTCACGGCCATTGCGTTGGGGGCGGGGCTCGCCAGCTCCCAGGCGTTTGCCAAGGTATTTCGCCGTTACTATGGTTGCACGCCGGGAGAGTTTCGCCGCGACAAGAGCAAGAATGGACACTTGATGAGCAAGGATGGACACGCACTTGTGCAGCCTAATCCTTATGCTGAGGGTCACTCATCAGCAAGGAGCAATACCATGAAAACCATCGAGATGGACGCCCGCACTCTGGCCTATATACGTGTCACCGGCCCCTATGGCGAGGGGTATGACCCCGTCTGCAGCAAGCTGCATCAGTGGGCCAGCGCCCGCGGTCTGGAAGGTGGGGAGTGGATCTTCATCTATCACGATAACCCCGAGGTGACTCCGCCAGCCCAGTGTCGCACTGACATCGGGGTGACGGTGCCTGCGGGGACGGTGGGGATGGAAGCGGTCGAGATCCAGCTTATTCCCGCCGGTCGTTACGCCCAGTCCCGTTATCTTATTACCGACCGCAGTCAGTATGGCCCGCGTTGGCAGGAACATATCGGCGACATCGTTGCTGCCGGGCTGGAGTTTGGCAATGGTCCCTGCTTCGAGCTCTATCACAGCATGAGCGATAATCCGGTGCAGGACGATGTCAGCTTTTGCTCCAGCCTAAAGGGGTAGGGCGCAACAAGACGCAAGGGATGTACAGAACGTCGCGCAGAAACGAGAGAGCCGGACAGTGTCCGGCTCTTTTGCATCTGGCGGATGGGGCGGCGGTTAGCGCTGGAACCCCTTCTGGGCGAACTTGGGACGGGCGTTCATGATCTGCTCCACCTGCTCGTCGCTCATCTTGCCGCGCGACAGCCCCAGCACCTTGTAGGTGAGCAGCGGTCGGGCGGGCAGGGCGATCATCAGGGCGCGGATCTGGTTCTCGTCATCCTTCTCCCGGGTCGGCTTGCCGTAGGCGTAGGTGAGGACGCCGGCATCCATCAGGTTTTTGACGGCGGGCTCGGTGATCGGCAAGTTTATGACGCTTTTACGCTGCAGCACGAACTCGCGCAGCACCGCTTTCTCGTTGAAGTCGAGGAAGCCGATCATCTGGGCCAGCTGGTCCTGCTGACGGCGCGCCTGCCACTCTTCGCATGCCCACTCCCAGGCGATCAGGAAGCCCTGACTGCAGAAGTAGGAGATGGCGATCAGCATGCCGACCCCCAGCCAGGCCGCATGATCCGCAGCCCACTGGCTGACGGCCCCTTTCATCAGCCCGGCCGGAAACAGCAGAATGATGCTGCAGCAGAGCAACAACCAGACCATCAGCCAATTGAGGCGGTTCAGTTGATAGAAATGTTGGATCCACCGTTTCATTGTTCATCCTTCCCAAACTGTTGTGGATAGTGAACTACCTACAGCAATCGGTGTGCCAACAGCGCAATGGTGGCGGGGAGGGGGCGCTGGTGAGGTTACATTCCCTTACAACTTATTGAATGAGTTGTCATTAATTTGCCTTGTGAGGCGGCGGTCGAGTTGCTAAAACGTCCCCTCAGTCATTGGGGAGTAGCAACCCGCCCGCATTCCGGGCCGGGCCCATGTCAACACTCTTGGGTCTTCGGATCCATGGCATGGGCGGCGATAGGCACTATCGCTCTGCAAGACCTTTGGCCTCGATATGCACGCCAGCCGGGCGAGCCATGTCGGGTCCATCGGTTATTCTGCTCGCCTGGCGGTATCTATTATGTTGATTACCCTGCTGTTATTTCTCGTCTCTGCGGTCACCATCTACCTTGCCTGCGAATACTTCGTCAACGGCATCGAGTGGACCGGCCACCACTTCAAACTCTCCCAAAGCGCCACCGGTTCGCTGCTGGCGGCACTGGGTACGGCGCTACCCGAGTGTATCGTGACCCTGACCGCTCTGCTGATGGGCAACACAACCGCCCAGCAGGAGATCGGCATTGGCGCCGCCCTTGGCGGGCCGCTGGTGTTGGCCACCATCGGCTATGCAGCGGTCGGTGTTACCCTGCTGCTTTGCATGGGGCGTACCGAACGGGCCATCGATGGCGAGGTGCAGCGCGAGATTGGCCGGGATCAGCGCTGGTTTATGGGTATCTTTCTGGTGGCCACTGTACTGGGTCTGGTCGCCTTTACCGGTAAGAGCTGGCTGGCCCCGCTCTTTGTGCTGGTCTACCTCGTTTATGTGCTGCGTGAGCTGAAACAGAGTGACAGTCACGAAGTCGAACTGCCGGAGCCCCTCAAGCTGGCCCCCGATGCGGGGATCCCGCCCCTTGGCAAGGTACTGCTGCAGACGCTGGGTGCGTTGGTGGTGGTGGCGCTGGCGGCTCAGCTGTTTGTTCATCAGCTGGAGAGCGTGGGCGAACTGTTTGGCCTCTCGCCGGTGCTGGCAGCCCTGCTGTTGAGTCCGGTGGCGACCGAGATGCCGGAGCTGATGAACGTGCTGATCTGGGTGCGACAGGGCAAGAATCGGTTGGCGCTGGCCAATATCTCCGGGGCCATGATGATCCAGGGCTCTATTCCCAAGGCGTTCTGTTTGCTCTTCACCCCCTGGCTGCTGGATGGCGCCATGATGGCTTCCTCGCTGGTGACGTTGCTGGCTGTGGGGCTGCTCTGGTGGGGGTTCAGAAAAGGAAGCATGACCGCCGGACGGCTGGCGCTGGTTGGTCTGCTCTATCTCGGTTTTTGCGGCTGGCTACTGGTGAGCTGAAACGGGAAGCGCGGATATGAAAAAGCCCCCTTGGCAGGGGGCTTTGTTGTATCGGTTGGGGCGGTGCTTACAGCGCGGCGATTTCAGCCTGCTGGGCTTCCAGCTTGGTCAGCTGGAGACGGTAATCTTCCAGCTTCTCGCGCTCTTTGGCGATGACCGCTTCCGGCGCCTTGGCGACGAAGGCTTCGTTGCCGAGTTTGCCTTCGATACGGCCGCACTCGCCCACCAGACGGGCAACCTCTTTGGCCAGACGGGCCAGCTCGGCATCCTTGTCGATGAGACCGGCCATCGGGATCATCAGCTCGGTAGCGCCGATCAGCTTCTTCACTGACAGCGGGGCGGTTTCACCGTCCGCCAGAACGCGGATGGACTCCAGACGGGCCAGCGACTTGAGGAAGGCCTCGTTGTCGGCGGCGCGCTGGGCATCCTTGGCATCGCACTGGAGCAGCACGTTGAGGGGCACGCTCGGTGCCACGTTCATCTCGGCTCGGATGTTGCGGATGCTGACGATGAACTCCTTCACCCACTCCTGATCCGCCATCGCGGCTTCGTCTACCTTGGCGGCGTCGAATTCCGGGAAGGCCTGAATCATGATGGTGTCGGCGTGTACGCCAGCCAGCGGCGCGACCGATTTCCAGATGGTCTCGGTGATGAACGGGATGATCGGGTGTGCCAGACGCAGCAGGGTTTCGAGCACAGTCACGAGGGTGTGGCGGGCAGCGCGCTGCTCGGCCTCGGAACCCTTGGTCAGCACCGGCTTGGTCAGCTCCAGATACCAGTCACAGAACTGGTTCCAGATAAACTCGTACAGTACGCCAGCCGCGATGTCGAAGCGGTAGGTATCGAGGGCGGTACGGAAGTCACGGATGGCCACTTGCAGCTGGGACTGGATCCAGCGGTCCGCCAGACTGAACTGCATCTCGCCGCAGTTGAAGCCACAATCCTGATCTTCGGTGTTCATCAGCACATAGCGGGAGGCGTTCCACAACTTGTTGCAGAAGTTGTTGTAGCCATCCAGGCGCTTCATGTCCCAGTTGATGTCACGACCGGTAGAGGCCAGCGCAGCCAGAGTGAAGCGCAGGGCGTCGGTGCCGTGGGCATCGATCCCTTCCGGGAACTGCTTGGCAGTACGCTTGGCGATCTTCTCGGCCATCTGCGGCTGCATCATGTTGCCGGTGCGCTTCTCCAGCAGATCTTCCAGCGAGATACCGTCGATCATGTCGAGGGGGTCCAGCACGTTGCCCTTGGACTTGGACATCTTCTGGCCCTCTTCGTCGCGGATGAGGCCCGTGATGTAGACGGTCTTGAAGGGGACTTGCGGCTGTCCGTTTTCGTCCTTGATGAAGTGCATGGTCATCATGATCATCCGGGCAATCCAGAAGAAGATGATGTCGAAGCCGCTCATCAGCACGTCGGTCGGGTGGAAGGTCTTGAGTGCCTCGGTGTTGTTCGGCCAGCCCAGAGTGGAGAAGGTCCACAGGGCGGAGCTGAACCAGGTGTCGAGCACGTCTTCGTCCTGACGCAGTACGGTTACGGCCGGGATGCTGTGCTTGGCGCGCACTTCGTCTTCGCTGCGGCCAACGTAGACGTTGCCTGCATCGTCATACCATGCCGGAATGCGGTGACCCCACCACAGCTGACGGGAGACGCACCAGTCCTGAATGTCGCGCATCCAGGAGAAGTACATGTTTTCGTACTGCTTCGGCACGAACTGGATGCGGCCATCTTCCACCGCCTCGATAGCGGTCTTGGCCATCGGTGCCACGCGCACGTACCACTGGTCGGTCAGCATCGGCTCGATGGGCACGCCACCGCGATCGCCGTAAGGCTGTTGCAGCACGTGATCCTTGATCTCGTCCAGCAGACCCAGCTCTTCCAGCTTGGCCAGAATCGCCTTGCGGGCAGCGAAGCGCTCCAGACCGGCGAACTCGGCCGGGAGGGCAGCGTCGTAGGCAGTGCTCGGGTTGCCGTTGGTGTCGACCACTTCGGCTTCGGCACGCACGTGGGCGTCCAGAGTGAAGATGTTGATCATCGGCAGGCTGTGGCGCTTGCCCACTTCGTTATCGTTGAAGTCGTGGGCCGGGGTGATCTTCACGCAACCGGTGCCCTTCTCCATGTCGGCGTGTTCATCGGCAACGATGGGGATCAGACGGTTCACCAGCGGCAGCAGGATGTGCTGGCCGATCAGCGCCTTGTAGCGCGGGTCTTCCGGGTTCACGGCCACGGCGGTATCGCCCAGCATGGTCTCCGGACGGGTGGTGGCGACGATCAGGTAATCCTTGCCTTCGGCGGTCTTGGCGCCGTTGGCCAGCGGATAGCGCAGGTGCCACATGTGGCCCTTGATCTCGCGGTTTTCCACTTCCAGATCGGAGATGGCGGTGTTGAGTTTCGGATCCCAGTTCACCAGACGCTTGCCGCGGTACATCAGGCCATCTTCGTAGAGACGAACAAACACTTCCTGCACGGCGGCGGAGAGACCCTCATCCATGGTGAAGCGCTCGCGCTCCCAATCCACGGAGTCGCCCAGACGGCGCATCTGGCGGGTGATGGTGCCACCGGACTCTTCCTTCCACTGCCAAATCTTGTCGATGAAAGCATCACGGCCGTAATCGTGGCGAGTCTTGCCCTCTTCTGCGGCGATCTTGCGCTCAACCACCATCTGGGTGGCGATACCGGCGTGGTCGGTACCTGCCTGCCACAGGGTGTTCTTGCCCTGCATGCGGTTGTAGCGGATCAGGGTATCCATCAGGGTTTGCTGGAAGGCGTGACCCATGTGCAGGCTGCCGGTGACGTTCGGCGGCGGGATCATGATGCAGAAGGAGTCTTTGCTGGTGTCGCCGTGGGGCTTGAAGTAACCCTGGGCTTCCCAGTGCTGATAGAGCGCCTGTTCGATGGCGTTGTGATTAAAAGTCTTTTCCATGGTCTCGCCGTAATCTGGATGGATGGAGTCTGGTGTTGATTCTTTATGGATCAATTGGTTGCAGTCAGGGCTGCGCCGGATCCGGTGCGGCAAGGACGGGCTGATCCCTCATTTCGAGGGTATGGCCTGCCTGGCGATAGTGCTTGTAGCGCTCGCGGGCTTGCTGCTTTTGTGTTTCGTCAGTGGGGACAAAATCTACCACTTGAGCGAAGTGTCCTGCAAACAAAGGTGTCGCAGTGGCCAGATTGATGAGGCGGGCGTAGCGCCGTTTCGGTGGCTGATAGCCGATCTCCACCGGGGCCATGCCGCTTTCGCCTTGCAGCTGGTGCGGCACGAAGCGCTCCGGCGGCAGTTGCCACAACAGCTCGTCGAGGCGCAGGGCCTGGGCCTCATCGTTGCAGAACAGGTAGATATGGCCCGCCCCCCACGACTCGGCCGCAAGAGTGCAGGCCAGTCGCTCGACCGCAGAGGCCTGCGCGTCATCCTGTTCGCTCATCAGGTAAAAGGTCACTTGGCTCATCAGGTTGATCCCGTTTTGCGGTGACGGACTGTTGACCGCCTCATGAGGCTGACGGGGCGTTTCCCGTCCGCAGCTCACTGATTCAAGAATGAAACAAGGAAGAGGCGGGCCTCTTCCTTGTGGTTCAGGGTAACGCCAACCCTTTTGATGCACGCATCAGAAGGGATGAAAAAGTTACTCTTTCTCTTCGATATCCACGCCAGCCCGGTTCAGCAGGAACTGGGTCAGCAGGGGCACCGGACGACCGGTGGAGCCTTTATCCTTGCCACTCTTCCAGGCAGTCCCGGCGATATCCAGGTGGGCCCAGTTGTACTTCTTGGTGAAGCGTGACAGGAAGGCGGCTGCGGTGATGGTGCCGGCCGGACGACCGCCGATGTTGGCCATGTCGGCGAACGGGCTGTCGATCTGCTCCTGATACTCGTCAAATAGCGGCAGACGCCAGGCGCGATCACCCGCCTGTTCGGAGGCGTTGAGCAGCTCGTGGGCCAGCGGGTTGTGGTTGGCCAGCAGACCCGAGGTGTGGTGGCCCAGCGCGATGACGCAGGCACCGGTCAGGGTCGCCACGTCGATGACGGTTTCCGGATCGAAGCGGTCCACATAGGTCAGCGCATCACACAGCACCAGACGACCTTCCGCATCGGTGTTGAGCACTTCGATGGTTTGGCCGGACATGGAGGTGAGAATGTCACCCGGACGATAGGCGTTGCCACCCGGCATGTTCTCGCAGCCTGCCAGTACGCCGATGACGTTGATCGGCAGTTGCAGCTGGGCCAGCGCATGCATGGTACCGAGCACGGAGGCAGCGCCACCCATGTCGTACTTCATCTCGTCCATACCGTCGGCCGGCTTGATGGAGATGCCGCCGGAGTCAAAGGTTAGACCCTTGCCGACCAGCACGATGGGCTTGGCATCCGGATGACCCTTGTATTCGATGATGGCCATCATGGCTTCATTGTCGGAGCCGCGGGCCACCGCCAGATAGGAGTTCATGCCGAGCTCGGCCATCTCCTGCTCGCCCACCACCTTGGTGGTGATGTTGTCGTAGGCATCGGCCAGACGACGGGCCTGGGAGGCCAGATAGGCCGGGTTGCAGACGTTGGGCGGCATGTTCGCCACGTCGCGGCAGACCCGCACACCCTTGGCCACGGCCAGACCGTGAGCGATGGCTTTTTCACCAATGGTCAGTTCCCGACGCGTCGGCACGTTGAATACCAGCTTGCGCAGCGGGCGACGTGGCTCGGCCTTGTTGGTCTTGAACTGATCAAAGCTGTAGAGGCCCGCCTTGGTGGTTTCTACCGCCTGGCGCACCTTCCAATAGGTATCCCGACCCTTGACGTGCAGCTCGGTGAGGAAGCAGACCGCTTCCATGGAGCCGGTTTCGTTCAGGGTGGTGATGGTCTTGTTGATGATCTGCTTGTACTGGCGTTCGTCGAGTTCCCGCTCCTTGCCGCATCCGACCAGCAGTACGCGCTCGCTGAGCACGCCCGGTACTTGATGCAGCAGCAGCATCTGGCCTGGTTTCCCTTCCAGGTCACCACGGCGCAGCAGCGAACTGATATAGCCATCGCTGATCTTGTCCAGTTGTTCGGCAACCGGAGAGAGGCGACGAGGCTCAAATACGCCGACTACGACGCAGGCGCTCCGTTGCTTCTCTGGACTGCCACTCTTTACACTGAACTCCATGGAATCTCCTACATCCTAAAGACAAAAGGCACCTTTTATTGAATAATGCGGTGCTTGTTGGGGTATCAGAGGCGGAGCGAACAGCCACAGGCTCCGCAGTTCAAACTGGTAAAAATCCAATATACGGCCCTATTTTTCAGGCATTCGACTAAAAACACAAGTTTACTTGGGAATGACTGTGATCGTTTTCCGATATTTGTTCAGGGAAACCCTGAAAACCCAGCTGGCAGTGTTATTCGTATTGCTGCTTATCTTTGTCAGCCAACAATTTATCAAGATCATCGGTGACGCCGCCGATGGCGAGGTGCCGACACGTCTGGTCTCCACCCTGCTGCTGCTCAACTTGCCCAATATGGCGTTGTTGATGCTGCCTATCAGTCTCTTTTTAGCCATTTTGTTTGCCCATGGTCGCCTCTACGCCGAAAGCGAGATGACGGTGATGCATGCGGTCGGCTTCAGCCACCGTTTTGTGATGCGCAGCGCCATGTTGCTGGCCTTGCTGACGGCGGTGGTTGCGGCGTTCAACACTGGCTGGATCGCCCCGCAGGCCAAGGAGCGCGAGTATCAGGTGATCGACGAGTTCAAGTCGGATCCGGGTATCTCCTTCCTGCAGGCGGGCCGCTTTATGGAGCTCGACAAGGGGCGTCTGGTTGCCTATATCCAGGATTTGAACGACAACGGCTCAAAACTGCAAAAGATCTTCGTGCTGCAGCGGGCGGAGGGGAACAATCCTCCCTCGGTGGTGGTGGCGACCGAAGGGGTGGTGACGGTCGATGAGAACGGTCTGCAGTGGCTGACTCTGATGGATGGTTCCCGCTACGAGGGGTACTTCTCCGGCAAACAGTTCCAGATCTCCGATTTTCGCGAATATGGTCTGGTGATCCGCCAGCAGGAGATGGAGCGTTCCAACCGCAAGGCAGCGGCCAAGCCGACCATGGAACTGTTCGGTACCCAGGACAACGCCATGATGGCGGAATTGCAGTGGCGTATCTCGCTGCCCCTCTCCATTCCGGTGCTCACCCTGCTGGTGGTACCGCTGGCGCGGGTCAATCCCCGTCAGGGGCGCTACGCCAAGCTGCTGCCGGCCATCATGCTCTATCTCTCCTACTTCCTGCTGCTCAGCGCCGCCCGTTCGGCCATCGACAGCGGTCGGCTGCCCTACTGGCCGGGGATGTTCCTGGTGCCGCTCGGTTACCTGCTGTTTATCGGCCTGCCCCTCAATGTGCAGGGCACCAGCTGGTGGAACGGGGTGAAAGGGCGCTATTTCAACAGAAAATCAGCATGATGCTGCAACATAGGAACTTCTGCTGATGTTTGGCATTCTCGATAGGTATATCGGTAGGGTCATCTTTATGTCGATCCTGCTGTGTGAAATCACGCTCGTTGGCCTTGCAGCGCTCATCAAGTATGTGGAGCAGCTCAAGTCGGTCGGTGACGGCAATTACGACATGCTCAACGCCCTCTACTATGTGCTGCTTTCGATGCCAAAAGAGGCGGTGCTCTTCTTCCCGCTGGCCGCGCTGCTGGGTGGCCTGATTGGTCTGGGTCAGCTGGCGACCAGTTCCGAGCTGGTGGTGATGCAGGCGGCGGGTCGCTCCAAGATCAGTATCGTGATGGCGGCGCTCAAGACGGCGATCCCGCTGATGATCATGGTGGGGTTGATGGGGGAATATGTGGCCCCCATCGCCAAGCGGATGGCCGATGACATCAAGGCGGGCGCGCTGTCCGAAGGTCGTCTGACGGTTTCCGCCTACGGGGTGTGGGCTCGCGATGGCAACAACTTCGTCAATATCAACGGGGTGCGTAACGATGGCGCCCTCACCGGCATCACCCTCTATCGCTTCACCCCCGAGCGCAAGCTGATCGACGTGGTGCAGGCGCAGGAGGGGGTGTTTGAGCGTCACCACTGGCTGCTCAAGCAGACCCAGGTTACCCGCTTCGACGACCCGGCGCAGATCCGCAGCGAACAGCATGACAAGATGGAGTGGAGCTCGGAGCTGACGCCCAAGCAGCTGGGGGTGGTGAGTATCGACCCCGAGAACCTCTCGGTCTCCGGTCTGCTCGACTACATCGGTTATCTCGATGCCAACAAGCAGGATGCCGGTCGCTACAAGCTGGAGATGTGGCGCAAATTGCTGTCACCGCTCTCGGTGGTGGCGATGATCCTGCTGGCCTCCTCCTTCATCTTCGGCCCGCTACGTTCGGTGAGCATGGGGGCTCGGATGCTGATGGGGATCATGACCGGCTTTGCCGTCTATGTGAGTGATCGGGTGTTTGGCCCCATCAGTCTGGTCTATGCGGTACCGCCGATTCTGGCGGCTATTGCGCCCAGCCTGCTGTTTGGCGGCATCTCCTTCTACATCCTCAGCCGCAAGCAGTAACCCGCACGAGGTTATGAGGAAATGCAAAGAGGGCACCTGTTGGTGCCCTCTTTCGTTGCTGCATTGCTTCGGTATTACTTGTTAAGCAATTCCAGATTTTCCTGCTTGCTCAGCACGATCACTTCGCACTCGGCCCAGATATCCTGAAACGCCCGCGGACGCTGGCGGTTGAACAGGCACATCAGGTTGCCCAGACCAAAGGCGGCGGTGGCGAGACGGATCAGCGCCTGGGTAATACGGATATGGCTGCCATCTTCGTTCTGAATGCGCAGCCGCCAGGCGCGCATGCCGACGGTCTGGCCAGCGCGGGTCCAGAACCAGGTGTAGAAACCACAGATGACGAAGGCGAGCCACAGGGTGTAGATCAGGCTCAGGTGGTGGCGGGTCAGCAACCAGACGGTATCTTCACCCGCGGGTACGCTGGCCATGCCGGTGACCAGCAACAGCTTGGCGACACCCATGCCGATAAAGCCGGCGATGATCAGCAGCGAAGTCACCACCAGCGCATCATAGATGAGGGCGCCGAGGCGACGCATCAGACCCGCTGACGGGTATGGCTGAGTGGCGGGAGAGGGGGATTTTTGTTGGACTTTTTTAGGCTTGGCCATCGTTTTTATTCCATTAAGATGATGGCGGCATTCTATGTAACTGGCCCCGCATCGGCAAGGCGTTGAATAAATGAACAAACGGGAGTGTTCAATCGAAAAACACCTTGCATGGCATCGCGCCATTCGTATAATCCCTCGCAGTTGCCCGGGTGGCGAAATCGGTAGACGCAGCGGATTCAAAATCCGCCGGTGAATAACCGTGTCGGTTCGAGTCCGACCCCGGGCACCATAAAATTCATGACAAAAGGCCATCAGCAATGATGGCCTTTTGTTTTTTGGCGTTCCTGCGCATTGGTGCGTTGCTGCTGAGCAGGCAGTACTTCCCGTTACCTCTTGGTATCCCTTCTCTTTTGCCGCTCTCCGTTATTTCCTTTTCTTGATGTGGCCGCCGGCATCACCGCCAGCGGTCTGTTTCTATTGCGTTTTTTTCCAAACCTTGCTGCATCAGAACATGGTTGCCGTGCTATCCCAGCAGGGCAAACAGCAGGGTACCGAGGGTGCCAGCGAGCGTCAGCGCGATGATGGCTCTGGGTGTACCGTGCAGCTTGGTCCACATAAACAGGCTGGTGAGGGCGAGCAGCAGCAGGGCCAGGGCGGCGATATCGCCAAACAGCTGCCAGCCGAGGCCGGTACCCATGCCGCGGTGCAGCCGGTTTAGGCTGGCGGCAAAGTTAGCCAGTTGCAGGTCGGTACGTACCAGCAGGGTACCCTCAACATAGCTTGCGGCCACGCTCTGGCTGAGGGTGACGCCGCGCATCTCCCACTTGGCGGGCAGGGTGAGCGGGCCGTTCGGGGTGGGCAGGGTCTGGGCCGGGGTGATCATGGTTCGCCCGTCGGCAAAGGTATCGGGATAGCGCTGTTGCAGCAGGCTTTTCAGCTGCTCCGGGCTGGCGAGCGGTGCCTCCAGCACTATCTCTTCACTCGATTTGTCGGTGTGGGGGCCGGGGATGGGCAACACGGCACGGTGTTGCAGCCAGAGACCGGTGATGCCGTACATCAGCATCAGGGCGAGGGTAAAAAAACCGGCCCAGGCATGGAGGCGGCGTACCCATTTGTTGTTGTGAAGGGGAACTCTTCTGCGTTTCATCGTGGTTGCTTCATAAAAAAACTGGCCAGCAAGGGCTGGCCAGTCAGGGTGGTTGTCACAGAGATCAGAAGCGGTAGGTACCGGTCAGACTCAGCTGACGGGGTGTACCCGGCATGATCTGGGTGGCACTGGTGGCGCTGACAAAGTACTCGTGATCGGTAAGGTTTTCGGCGCTCAGCTCGGCTTCCCACTGCTGCCAGCGATAACCGGCGCGCGCATCGAAGCGGGCGTAACCGGGCAGTGTGGTGGTGTTGGCGTTGTCGGCGAAGCGATCGCCCACCGCCGTTACGCCGGTTTCACCGAACCAGCCCTGCTCGCCACTCTTGTAGCCGAGGTAGAACTGGCCATTCTGGCGGGAGACGTTCATCGGGCGCTTGCCCTGCAGATCCGCATCCGCCTTGACCTGCTCCGCATCCTGAATGGCAAAGCCGCCACGCAGATAGATCTCGTCGGTCAGCTCGGCACGGGCGCTCAGCTCGATCCCTTCGGTTCGTTGCAGGCCGGTGAGGATTACCTTGGTGGGATCCAGCGGATCCTTGGTGCGTTTGTTGTACATCTCCAGTCGATAGAGGGAGAGGGTGGTCGCCAGCTTGCCGTTCAGCCAGTCACTCTTCACACCTCCTTCGTAGAGGCGGGTGTGCTGGGGTTCCAGCCCGTTATTCTTGTCACCCGGGGTGATGCCGATCAGCTCGCCGCCCACCGGAGTGAAGGTCTTGCTGTAGGAGGTGTAGAAGGCGTGATCCTCGAAGGGATTCCACACCAGGCCGAGGCGCGGGCTCAGGCTGTTGACCGAGACGCTCTCCTCCTTGTTGAGGTCGTAGCGGCGACTGGTGACGGTGAAGTCGTCACGGCGTAGTCCGCCAACCAGATGCCAGTCACCCAGGCTGAGCTGATCCTGCAGATAGAGGCCATTGCCGCGCACCTTGTGTTTGGCGTCGCTGGAGAGCTTCATGGCGCCATTGTAGGTAGGCAGTGAGCCCGGGTCGTAGGGGTTGCCGGACGGGATGGCGGTGGCGTTCTGGTAGAGCTTGGGTGTGCGCTCCTGCCAGTTCTGCTCGAAGCCAACCAGCAGGCGATGTTCCACCGGGCCGGTCTGGAACAGACCCTCGGCCTCGGTGTTGCTGATCAGGTTCTTCGCTTTCAGATCCTGCTGCCAGCGGGAGCGGGTCACCTTATCCCCTTTGACGCTGGTGACATAGGTGTTGTCAAACTGGCTGTCGAGGGTGGAGTAACCGAGCTGCTGGCGCAGTTGCCATTGATCGTTGATATCCCAGGAGAGTCGTGAGCGGGTGGATTGTGCCACGTCATCGATGAAGTCGCGGCTGGTATCGCTGTAAACATACTCTCGCGGCACATCGGCCGGACGGCCATTGACCCCGGGAATGCCGCGATCCGGGGTGCGGTCATGTTCGTTGCGCTCGTACTGCACCAGCCAGTTGAGGTTGTCGCGGATCTCCCAGTTGGCGGAAGGGGCCAGCAGAGTGCGCTTGCTCTTCACGCCGTTGCGGAAGCTATCTTTGTCCTCTTGCGCCATGTTGAGGCGCAGTTGCACCTGCTCACTCGCCTCGCCATTGAGGTCGGCGGCCAGCCGCTGGCTGTCAAAGCTGCCGACCCGGGCGGTGACGCTGGACTCCTGCCCTTTTTGCGGCTTCTTGCTGACTCGATTGACGATGCCCCCCGTGCTGCCGCGGCCGTAGAGCACGGCAGCCGGGCCCTTGAGCACTTCCACTCGCTCGATGTTGCCGAGATCCCGGGTGTACTGCATGTCGTCGCGGAACCCGTCGAGATAGAAGTCGTTGCTGGCGCTGAAGCCGCGGATATTGACTCCATCGAAGCGGGTATCACCGCTGGCGTTGACCCCGGGAATGCCGCTCAGGGCTTCACTCAGCGTCGGTTGGCCGAAGGCGGTCAGCTCGCTGACCTTGACGCTGTCGATGGTCTGGGGCACCAGCTTGGCTGGCGTATTGGTACGGGTAGCGGTGGCAACTTCCTGATGCTGGGAACGTTTGCCAACCACAGTCATGGTTTCATCGGCGGCCTGGGCTGTGAAGCCGGTGCCCAGCAGTGCCAGCGAGACCAGCGTTCTGCGAAAGTGAGGGTGCTGCATATTCAATATTGACTCTTTGGATGTCGACCTGACGGCTCGAACATATTGATTTAATTATAATTAGCCTGACCTGCTTAAGCGGGATGCCAATGATATTGATTTTCATTTGTCTGGCAAGGTGAAAATGGAGGGGGGTATTGGAGGCGGGTTGTGCGGTCGGGGGGAGCTCGGCTGAAAAGCAGAGCCATTGCAGCAAACCGCGCGAACGAAGCAAGGGAAAAAGGGCGTAGCGGAAGAGAAAGGGACAAAACGTGAAGAGGCATCCGGCCCGATAGGACGGGCCGGATATCGGACTCAGTGGGTGCGCAGCAGTCGGCGGGTGAGGGGCTGTGCCGCCAGCAGGCGATAGACTAGCAACGACGATCCCAGCAGCAGCGGCACCTTGGTGATCTCCCACAGGATGGATGCGCCCTGCGGGCCGAATACGAAGAGCCAGACCACCAGCATCATGTGCAGGCAGTAGATCCCGAGCACTTTGGGGGCCTGGCGCTCAAGCCAGCTGCCCTTGCCCCACTCGGGGTTGGCCAGCAGCAGGCCAAACAGGCCGATAGCCCAGGGAAGGGAGCCGAGCAGGAAGTCGTGGCGGGTGAGCGGCACTGCGGCGAAGTGCTGCAGCGCCCAGGCTTCACAGCCATAGAGCGCCACGCCCGCCAGCAGCAGTTGCCAGCCGGTGCGGGCATCGGGCTGCCACTGACGCTGGCGCAGCAGGGCCCCGAGCGCCACAAACAGCAGGGAGAAGAAGGGGCCGTTACGGGTGAGTAGTGGCCACTCGGTGCCCAGCAGCGGCTTGGCATAGGAGCCCCCCAGCAGCGCCAGCAGGTAAAGGCCAAGACCCAGCCAGAGGGCGAGCGATGGTCTGCCAAGCCGATAGCAGAGTGCCAGCAGGGCCACCGCCATCACCAGGGCTGGCAGAAACCAGAGGTGGATCATGCCGCCCACCAGCCAGCCATTGAGGGGGTCGCCGAGCTGGAATTGCCACTGCCCGCACAGGGAGGCCAGATAGCCCTGTTGCACGGCATCCAGCGGATTGAACGGCACTAGCAGGTAGACCAGACTCCACACCAGCCAGAGCAACAGCAAGGGGCGGCAGTAGTGCCAGGCAACGGTCAGCGGCGCTTCGCGGCTCAGTCTCGGCTGCAGAAAGTAACCGGCACAAAGGAAAAACAGCGGCACTGCAAAGCGGCATAACTGGTTGATGGTGCCGCTCAGCCAGAGCCAGGATCCACTTCCCCACAGAGCGGGATTGAACGGATTGGCGAAGGGGGATACGTGAATGGTCATCACGGCCAGAATGGCCAGTACCCGCCCGCACTCGATACTGGAAATACGCATGGTGGCTCGTCGTTACAGGGGTTGTGATAGCACGCTAAAATTCTTGCTGCCAGGTTACAACCAATTGATTCTATTAGTGTGAATCACGCTGTTGAGTAGTTACGTTTTGTAACGGGATGGAGGAAGGTGTTACCTGTAACGGGAGCAAGCTCCCGTTTTTTGGGCGCGCTCATGCAGATAAAAAAGCGAGGCGGACGCCTCGCTTGGTTGGGGAGCTCGAGCTTACTGGTGAGTCAGCATGCTGCTCTGGTTGGCGGCCAGGGTGGTTCTGCCCGAGCTCTCCAGCCAGGTTTTGATCCGCTTGGCGTCGGCGACCCGATCGTTGGTGGTCTCGGCATTGAGCAGCACCATGATCACCGGCTCACGATTGACCTTGGTGCCCAGCACCAGACAGCGGCCCGCTTCGCGGATATAGCCGGTCTTGGAGAGGGTGAACTCCCATTGCCCTTCGCGGATCAGCCGGTTGGAGTTGAGGTAGTGCAGCTGACGCTTGTTGGTGCGCACATAACTCTGCTCATCGGTGGAATATTGGCGGATCAGCGGATAGGAGGCCGCTGCGGCGGCGAGTTTGGCGAGATCCTGCGCGGTGGAGACATTGCGCGGGTTGAGCCCGGTGCTGTCGGCGTAGCGGGTATTCCACATCCCCAGCATGCGGGCCTTGGCATTCATCGCCTCGACGAAGGCGCGCTGGCCGCCGGGATAGTGGCGGGCCAGCGCCGAGGCGGCGCGGTTTTCAGAGGACATCAGGGCGATATGGAGCATTTCGGCGCGGCTGAGCCTGGAACCGATGGCCAGGCGCGAGCCGGTTCCCTTGATGCGGTCGATGTCGGCATTGGTCACGGTGAGCATTTCGTTGAGGCGCAGGTTGGCATCCAGCACCACCAGCGCCGTCATCAGCTTGGTGAGTGAGGCGATGGGCATTACCCGATTGCCGTTGCGCTCGGAGATCACCTCGCCGGTTCTGTGGTTGGCCACCACGAAAGCGGCCGAGCTGAGGTTGGGCACATCCCGTCGCTCGAGAAAGCCGCTGCTGCTCTTGCTGCTGGCGGAAAAGGGGTTGGCATGGGCACTGTCCATAGTGGCCGGCAACATTACTGCGCCAAGCAACAGGGGAAGGAGGGAACGCATCATCATGATCAGCTCTACCGGACGAAATACAGGGATATCTCGCTAAGTTATATGTCGTGAACTGGCGCTTCACAATCATTCTCACCTTGATATTGATAATTTACGGCGTTGAGCGTGCTTTGACGGCGAGGAGTGCGTAAAAAAGGTCTCCATTGAGTCTTTTTTTTGCATTGAAACTATGGACTGGCCGTGATGGCGAGCGGAAGCCGGCGCTAAAAAAATCGGGACCAAAACGGTCCCGATTGGCATGGAGCATTGCCTGCCGGTTAGTGGGTATCTTCCTGCTTGATCTTGAAGCGCATGGCGATCACCACGAACAGCAGCGGGCCAATGATGGTCCAGACGCCGGTGGAGATATCGCCGGAGATAAAGGGGGCGACCACGGTAAAGACGTTGCCGAAGGCGACCAGGATCAGGCTGATGATGGTGGCAAGCAGTACCGAGCCCGCGCTCTTGAAGAAGGTCAGGTCCTTGCCCAGCGCCGGGTTGTTGCGATAGCGATACCAGGCGTAGATGAGGAACATGTAGGGCAGGGTCATGCCGACGTTGGTCATGGTGATGATCAGCTCATAGAGGGCGGCGGCCCCTTCCGGGTTGATCAGGGTAAAGATGGACTTGGCGGCAATGAACAGACAGACCACCCAGGCTTGCACCTTGAGGGCTTCAATCCGCACGCCATTCTCGTTCTCGCGCTGGAAACGCTCCGGCCAGAAGTAGCTCGGGGTGCCGGTGATGAACTGGCGCAGCGGTGCGTAGGAGAGGGCGATAAAGGCACCCAGATAGCTCAGGAACATGCCCAATCCAGCAAAGCGCATGAACACCTGTCCCAGCCACTCGCCACCAAGATGGCGCCCCAGCTCCAGCATGATGATGAAGAGGGCGGAGAGAGAGGTGATCCCCTCGGCCGGGAAGTCGTTCCAGCGCATGATGGAGCCGACCGCCAGAAAGCCGATGATGTAGCAGAGCACGATGAAGGCGCCGGAGAGGAAGATGCCGCGCTTGAGGTCGCGCTCCGGATCTTCCAGCTCGTCAGCCACCCCGGCCATCGCCTCGACCCCGCCGTAGGCGAAGATGGCGAACACCATAAAGCCGAGGAAGGGGATGATGTCGTTGAACGCTGCATTGGGAGACGCCGTCAGCGATGCCTGGGTGAAGGGCTCCTGCAGGGTCATGCCGCTCACCGCGAAGGTGAAGACGCCGCCGACCAACAGCAACACGTTGAGTGCCACCACGGAGAGACCGCCGATGGCTGCCACTTTGGCGAAGCGGGCGCTACCCAAGGTGATGAGCTTGGTGACGGTGGCCACCAGTGCGATGGCGACCACACCCAGAATAAAGGGGCCAAAGTCGATGCCGGTACCCAGGGTGACCGGGATGACGGTGATGTCGCGGCCAAACAGCATGAAGGAGAGGGGCACCCACATAGAGAGCGCCTTGCCAAACATCCAGATGACGTAGGAGGCGAACCACATGGTCAGACCGATAAAGGCGAATCGGGTCGAGACCGAGTGGCGCATCCAGGTAAAGATACCGCCTGCCTCTTTGCGAAAACCGGTGCCGAATTCGATCATCATCAAAATGAACGGGATGAAGAAAAACAGACCGCCGATCACGAACATCGGAATGGCGGCATATCCCATTCGGTAAAAACCGATCCCGATATTAGTGACGCCAAATACCGATGTTAATATCATCAATATAAAAGCGCCCAACTTCAGCTTTTTTGCCGACATATTAAAAACTCCCTGATGGTGCTGGATTTAAAATAATCAAAAATTAAACAGACGAAACCGGACCCATTAATAACGCGGTAGCGCCATGCCATCCTGCTGTGGCGGGCGCGATCGGGTCATCTCTGACCTGGCTGGCTTACCCGTCAGGCGGTCAATGAATGTATGTGCGGAGCGGCATGGTCTGTACCATGCGCTGTATTGGTCAGCGTTGCCGAAAATTAACTGTGAACGATTTTATCATTAATGCTGCTGGGCAGGTAAGTTTCCCGAATGAAGCTGTGGTTGAAATAAACAGACCTGCCAGTTAATTGATACGTTGCGGATGTAAACATTTACGCCCGGGCCGACACTTATTTCCATTATTCGTATTCGGCATATTTGGCGGAGTGAATTACGCCATCCTGCCTGATAAATACGCACCAATGGCGACAGGGCTTATCCTCCCAGCCGGGTCAGCAGCACGCCGCCAGTGATAATGGCCGCCGCCGTCAGCCGCATGCGCCCGAGCGGCTCTTTCAGCAGCCAGACCGAGAGCAGCATGGCAAACAGCACACTGCTTTCGCGCAGAGCCGCGACCACGCCAATGGGGGCTTGGGTCATGGCCCAGATAACAATCCCATAGGCGAGCAGTGACATGGCACCTCCTGCCATTCCCGCCATCGCATGGCGACGGATCTGGCGCCATGCGTTGCGTTTCTGGTGGACGAGCAACACCAGCAGCATCGCCAGCCCGGTACAGGCAAAGAGCCAGAGGGTGTAGCGTACCGGTTCACCCCCTGCGCGGGCGCCGGCTCCATCCGAGAGGGTATAGGTCGCCGTGAACATGGCCGTGATCAGTGCTGCCCGAACTGCCTTGCTGTCAAGGCGCTGCTGCTCACCTCGCCAGGCCATCAGCAAGACCCCCATGATCAGCACGCAGGCGCCGATGATGCCGCCGTAACCGGGGTAGTCCCCCAGCAGCAGGGCACTTAACACCATGGCGAGCAGCGGGGCACTGCCACGGGCCAGCGGATAGATCTGGCCAAAATCGCCCTGATTGTAGGCATGGCTGAGAAACAGGCAGTAACCTATATGGAGCAGGACTGAGAGGCCGAGCCAGGGCAGCTCGGTAGCAGAGGGAAGCCCCATGGGCAGCAGCGCCACGGCGGCGATAAGCCCTGAGAAGATCGCCACCAGTGACACGCCCACCAGCCGCTCTTCGCCAATTTTGACCAGCGCATTCCAGCTGGCGTGAAGCAGGGCTGCCAGAAGAACGGCAAAAAAGACGGTGGTGCTCATGGGAAAGGGCTCTCGGGCGATGGGGGTCAACAGCATACCCGCCCGGAGCCTGATTGGCCGAGATCTTTATCAAGGCTTCGGCTTTTCGGGGCTCGCCTTCTGCGTGGTGGCGTTACCCAGCTGCCCCAGTACCAGTTTGGGATGGGGGTCGGTCTGCAGCGGAATATCCTGCAACTCTGTTCCCTGCTGATGGCGATGGATGATCCCGGCGGCCATCTTGCCCAGCGCCTCGTAGCTGCTGATGGTGCCAACGCTGCAGCCGTTTTCAACGAACAGCTCGGCACTGCAGATGGTAGGGATGGCCGCTTCGTTGAGCGCATTCAGCAAACGGGGGGCGATGGAGAGCAGATAGCTGTCTGCGGCCAGAAAGACGATGTCGTTTTTGGCATCCTGTTGCAGCCGCTTTAGTTCGTTGTCCAGCCGCCGTGGGTCAGGGGCCATTCGCCAAGTGACCATCTGCCACTGATAGCGTTTCGCTTCATTGAGCAACATATCGGCCACCAGCAAGGTGTTCTGCTCACGGGGGTTGAAGGGTAGCAGCAGCCGTTTTCCGGTGGTCAGATGCTCGCTGGCGTTGGCCAGTTGCAGTGCCATCGGCACCATGTTGCTTACCCCGGCCACCATGCTGTTCTGGGCTTTGTCTTCCGAGAGGATGTCTGCCCCGACCGGATCGGATACCACGTTGAAGATCAGTGGCTTGCGGTTGGCCACCAGACTCTTGGTCATGGTGGTGGCGGTGGTGCCAAAGGTGTAGATGTAGTCGTATTCGGCCAGTTTCGGCAGCATCTGCTGGCGCAGCATGGTTGCCAGCGCAGTACGATCCTGATCGGCGTTATAGGTGGTGATGGTGGCCTGATAGCCAAGGCGGGTCAGCTCTGCCCGAAAGCCCGCTTCGGCTGCGGTTTCACCGCGCCACAGCACCATGGCGATAGAGAGGGCGTGAGCGGGAAGAGCCAGCAGCAACAGCAGGACGAAAAGCAGCCTGACCATGATCATCTCTCCGGCGATACATCTACTGTTGAGCCTAGGCCACTTTCTCCGGTCGTGAGCGACGCTCAGCAAAAAGCGCGATGGCAAGCCATCGCGCTTTGGGGGTCCGCAAAACCTCGATTAGAAGTCGTAGCGGGCAGCCAGCTGGAAGTCATCCTTGACGTTGAGCTTGCCGCTCTCCTTGCTGTCCAGATTGTTGATACGGTACTCGCCAATCACCCGCAGGTTCTTGTTGAACTTGTACTGGGCACCCAGGGTGTAGTAATCCACGTTGTCTTTCTTGATGCCAGCCTTGTCCTGCTCCTGTTTGTTCCACAGGGCCATCAGACCGAAGCCGTTCTCGAAGTTGTAGCCCAGCGCGGCTTCCCAACCGGTATGATCAGTGCCGGTCGCCAGGAAGTCGCTGCCATCGGCATAGCTCAGGGCGGCGTAGGCGGCCTTGTTGTCGAACTTGGCGGAGATCAGCCACAGCTTGGCATCTTCTTCACCGCTCTTGTCACGGATACCGACGTTGTAGGCGGTACCCAGTGACAGGTTGAACGGGAAGGTATAGGCCACGGCAGCACCGTAGGCGGCGTCGCTATCCTTGCTGGTGGTCTCTTCGGTGTCACCACCGTCGAACTTGTAGCTGGTGTCGAGCTGGAAGCCATTGAACAGGCCGGAGTATTTCAGCACGGAACCGGCGCGGTTGGTGGCGAAGGTGTCGGTCTTGGCGCCCAGCGCTTCGTTGCCGTAGCCGTCGGAGAGGGAAACATCAGTCCAGTCGGCCAGGAAACCCGGGGCCCCTTTCTGGCGACCGAAGGTCACGGTGCCCCAGTCAGCGCCGACACCGGCGAACGCCAGACGGGTGCGCAGGTTGTCGGAGTTCTCGCTGATGGTCTTCTCGCTGTCATTGATATACATCTGTACTTCGTACTGAGCCAGAGCCTTCAGGCCGCTCTGGATCTGGGTCTCGGCCTTGGCGCCGAAACGGACAAACTGGTTGGCACCCTGTTTGTCGCTGTATTCGCTTTTCGGTTTGCCGCTGGCATCCAGTTCCTTCTTGTCACCAAAGAAGTGGCCAGCGTAGATACGGCCATAGAGATCCAGCATGGAGGTGTCATTTTTGTACACTTCAACGGCTTGAGCCTGGAAGGCTGCGGTGAGAGCCAGTGCCACTACAGTCAGCTTTTTCATCTTAATCCCTTGTGGTGTTGCAAGCTTTTGTTTTGAAAACGGGGTCATGCTAGGCAGCGGGGATGACAGCGGGGTGACAGTTGGATGAAGAGTCGATGGCAATTGGGTTGCAATTGGATGAATTGGCTACATTCTTGCTCGCAGCGGCTACTTTTGTGCGCAAAGGTTTGCCCTTGTGGTAGAATGCCGCCCGTTTTCGAGCTCCATAGGTTGGATATGCGATGAGACGTGAACTGGCAATCGAGTTTTCCCGAGTGACGGAAGCGGCTGCACTGGCTGGCTACAAGTGGCTCGGACGTGGTGACAAGAATATCGCTGATGGGGCGGCCGTAGCGGCCATGCGCCACATTCTCAACCAGATCGAGATCGATGGTGAGATTGTGATCGGCGAAGGTGAAATTGATGAAGCGCCGATGCTCTATATTGGCGAGAAGGTTGGTACCGGACACGGCGACGCGGTGGATATCGCGGTCGATCCCATCGAGGGTACCCGCATGACTGCCATGGGTCAGGCCAACGCGCTGGCCGTGCTGGCGGTGGGCGACAAGGGGTCTTTCCTGAAAGCGCCCGACATGTACATGGAAAAGCTGATCGTCGGGCCCAAGGCCAAAGGCGCCATCGACCTGGATCAGGCTCTCGAGCTGAACCTGAAGTCCGTGGCCAAGGCGCTGGGCAAGCCGCTCTCCCGTCTGACCGTCATTACCCTGGCCAAGCCGCGTCATGACAAGGCAATCAAGGAGATGCAGGGTCTGGGCGTGCGGGTGTTCGCAATTCCTGATGGTGACGTTGCCGCCTCCATCCTCACCTGTCTGCCGGATAGCGAAGTCGACATGCTGTATGGCATCGGCGGCGCACCGGAAGGGGTGATCTCCGCTGCGGTGATCCGCGCGCTGGATGGTGACATGCAGGCCCGTCTGGTGCCGCGTCATCGCGTCAAGGGCGACAGTCCGGAAGTGCGTGCATTGGGCGAGCAGGAAATTGCCCGCTGCGAAGCGCTGGGCATCGATGTCAACAAGGTGCTCAAGCTGGAAGACATGGCGAAGAATGACAACGTCATCTTCTCCGCCACCGGCATCACCAAGGGTGATCTGCTGGATGGCATCACCAGCGATGGCGTGATGGCGACCACCGAGACTCTGTTGATCCGTGGCAAGTCGCGCACCATTCGCCGTATCAAGTCGATCCATTACCTTGAGCGCAAAGACAGCGTGGTACGCGATATCATCCTGTGATGATGGCTCGCTAAACCGGCTGTGTTGTCTGAAGCCCGATCGCCCGTGCGGTCGGGCTTTTTGTTGTGCGCCAGCTACGTTTGTGCCGCCGCTTCGGCTATGGTGGCTCAGACCGTCCCAAAGGAGTGGAGTCTATGGAGTGTCGTAGTGGCTGCGCTGCCTGTTGCATCGCCCCCAGTATCAGCAGTGCCATTCCCGGTATGCCAGATGGCAAACCGGCTGGCGTCCCCTGTATCCAGCTCGATAGCGCCCTTGGCTGCAAGATCTTCGGTCAACCGGAGCGGCCGGCGGTGTGCGGCGGTTTCCGCCCCATGATGGATGTGTGCGGCAGTCATCGCGCCGAGGCCATCTGGCTGATCGGCGAGCTGGAGCGGCTCACCACCTGACGAGGGCAGGGCGAAAAGATAAAAAAGAGGCCGCATGATGCGGCCTCTCGCGTTTCTGTTCGCTGGGGATCAGACTCCCGCCAGTTCCAGTGCCTGACGATAGTACTCGTTGGCCTTGTTGGTGAGGCGGCGCTTGTCCATCAGCTGGCCGAGGGCGTGGTAGGCGGCGGCGCTCGGCGCCCGCTCCACCTCCTGCTCCAGCAGCTTCTGGGCATCGTCCAGCTGACCTGCCAGCAGATAGAGCTGGGCCAGTGCGGTGTCCACATCCGGTTGCCCCTGCTGTTTTTGCAGCAGCGCCAGCAGCGGCTGGTAGCTGTCGAGTTTCAGCTTGGGCAGACGAGCCAGCAACTGGGGCATCGGCTGTTTTCGCAGCGCCTCCTGCCACAGGGTGGCGGCCTCGCCATCGGCGCCCAGCTGGCGCAGCAGATCGCCGTAGCAGGCCAGCAGTTCCGGCTCGAGGCGCAGCTTGCGCGGCAGATCCTGCCATACCGCCTTGAGGGTCTCGAGGCTGCCGGCAGCCTGTTGCAGACGACCAGACCAAGCCTGTTGCAGCAGATCTTCTTCCTGTTTCGGGGTCAGCTTGCCCACCTTGTGCAGTGTCGGGATCAGGTCGCACAGGGCGCTCCAGTCCTGACGGGCCAGATGCACCTGACGCAGCTGATCCAGCACCATGGGGTGGCGCGGGTTGAGGGCGTAGACTGACTCCAGCATCGCCAGCGCGGTATCGTACTGGCCCTGCTCGATCTGCAGCTGGGTTTGGGTCAGGGTGAGCGCCAGCTCGGCCTTGGGGTTCTCCTCCTGCGCTTTTTGCAGGTATTGATCCCGGCGGGCGTCGTCACCACGGGCCTGTGCCGCCTTGGCGGCGCTCAGGTAGTTGAGCAGCGGGGTGTCGCTGTTGCTGGCCCCCTTGATCAGCAGCTTTTCAGCCTGACTGTAGTGCCCTTCGGCCATTGCCAGGGTGGCGGCGACGGTCTGTTGATTGGCCTTGCGGCGGCGGCGCGAGCCGTACCAGCCGAGGGTCTTGCGGCGCAGGCCGAATACCCGACCCAGCAGCCACTCGACGATCAGCAGGGCGCCGTAGAACAGCACTGCCAGGATCACCGCGCTGGTGACGGAAGATTCGATGGTGTAATTGCCAAGGGCAATCAGCACATAGCCCTTGTTGCCGGAGGCTTGCGGGCCAAAGATCAGCCCTGCGACCATCACGGCAACCAGAATGATTATACGGATCATGGTGCCCTCCTCAGCTGCTGGCCAGAATGCGTTGCAGGCGTTCGGTCAGCACCTGCTCCAGTATCGCCTGGGTCTTGAACTGGGCCGGATAGTCGATCTGGATTTGCTCACCCTTGAGCTTGTCGATCTCGCCCTGCATGTAGCGGGTGGCGCTGTTGTCGGTGTCGAAATACTGGGTCAGCCAGCGCTGGGCCTTGTCCAGGCTGTCTTCGTAGAGCGCCTGCTGCTCGCGATAGACGGAGAGCTGGGCCTGCAACAGCTTGGTCTTGAGGTTTTCACGCAGGAAGATCTCCTGCTGCGGCGAGAGCAGCGCCTCTACTGCACCATCGCGGCGGCGGATGGTGACGAAGTTCTCGGTGAACTTGACCCAGTTCTTCTTCAGGTTGCTCTCCCACTCGTCGGGATTGGTGCTGACAGCCTGATCCGGTTCGGCCTTGGCTTCCGGCATGCTGACGGTGGAGAGGGGCAGCAGCTCGATCTGGTCGGACAGTGCCGCCAGCTTGAGGGTCAGCCCCTCGCGGTCGATGCGCGGCATCCCCTTGAGCTTGGCGATATCCTCGGCCAACGCCTTGCGGATCGGCATCAGGCTGGGGTCGTTGAGGGCGGCGATGCGCTCGTCGGCATTGCCGAGCAGGGTGATGGCGGAGACGAGGTCATGCTCCAGCCACAGTTTGCGGCCCGCCATCCGTACCAGATATTCGGATTCGGCCAGCATCCAGTCGTTGGGACGTTTGTCGTTGAGATCCAGTACCCGGTTCTGCAGACCCTGCATCTCCCCCTGCAGCCGCTGCTGGGTTTGATCCAGAGCGGCCAGCTGCTCGGCATCCTTGCTGCTGGTCTGGTCGATCTTGCTCAGGGCGCTTGCCAGCTGCTGCTTGAGCTGTGCCAGTTCGGCTTGCTGGGCCACGGCATTCTTGTGACCGTGCAGATAGAGACCGCCGGTCAGGCCAAGGGCCAGCAGGATGGCAACCCCTCCCAGTACGGCACCGGAGCGGCTCTTGCTGCCATTGACCGCAGCGGTCGGCTGGGGTTTGACCTGGGATTCTTGTTGTTCTGTCATTCCATCTTCCTCAGTTCCAGTGCGGCCGTCAGGGCCTGGTTGGATGCACCTTGGGCAATCGTGATATGGATAAAGCCCGCGGAGTGGGCCATCTCGGCCACGCGCGGGCTGGGGACCACCAGCAGGCGGTCAAAAAGCCAGGGCTGCTGGCTGGTGGGAACCAGCTCCAGCAGGCGTTGCAACAGTTCACCACTGGTAATGAGCAGGCTGTCCAGCCCCGCTGCCTGCCAGTGGCGGGTTAATGTGTCCCCGTCTAGCTCGGGGTAGTGGCGCTCATAGGCCGCACAATAGTGCACCAGAGCACCGCGTGAGGCCAGCGTGCTGGCGATGAGATCCCGCCCGCCATTGCCGCGCAGGATCAGTACCCGTTTGCCTGCTACCTGCAGCAGGGCGGGCAGGGCGAGCAGCCCTTCGCTACGCGGGTCATCCGGGCAACTTGCCGTGATGCCGATGGCTGCAAACGCATCTGCGCTGGCCTGACCCACCGCAAAGTACTCAATATGTGGCCAGGTCTGACCAGTTTGCAACAGAAAATCGTGTGCAAAATGAACGGCATGGATGCTGACGGCGATAACTGCGTCGGCACTGCGCAGCAGGCCGGGCAGGAGAGGGAGTTCGCTGCCCGCCACGGTTTCCAGCAGCGGGCAGCAGAGTGGTGCATGACCGTGCTGGCGCAGCAACTGCACCAGCTCGGCGGCCTGGGCGGCCGGACGCACCACCAGCGGGGTCATGCGCGGTAGACCTCGGCCAGGATCTCGTCGGCACCGGCGGCCAGCAGGCGCTGGGCCAACTGCTCGCCGAGGGCCTCACCATCGGCCAGCGGACCGCGGATCTCGTCGCGGATTACCTGGGTGCCATCCGGGCTACCCACCAGACCGCGCAGCCAGATCTGCTCGCCGTCGACCAGTGCGTAGGCTCCGATAGGCACCTGACATCCCCCTTGCAGAGCGCGGTTCATGGCGCGCTCGGTCAACACCCGGGCGCGGGTCTCGGCGTGCTCCAGCGGTGCCAGCAGAGCGTGCAGCTCAACGTCGTCGAGGCGGCATTCGATGCCGACAGCCCCCTGACCGTTGGCGGGCAGACTCTGCTCCGGCTCGATAAAGGCGGTGATGCGGTGCGCCATCTCCAGTCGTTTCAGACCTGCGGCGGCGAGGATGATGGCGTCGTACTCACCGGCATCCAGCTTGGCGAGGCGGGTGTTGACGTTGCCACGCAGGTCGCGGATCACCAGATCTGGGCGCGCGGCGCGCAGCTGGCACTGGCGGCGCAGGCTGGAGGTGCCGACCACGGCCCCTTGCGGCAGTTCGGCAATGGCCTTGAAACGGTTGGAGACGAAGGCATCGCGGGGATCTTCCCGCTCGCAGATGGTGTGCAGGCCGAGCCCCTCGGGGAACTCCACCGGCACATCTTTCATGGAGTGAACGGCGATATCGGCCCGTCCTTCCAGCATGGCGGTCTCCAGCTCCTTGACGAACAACCCCTTGCCACCGACCTTGGCCAGCGGGGTATCGAGGATCTTGTCACCCTGAGTGCTCATGGGCACCAGTTCGACCTGCAACTGCGGGTGCAGGGCTTCGAGCCGGTCTTTGACAAAGTTGGCCTGCCACAGGGCCAGCGGGCTCTTGCGAGTGGCAATTTTCAGGGTTCGGGCTGCCATATCAATCAGTTGTTTCATTTTTAGAAGGAAATCGATATTACCACCCTTTGCCCGGGCTTTCATGGCGGAGCCGGCAAAAGCGGGGCCAAGCTCAAAAATGCACGCTGAAAATGATTTTCATTAAGCAAGGGGTGTTGATTAATTCATTGAATGTATTGGAATTTAATGATTTCCCCTGATACTTGATGTGGTCATACCAGAAATAATCTGACGTTTAGCTGAAGGCTTGTTTACCACCGCTGTTTGCATTGTTAACATGATCACACTTTTTTGACGTATCCCCCTTTTGGTGCGTCATTTTCACTTAGGTGATAGGCAGGGCATTGCAGGAACACATCGATACGCTGGTTGCGCGTTATGACGACATTACCCGTCTCAAGACGCAACGGGCGTTAGGCCTCATGAGTCGCTATGGGCAGCAGGTATTCCAACTGCTGCCTGTCATGCTGCACTTCAATCATCCCCTGCTGCCCGGTTATGTCTCCGGTGATGTCCCTCATGGCATCTGGAGCTTCAGCGCCACCGCCGAGCAGCAAGCCTTTATCGATGACCTCTGCCGCAACGCCAACTGTCAGAGCGGTCTGGCAACCCATGATCGAGCCATTCAGGGGCTCTACTCCATGGGCAGCACCTCCTCCATCGGCCAATGCTGTCACTCCGATCTCGATATCTGGGTCTGCCACGTGGCCGGTTTGTCGCAGGAGCGGCTCGATCTGCTGGAGCTGAAGTGCCAGCAACTCTCCAAGTGGGCCGAACAGCGCGGGGTCGATCTCAACTTCTTCCTGATCCCGGAAGACAAGTTCCGCCAGACCAACGATGCCCAGATGCAGGGGGAGAGCTGCGGCAGTGCCCAGCACCTGCTGTTGCTCGACGAGTTCTACCGCAGTGCCATGCGTATCGCGGGCAAACGCTTGATCTGGTATCTGGTGCCCACCGAATGTGATGATCACTACGATGAGTATGTGAACGAGCTGTTCGAGAGCGGCAAGCTCAAGCAGGACGACTGGCTCGATCTAGGCAGTTTTGACCGTATTCCGGCCGAAGAGTATTTCGGCTCCGCCCTGTGGCAGCTCTACAAGGGGATCGACTCCCCCTACAAGGCGGTGCTCAAGTCGGTGCTGATGGAAGCCTACTCCCACGAGTATCCCAATACCCGCCTGCTGTCGATGATTGGTCGCGATTGGTTCCAGCACAACGAGGGGATGCACTACCGGCTCGACAACTACTGTCTGATGCTGGACAAGGTGACCAACTACCTCAAGTCCATCGGCGACATGGCGCGGCTCGATCTGGTGCGCCGCTGTTTCTACCTCAAGGTGTGTGACGGTCTCAGCCATCCCAAGGATGATCACTCCCCCGAGTGGCGCCGCGAGCAGATGAGCCAGCTGGTCTCCTACTGGGGCTGGAGTCAGGACAAGCTCTATCAACTCGATCATCGCCACGAATGGAAGATCGAAGAGGTGAAGATCGCCCACGCCGAGCTGCTGGAAGCCCTGATGCAGAGCTACCGCAACCTGATCCAGTTCGCCCGCCGCAACAACATCAGCGAGTCGATCAACCCGGAAGATATCGGCATTCTGTCGCGCAAACTCTACGCCGCGTTCGAGAGCCTGCCGGGCAAGGTGCAGCGCATCAACCTCAAGATCGCGCCAGATCTGAGCGAGCCGGACCTCAGCTTCGTGCAGGTGCCCCACGGTCGCCTCAACCGCGCCGGCTGGTATCTCTACAAACATTCGCTGGAGCCGGTGGACATCATTGGCCGCGCGCCGCTGGAGTTCAACGGCTACATCAGCAAGCTGGTCTCCTGGGCCTACTTCAACGATCTGTTGACGCCCCAGTCGCGGGTGCACCTGTTCAATCAGGGGTCGGATCTGCACATCGACAATCTGCACCAGTTCTGCCGTGATCTCTCCGGCTGCTTCCCCGAGAAGTACCCGCTGGCCACCAATCTGGCTCTCAGTCGGCCGTGCGAGATCCGTCAGCTCTCGATCTTCCTCAACCTGGAGATGGACCCGACCAGCCACTGGGTCGGTCAGGTGATCGAATTTGACGCCAATACAGTGGATGTCTTCTCGTTCGGTCGCAATCAGGAGTGTCTGGTCGGCTCGGTGGATCTGGTCTATCGCAACTCCTGGAGCGAGATCCGTACCCTGCACTTCCAGGGGGATGAAGCCGTGGTCGATGCCCTCACCACCATCCTCGGCAAGATGCATCAGGATGCTGCCGCCCCCGAGATGATCGAGGTGTTCTGCTACAGCCAGCACTTCCGTTCTCTGGTGCGCTCCCGTTTCCAGACTTTGGTGGCGGAGTGTATCGACCTGCGCCTTGCACGGGACAAGCAACAGCTGGTCAAGACCATGGCCCTTGGCCGCGAGAAGTACGGCATCTTCTTCGAGCGGCGCGGTGTGTCGGTGAAGAAGCTGGAAAACGCCATCGATTTTTACCGTCACATCTCCCACAACAAGCTGGATCACTTGCCGCTGCGGCTCGACAAGACCCACAGCCAGCATCTGCCGAGCATCGTCGATGCCTACGCCAGCGAAGGGTTGGTGCAGTTCTTCTTCGATACCCGGGATGCGGGCACCAACATCTATATCCTCGATGAGGCGAACCGGGTGGAGATCTACCAGCACTTTGCCGGCAACAAGGATGAGCTGGTGGCGGGGGTCAACCGCTTCTACACCTCCAATCACGAGCGGTTCAGCGATGATGGGCAGTTCATCAACTTCAACCTGCCGCAGTACTACGAGATAGTACAAGTGAATGGTGAGCTGGATGTGATCCCCTATCGCAGTCAGGGCACTCTGCGCGAACAGGTGCCGCCCGCTCGGGAAGTGGGCTGACCCGTCAGTTGGTATCGCCATAAAAAACGGCCTGCAGATGCAGGCCGTTTGCTTTGTCGGAAGGGCTCACGCGCCGAGGCGGGCCAGCAGCCAGCTGCGAATGTCGCCGAGCTGCGGACGGCAGATCTCGTGGCGCATCGGGTACTCGTGCCACTCGGGGGCGAGCCCGGCAGCTTCAAGCCGGTTCTTGGCATCCCAACCGAGCGACAGGCTCACCACATCGTCATAGATGCCGTGCATGTAGCAGATGGGCAGGGTGCGAGCAGCCTCGCTCATCTCGCCGAGCAGCTTGTCGGGGGCGGCCAGATAGGTGGACATGCAGAGCAGGCCAGCCAGCGTTGCCTGATAGCGCAGCGCGGTGAAGGAGGCAATCACCCCGCCCTGAGAGAAGCCCGCCAGCACGATATGCTCGGGGGCAAACCCGTCGGCTACCAGCTGATCGAGCAATGCGGCAATCTGGTCGGCCGATTCACGGACATGGGACTCAACTGCCCGCTCGGCGGGATCCTCGAAGCTCTTGATGTCGTACCAGCCGCGCATCTTGTAGCCCATGTTGATGGTGATGGGGCGCTCGGGGGCATCCGGCAGCAGGTGACGCACCGGTAGCTCGGCGGGCAGGTCCAGCGCGTCCACCAGCGGGGCGAGACCGGCGCCGGAATCACCCAGCCCATGCAGCCAGATCACCGCATGACGGGCGCCCTGCGGGTGCAGGTCAATCATGGGAACACCACCTCTTCGCCCGCCTGGGCGGAGCAGGATTGGCTCAGCAGTGCCTTGAGTTCGTGGCCGAAGCGGTTGTCGATCCAGGTGTCACCCTGCAGTTCGAAGTGGAAGCCGTTCTCGCGGGTGGCGACCCAAATCTGGTGCAGTGGCTCCTGCTTGTTGATGATGACCTTGGTCTTGTTCTCGAAAGAGAGGGTCAATACTCCGCCGCTGCGTTCGCAGTCGATATCCGGATACCCCTCGTCGAGCGTGTCTTCCACATATTGGAAAAAGGCGTCTGTCAGGGCGTGATACTCGTGATCCTTCATCGGTTTATCCTGTTGCTTTTAACAATGTGAGTGCGATTATAGAGGGCCAAAAATTTTTTCGCAGCGAACCATTATGATCACTCAGTTTACCAAGTGTCTGCTTGCCACTCTTCTGTCCCTCGGGTTGGCCGCGTGCGGTCTGAAGGGGCCGCTCTATATGCCGCCCCCCGAGCAGCCACAGAGCCAGAGTACACCGCAAGCAGCACCGCCTGCGACCACTGAGGCTGCCACAGAGGCCGCGCCGCACTAATGCCGCACCCATTCTAGGAAGGAACCGCCCCCTTGGATCACTTTAACTACGACGCCGACGGCCAGCTTCAGGCCGAGCAAACCTCGCTGCAACAGCTTGCCGAGCAGTACGGTACCCCGCTTTACGTTTACTCCCGTGCGACCCTCGAGCGCCACTGGCACGCCTTCGACAAGGCCGCTGGCGATATTCCCCATCTGATCTGCTATGCGGTGAAGGCCAACTCCAACCTGGCGCTGCTCAACCTGCTGGCCCGACTGGGCTCGGGGTTTGACATCGTCTCCGGTGGTGAGCTGTCGCGGGTACTGGCGGCGGGCGGTGATCCGGCCAAGGTAGTCTTCTCCGGGGTGGCCAAGAGCGAGGCCGAGATGCGCCTCGCGCTGGATAAAGAGATCCTCTGCTTCAATCTGGAGTCGGAAGCCGAGCTGGAGCGCCTCAATCGGGTGGCGGGCAGCATGGGCAAGAAGGCTCGCGTCTCGGTGCGGGTCAATCCGGATATCGATGCCGGTACTCACCCCTATATCTCCACCGGCCTCAAGCAGAACAAGTTCGGCATTCCCATCGAGCTGGCGCCCGCCATCTATCGTAAGGCAGCCGCGATGGCGAACATCGAGATCGTCGGGGTGGATTGCCATATCGGCTCGCAACTCACTGAATTGAATCCCTTTATGGAAGCGGCTGACAAGTTGCTGCGGCTGATCGACGGTCTGGCGGTGGAAGGCATTCATATCCATCATCTGGACGTGGGGGGCGGCCTTGGGGTCAACTACGGTTCCGAGCAGCCACCCCATCCGACCGAGTATGCCGAAGCGCTCAAGCAGAAGCTGGCGGGCCGGGATCTGACCCTGCTGTTCGAGCCGGGCCGCGCCATCGTCGCCAATGCCGGCGTGCTGCTGACTCGGGTCGAGTATCTGAAACCGGGCGAGACCCGCAACTTCGCGCTGATCGATGCCGGCATGAACGACATGCTGCGCCCCTCGCTCTACGGCGCCTGGATGAACATCATCGAGGTGGATAGCCGTGCCGGCCATGCTCCCGCGATCTATGACGTGGTGGGCCCGGTGTGCGAGACCGGCGACTTCCTCGGCAAGGAGCGCACCCTGGCCATTGCCGAGGGCTCCCTGCTGGCAGTGCGTTCGGCCGGTGCCTACGGCTTTACCATGTCATCCAACTACAACACCCGTCCCCGTGCCGCCGAAGTGCTGGTGGATGGTGCCGAAGCACACTTGATCCGCGAGCGTGAGCAGTTGGCCGATCTCTGGCGCGGTGAGCACCTGCTGCCCTGATGCAGTAGATAGAGATGACAGAATTTTACAGCCCTAACAGCACAGGAATGCACGATGTGGATAGATTGTTCCAGGATGCATGGGGCTTTGGACAACGACTTCATGGCGCTTGGCGACCCTTGGTTCGGTGAATTTTTACAGCCCTAACAGCACAGGAATGCACGATGTTGATAGATTTTTCCAAGATGCATGGCTTGGGCAACGACTTCATGGTGGTGGATGGCGTCACCCAGAAGGTATTTTTCAGCAATGACGTCATCAAGAAGCTGGCAGATCGCCACTTCGGGATCGGCTTTGACCAGCTGCTGCTGGTGGAGCCGCCCTATGACCCTGAACTCGACTTTCACTATCGCATTTTCAATGCCGATGGCAGCGAGGTGGAGCAGTGCGGCAACGGCGCCCGCTGTTTTGCCCGTTTCGTGCGTCTCAAGGGGCTGATCAACCGGGATCGCATCGCGGTCAGTACCGCCCGGGGTCGCATCGTGTTGCAGCTGGAGGGGGAGAATCAGGTCACGGTCAACATGGGGGTTCCCCAGTTTGAGCCGGGCAAGATCCCGTTCCGGGCCCAGAAGGCAGAGAAAACCTATCTGCTGCGGGCGCAGGAGCATACCGTGATGTGTGGCGTGGTCTCCATGGGCAATCCCCACTGTGTCATCGAGGTGCCTTCGGTCGCCGATGCACCGGTCGAGACGCTCGGTGCCATCATGGAGCGCCACGAGCGTTTCCCTGAGCGGGTCAACGTCGGCTTCATGGAGATGGTCAACGCCACCGAGATCAAACTGCGTGTATTCGAGCGGGGCTGTGGCGAGACCCTGGCCTGCGGCACCGGTGCCTGTGCGGCGGCGGTGATTGGCATCAGTCAGGGCAAGCTCAAGGAGCGGGTCACCGTCAGTCTGCCGGGCGGCAAGCTGACCATCGCCTGGAAGGGGCCGGGCCAGCCGGTCTATATGACAGGCCCCGCCGAGCATGTGTTTGACGGCCAGATAGAGGTTTAGCCGATAAAGGTTCAGGTACGGGGGGCGTTGGCCCCCTTTGCCCATGATGTCGGGGCAGCGAGCCCCATTTCTCTGATGGATCAACCAATTTATGAGCGAACTCAAACGGCAGGAGCAATCGGTGGATGAAGCCACTGTGCTGGAGTACCTGGCCCGTTATCCCGAGTTTTTCCAACGCCATGCCGCCGTGCTGGACCGGATCCGCATTCCCCATGAACGCAAAGGGTCGGTCTCGCTGGTCGAGCGCCAGCTGGAGCGTCAGCGCGAGCGGATCGAACAGCTGGAGCAGGAGATCACCGAATTGATGGGGATCGCCAGCGAGAACGAACGGATCTTCCGGGTCTATGCCGATCTCTACGGCGAGCTGTACGGTTGCCAGACCCTGTTCGAAGTGAGTGCCGTGATGGGCAAGGCCTTTGTCCAGCGGCTGCGCCTGACCGGGCTGCGACTCTGGCTCAACCCCAAGAAGTTTGCCCTGAGCGGGCCCGAGCAGCGCTTTCTGGCACAGGGCAAGCAGCTCGAATCCCTGCTGGGTCAGCGTCTGCCGGGGCAGGATTACTACTTTGGCCGCCTGAGCCAGAGTGAGAAGCAGGCACTGTTTGGCCACGATGTGCTGGTCAACTCGGTGGCCCTGATGCGGCTCGGCGATCTCGGTGTGCTGGCCTTCGCCAGCTCGGATCCGGGCCACTTTACTCCCCATAACGACACCCTGCTGCTGGGCCAACTGGGGCGCCTGCTGCAACTGCGTCTGCCCGAGTTGATTCATGGCTAGAACACCGGCCAGGGCGCCAGCCAAAGCTCCCGTCGTCGCACCGCCACTGCCTGCGGAACTGGCGGACGAGCTGGCGGCCTTTATCGAATACCTGAGGGTTGAGCGTCAGCTCAGCCCTCATACCCGCAATAACTATCAAGCCCATCTGGAGGCGATGACCGCCGAGCTGGTGGCCCTGGGGCTCACTGACTGGGGTCGGCTTGAGGCGAGTCAGGTGCGCACTCTGGTGACCCGGATGCACAAGGCGGGCCTTGCTCCTCGTTCCCTTTCCACCAAGGTCTCTGCCCTGCGCAGCTTTTGCGACTGGCAGGTGCGGCAGGGGCGGCTGACCGCCAATCCGGCCCGTGGCATCGTCACCCCCAAACAGGGGCGGCCGCTGCCGAAAAACCTCGATGTGGACGAGATGCACCAGCTGCTCAACATCACCGACGAGCAGGATCCGCTGGCGGTGCGGGATCGCGCCATCATGGAGCTGATGTACTCTTCAGGGCTGCGTCTCGCCGAGCTGGTGGGGATCAATCTGGTGGATCTGAAGCTTGACGACCGTCAGCTCAAGGTTACCGGCAAGGGCTCGCGGGAGCGGGTGCTGCCCATCGGCCGGATGGCGGTCGAGTGGCTGCAGAAGTGGCTCAAGGTGCGCCCGCTGCTGGCCGGGGACGAGAGCGAGGCGCTGTTTGTCTCCAGCCGCAAGCAGCGGCTGTCGGCGCGCTCGGTGCAGGCCCGCCTCGATGGCTGGGGCAACAAGCAGGCGCTCAACGCCCACGTTCATCCCCACAAGCTGCGCCACAGCTTCGCCACCCATATGCTGGAGTCCTCCGGCGATCTGCGGGCGGTGCAGGAGCTGCTGGGTCATGCCGACCTCTCTACCACCCAGATCTATACCCACCTCGACTTCCAGCATCTGGCCAAGGTCTACGACAGCGCTCACCCCAGGGCCAAGCGTGACCCTGATGCACAGGACGATGATTAACGGGCCCTGAGCCCCGTTGCAAAGGAGAGTCCATGCACTTCTATCGCCGCTGGCAGCCGGTTGCTGCCATCTCGTTTGACCTCGATGACACCCTCTATGACAACGGCCCCGCCATCGTGCGGGCCGAGCAGTGGATGCTGAGCCATCTGCGTAGCGAATATCTGGCTACCGCCATGCTCGACAAGCCGCGCTGGCTGGAACTCAAGCGCAGTGTGCTGAACGGTTCCCCCGAGCTGCGCCACGATGTCAGCCTGGCGCGCCAGCAGACCATCCGTACTGCTATGGTCGAGGGGGGGATGGCCGACCAGCAGGCCAGCCGCGAGGCGGAGCAGGTGTTTGCTGCGTTTCTGGCAGAGCGCTCGAAGATCGAGGTGAGCGAGTCCACTCATCAGCTGCTGGCCAGACTGGCCGAACGCTACCCGCTGGTGGTCATCACCAACGGCAATCTGGATCTGGCGCAGGCAGGGCTGGATCGCTACTTCACGCTGGTCTGCAAGGCGGGGGCGGGCGCCAGAATGAAACCGGCACCGGATATGTTTGAGCAGACCCGCAGTGCTCTCAAGCTGCCAGCAGAGCGGATCCTCCATGTGGGGGATCATCCCGAGACGGATGTACTGGGTGCCCGTCTGCATGGCTTTCGCGCCGCCTGGCTCAACGAGCGGCAGCAACCGTGGCAACAGTTGCAACTGTTGCCGGACGTGGAGCTGACGGCACTGGAGGAGTTGGCCGAGCTGCTGCTCTGATGGCGCTGGCGGGTGGCCCGGCTTAGGCGGTAATGGCTGTCAGCGAATAGCGATATATGGCAAGGGATTACGCCCGCTATTTGCGACAAACCAGCCCGAGCAGGGTGTAGCGATCGCGCTGGTTGACGCGGCAGTAGCTGATGCCGACGGGCAGCGCCTGCTGCAGGGTGATGGCGCTGTTCTGATAGCGGCAGACCAGATAGAGCGGGCGCAGGCTGCTATCGAGCTGGCTCCAGTAGTGGATCTCGTCGCTGTCGCCATTATCCGGTTTGAGCTGGGCCAGCTCGGCAGGATCTCCGTCGAACAGGGCCAGATTATCGAGCCGATGGCTGAGGGTTTCGTCCGGTTTACCATCGTCATTGCGGGTGAACGCCTGCCAGCCCTGCTGCGGGGTCAGCAGCTGCTGGCGAGTCTCGATGGTGGCGGGACAATCAAATTGCAGGCTGGCGGCAAGGGCCAGGGTAGTCAGTAACATGGCTGCGGTTCTCTCTTCACGTCCTCAATACGATGCCATGCTACGTCATCTTCCGCCGAACAGCTTCATCAGTTTATCAAGCAGATCAAGCTGTTGTGGTGGTTGCTTCATGGCTTCCGCCTCCCGCTCCAGCAGCGCCCGCTGCTCCTGCTGGCGGTCGCTCAGCACCCGGTAGAGGGGCTCGACCAGCGACTCGCGCTGCATCACCAACTCCTGAAACATTGCCTGATTGATGCGATAGGTTTCGACGGTGGCCACCGCCCGCACCGTGAAGGAGCTGGGCTCCCCGGTGAGCAGGCTCAGTTCGCCAAAAAAGTCTCCCGCGTTGAGCGTACCGAGTTTCAGCTCTCGCCCTTCGACATTGACCACCATCTCGGCCTCCCCTTTGACCAGCACGAACAGCCAGCTGGAGACATCCCCCTGCTCCAGCATGATGTCGCCGCTGACGAAGGGGGCGAACTTCACCTGATCGGCCAGCTGGAGCAGCTCGTTCTCCTGCAACATGGCAAACAGCGGCAGCTTGCGCAGGGTATCGGTTCGTTCGGCGGTGTGGCGCTTGTGGCGGGCATCCAGATGCTGCTTCTCCTTGGCCATAAAGACGTTGAAGATCGGCGGGGTGAGGCGGCGATCGTTGCGGCGCAGGGCGGCATCGATAAGGCTGCGCACCATGGAGTCGGTCGGATCGTCGCGAGCCAGGTCAGTGAGCCAGTAGCGCACTGCATAGCGGGCGATGCCCCCCTCGACGTTCATCAGCAGGCAGTCCGGTTGCGGATGCTTGGCGACGCAGGGGAGCTTGGTCTCCCGCAGGGATTTCTCGATCAGCGCGATGATCTGGGTCGGCAGGGTATCCAGGGTCAGATCGAACCAGACCCAGCGCCGCCACTGCAGCGGTTCGCCGCGACGGCGGCCAAGCACGGTGAAGCGCTGTTTGAGCAGATGGCTGTTGGGGATGACGACCGTCTCCCAGTTGCGGGTCTCGATGGTGGTGGCACGCCAGTTGATCTCCACCACCCTGCCCTGGGTGGTGTCGACTTGCAGCCAGTCACCGATGGCGATGGAGTTGTCGAGCTGAATGGAGACCCCGGCCAGCAGGTTGCCCAGGGTGTCCTGCATGGCGAAGGCGATGACCGCAGTGATCACCGCCGAGGTGGTGACTATCTCCCCGAGCGCCATGCCGGAGGCGTAGAGGCGAAACAGACCCCAGCCGATATAGCCGATGGTGATGACGATATCGGCGATGATCCGCGGGATCCGCACATGGCAGAGGGGGAGCAGAAACTCGAACAGCAGGATCCCCCATATCTTGACCAGTATCAGGCCGGCCAAGAGGGTGGAGATCTCGATCAGCAATTGATGGGGCAGCGGCAGTTTGAACCAGCCCCCTTCCAGCTGGATCAGCAGGATCACCACCGCGCTAATCATCACGAAACTGAGCTCGGAGAGCAGCTCCCGTCGCTGTCCCGGACGGCGCCAGAAGTGGATCAGCATCAGGGAGAGGGTGAGCAGGGTCCAGAACGGGTGTTCGCCAATCCAGATCAGCGTCGGTAGCGCGGTGAGGTTTTCGCCAGCCATAGCAGCACCTTATTGTGGTTTTATTTCCAGCATAGCTGCTGCGGCGCGGGGAAATGGTGCGTTGGGGCGGCAATTTATTTATCCTGTGCAGAACCGGGCAAAGGAGTGCGATTGAGTGAAATTTTCAAAGAAAATCATCTGTTTGATGGCCCTGTTGCCATTGGCTGGCTGCGATCTGCTGGCCGAGAAGTATCGGGTCGAATTCCGGGATGGCTCCTGGCGTGAAATAGCCATTACCCCCTTCTCCAGCGAGGCGCGCTGGCGTGAGGGGTGTGCCACCGGCGAGGTGCTGAGTGATATGAAGGTGCCCATCAAGCGGGGTGACACGGTCAATGGCCGCGAGCAGTTGCTGATTGGCGGCGAGAAGTTCGAGCTGGATGACAACAACCTCTACCGCAGCAACGGCATGGTGTTTGGCCATTCGCCTGACCATATCCAGCGCGGGCTCAAGGGGATGGATATCTGCCGCACCTTGCGCCCCGAGCGGGGTGGGCTGCCCAAGCTCAAGGCGCGCGGGTTTGGCGACTGAATCGATGAGGGGTTAACTCGCAGCCATCAATGCACAGCGTTGGCGGCAGGCATCGCCAAAGGCTTGAAAGATCTTGATGGAGTGGGGGTTTTCATTGGCCTTCCACTCCGGATGCCACTGCACTGCCAGCAAAAATGGTGACAGTGCGGGAGCATGAAGCGCCTCGATCAGCCCATCTTCGGCGTGGGCCAACGGCTCCAGACCCTTCCCCAACCGGTTGATGCCCTGTCCATGCAGGGAGTTGACCGGAATCTGTTCTTCCCCCATCAGTTCGGCAAACCAGCTGCCCGGCAGCAGTTTGATCTGATGGCTCGGCCCATACTGCTCGTCGACCGGATCGTCGGCATCCTCCCGGTGATCGTCATAACCCGGCTCGTTATAGACCTTCTGATGGATGTCTCCCCCCAGCGCCACGTTGATCTCCTGCATGCCGCGGCAGATACCGAGGAGCGGCAAGCCACGGGCGAGCGCCCCCTTGATGAGGGGCAGATCGAACAGATCGCGATCCCTGTCCTGCTGTTTTTCCGGCGTGAGGTTCTCCTGACCGTAGAGGGCCGGATCGATGTTGGAACCGGCGCCGCTCAGATAGACCCCATCGGCGAGATCCAGATACTGCTCCAGATCGGCGGTGCCGCAGCAGGTGGGCACCAGCAGCGGGACGCAGCCGCTTATCTCCACCAGCGGCATGATGTATTTGTGGGTCATCACCTGATAGGCGTGGCCGTTGCGGGGCTGGGCACCCATGGTCATCAGCACGACAGGTTTACGGGTGGCGGGAGGCTGGGGATTTGGCATAGGGCACCTTGATTATCCTTGGCGTTGAAGTCTCATCCTGCGCCTTGGGCAGGCCCTTGCAAACCGGCAGGGCAAGGGCATGCCTCAAGACATGGTCATGGGATCCCGCGTCGGGCCGGGTGGCAGAATCGTTGGTCAGCCTGGGCAGCGACAGCCTGGATCCTCTCTTCAGTCTGCCAAGGCCGTTCAATATGTCAAACAAAATGATACCAAATTGTTAACGCGTCTGTTTTGGTCTGCTCTGAAGCGGCGATTTAACAGGGTTGTTGAGATGGGCCGTTATGGCTGGGGTAGCAAAATGGTGGATATATTAAACGCGCAGGGATGGCGGGGGGATGTGGAGAGAAAAAGGCATCAATAGAAGCACGCCTCCGCAAGGGGAGGCGTGTTTCGGGGATCACAGCAGGTCTTCGATCTCGCCGCGCAGATACTGGTACATCTCGCGGTAGGCGACCGGCGGCTTGTTCAGTTCCCGCTCCTTGTTGGCGGAACGGATCAGCTGGCGCAGCTTCTGGCGATCCAGCTCGTGGAACTGGGACATCAGTTCGTTGAGGGCGCTGTCACCTTCGGTGATCAGGCGCTCGCGCCACTGCTCCAGGCGATGCAAGCGGGCATTCACGGTGGAGTGACGGTTCTTGATGATGGAGAGCGCTTCGGCAATCGGCTCGATATCGCGGCTGCGCATCAGGCGGCCGATAAACTGCAGATGGCGACGGAAGGACTCATCCTTCTTCGGCTTGAGTTTGCGACCCAGCTCGACAGCTTCTGCAAGCTCTTCATCCAACGGGATTTTTTCCAGCTCGCTGTGGCTGAGGGAGACGATCTCTTCCCCCATTTTCTGCAATGCTTCGGCATCGCGCTTGAGCTGGCTCTTGCTGGGGCCCCAGTCTTCGAACTCGTTGTCGTCTTGATATTGACTCATCGGTCTCTTGATTCCTGTCATTCACGTTTGGCGGATATGTTACCAGCTTCTCCCGCTGGGCGCAGGGGTCTGATATGCTTACCCCCCTTTCCTTCTTTCATACAGATGTGAGTTATGGATCAGCAAGACCAAATCCGCCAGGATCAAGCCCATCTCGAGGCCGTGGTTGCCGAAGCCCTGGAGATAGCCAAAGGACTGGGCGCCTCGCTGGCCGAAGTCTCCATCAGCAAGCAGACCGGGTTGTCGGTGAACACCCGGGGTTGTGAACTGGAAAGCATTGAATTCAATAAGGATGGCGCCCTCGGTATCGCCGTCTATCGCGATGGTTGCAAGGGATCCTCCTCGACCACCGATCTGAGCAAACCCGCCATTCGTGCCGCTGTTGAAGCGGCCATCGAGATTGCCCGCCACACCTCGGCCGATGATTGCGCCGGTCTGGCGGACGCCGAGCTGCTGGCCTGGGATGCCCCCGATCTGCAACTGTGCCACCAAATCGAACTGGATCCCCAGCGCGGCATCGAACTGGCCATCGAGTGCGAGCGACTCGCTCTGGGCCGCGATGCTCGCATCAAACACTCCGACGGTGCCGGTTTCTCCAGCCATCTTGGCATCAAGGTCTATGGCAACAGCCATGGCTTCGTCAAAGGCTACGCGGCGTCGCGCAACTCTCTGAGCTGTGTGCTGATCGGCGAGCAGGATGGCGACATGCAGCGTGATTACGGCTACTCCTCCAGCCGTACCCTCGATGGACTCTGGAGCCCGCAGCGCATTGCCGACGAAGCCGTTGAGCGTACCGTCTCCCGCCTCGGCGCCCGCAAGATCTCTACCCGTCACGCGCCTGTGCTGTTCCACCCAGACACTGCCTCTGGCCTGTGGGGCCACCTGGTGATGGCCATCAGCGGCGGCAACCTCTATCGCAAGTCGAGCTTCCTGCTCGACAAATTGGGCAAGCAGATCCTGCCCGAGTGGCTCACTATTCAGGAGTTCCCCCACCTGCTGGGCGGGCTCGCCAGTACCCCGTTCGATGGGGAAGGGGTGCGTACCCGCGACATGGATATCATCCGAAATGGCGAGCTGATGAGCTGGCTGCTCACCTCCTACTCCGCCCGCAAGCTGGGCTTGACCACCACCGGTCATGCCGGTGGTATTCACAACTGGCAGGTCTCCAATACTGGCCAGGATTTTCAAGGCATGCTGAAAGAGATGGGCACCGGTCTGCTGGTGACCGAGTTGATGGGGCAGGGGGTCAATATCGTCAATGGTGACTACTCCCGCGGCGCTGCCGGTTTCTGGGTCGAGAATGGCGAAATAGCCTATCCGGTCGAGGAGATCACCATCGCCGGCAATCTGGCCGAGATGTTCAGCCATATCGTGGCGGTGGGTCGTGACGAGGATGAACGATCCAGTCTCAAGACTGGCTCGGTGCTGGTTGAAAATATGAAGCTGGCGGGTCATTGATCCCGGTTTCAACAGAACCGAAACCATGAAAAAGGCCCCCTCGCCAACGCGAGGGGGCCTTTTTATCGGCCAGCGATCAGGGGGCTATCAGCCCTTGATACGCTCGATGCGGCCACCCAGACCCTGCAGCTTCTGCTCGATATCTTCGTAGCCACGGTCGATGTGATAGATACGGTCGACGATGGTGGAGCCTTCGGCCACGAAGCCGGCCAGTACCAGACTGGCGGAGGCGCGCAGATCGGTCGCCATCACCTGAGCACCCTTGAGTTGCTCGGTGTCACGGCAGATGGCTACGTTGCCCTGCAGTTCGATGTCTGCGCCCATCCGTACCAGCTCGGGAACGTGCATGAAGCGGTTCTCGAAGATGGTCTCGGTGACCATGCCGGTGCCTTTGGCGACGGCGTTCAGCACGGTGAACTGTGCCTGCATGTCGGTCGGGAAGGCCGGGTAGGGGGCAGTCTTGATGGTGACCGGCTTGAGCGTGCGGCCAGTCATGTCGAGGGTGATCCAGTCTTGACCCTTCTCAATCAGGGCGCCAGCCTCTTCCAGCTTGACCAGTACCGCTTCCAGCAGGGTCGGGTCGGTCTTGCGGCAGGTGATCTTGCCGCCGGTGACCGCTGCGCCCACCAGGAAGGTCCCGGTTTCGATGCGGTCAGGCTGCACGCTGTAGTTGCCGCCGTGCAGACGCTCGACACCGTCGATGGTCAGGGTATCGGTGCCCGCGCCCTGGATCTTGGCGCCCAGAGTATTGAGGAAGTTGGCCAGATCGACTACTTCCGGCTCGCGCGCGGCGTTTTCGATCACAGTGCGGCCATCAGCCAGGGTGGCGGCCATCATCAGGTTTTCGGTGCCGGTCACGGAGACCATATCCATCAAGATGTGGGCGCCTTTCAGGCGGCCATCGACACGGGCCTTGATGTAACCATCTTCGATGGTGATCTTGGCACCCATCAGCTCCAGGCCGTGGACGTGCAGGTTGACCGGACGGGCACCGATGGCGCAGCCGCCGGGCAGGGAGACATCAGCAGCACCGAAACGGGCGGCCAGCGGGCCCAGCGCCAGAATGGAGGCGCGCATGGTTTTCACCAGCTCGTAGGGGGCGACGTGGTTGTTCACCGCACCGGTCAGCACTGTGACGTTGCCGTTGACCTTGGTGGTCGCGCCCAGCATTTCCAGCAGCTTGATGGTGGTGCCCACATCTTTCAGGCGCGGCACGTTGGAGAGGTGAACCTCTTCATCACAGAGCAGGGTTGCGAACAGGATCGGCAGCGCGGCGTTTTTGGCGCCGGAGATGGTCACTTCGCCGTTGAGAGTACAACGACCATCGATTTTGAATTTGTCCATTTTTACTTCGTTACCAAATCAGGAGGGCAATAGGAATTTACGTTCGCGTTTCCACTCGGCGTCGGTGAACGCCTTGATGGAGAGGGCGTGAATGGCGTTGCTGGCGATCTTGTCCATCAGCGGGGCATAGATGGCCTGCTGCTTCTTGACCCGGCTCATGCCGTCAAACATGTCACCGACGGCGATCACTTGGTAGTGACTACCGTCCCCTTTGACATGGACTTCGGACAATGGCAGAGCCTCAAGGAGTATCGCTTCAATTTCAGAGACTTGCATTATGCGTCCTCAGTTGTGAGCGGGGTTGACTGAAACAGCCCGGCCACCCCGTAGAGGTTGGCCAGGGTATAGAAATCACTGGAGGCGCCCACCAGTTGCGGTGTGGCGCCTCGCGCTAATACGGCTTTGGCCCATTTGACCAGCAGGGCCAGTCCGGCAGAGTCGAGGGTGGTGACGCCGCCGAGCTCGAGCTGGTCGTCCTGCCACCATTCGGCGCGGCGTTGCCACAGGTCATTGACCTGTGGCGCCTGCAGCTCACCGCTGAGGGTCATGGTTTGAGTACCAGCGGCTTGGCGTTGTGTTCGCGCAACTGGGCGATCACCGCATCAATGCCGTTCTGGCGAATGAGGCCGCCCAGCTCGCTCTGTTTGGCGGAGAGCAGGCTGATCCCCTCGGCCACCATATCAAAGGCTTTCCACTCGCCGGTCTTGTTGTTCTTGCGCAGTTTGAACTCGAGGAAGATGTCCGGCTTGCCGGCCTCTTTCACGCTGACGTTGACGGCGGTGATGTTGCCGCTGGGGGCTTTGCCCGGCTCGACCTTGACGGTCTGCTTGTCAAAATGGGCCAGCGCATCGGCGTAGGAGCTCACCATGTACTCGGTGAACACCTCGACGAAGGCATTGCGCTGCGCTTCGGTAGTCTCTTTAATCTGGTTGCCAAGCACCTTGTAGGCGGCGAAGCGGTTGTCCACATAGGGCAGCAGCTCTTCGCGGATGATCACCCGCAGGTGATCCGGATTGCTCTTCACTTGGGCCTGATCGGCTTTCAGGCGGGCAAAGGTCTGCTTGGCAGCCTGATCCACCAGCGCGTTGGGGTCGGTGGCATCGACTGCGGCCTGGGCAGACAGGGAAAAGAGCATGCTGGTCATCAGACCCAGCAGCAGGGCGATTTTCTTGAACATGATTACTCCTTCTTGCTGTCTGATTTGCTGTCGGAGGATTGGCTGTAGAGGAACTTGCCAATCAGATCTTCCAGCACGATGGCGGATTTGGTGTCTTCAATCAGGTCGCCATCCTTGAGCATCTCGGTGCCCATCTCCTCATCGCTGAAGCCGGGGGCCAGACCGATGTACTGCTCGCCGAGCAGACCGGAGGTGAGGATGGAGAGGGAGCTGGTATCGGCGAACTCGCCAGCGCTCTTTTGCATCATCAGGGTCACTTCGGGCACCTGGGTTTTCGGGTCCAGTACGATGTCGCTGACCCGACCGACCACCACGCCGCCGACCTTGACCGGCGAACGGACTTTCAGGCCGCCGATATTATCGAAATGCGCGCGCAGGGTATAGGTTTCTCCTTCCGGTTTGAAGCTCAAACCGGCCACTTGCAGGGCCAGTGCCAGAATGGCACCGATGCCAGCCAGCATGAAGGTGCCGACCAGGAATTCTACTTTGCTGAACTTCATCTTTACCTTATCCAAACATGACTGCAGTGAGTATAAAATCCAGGCCGAGCACGGCGAGGGATGAGTGGACCACAGTTCGGGTCGTGGCCTGACTGATCCCGGCCGAGGTCGGCTTGGCATCATAGCCGTTAAAGAGCGCAATCCAGGTGACCACCAGGGCGAAAATCAGGCTCTTGATGGCGCCCTGCATGATGTCTTCATGCCAGTCGACGGAGGCCTGCATGGCAGACCAGAAGCCCCCTTCGTCCACGCCGAGCCAGTCCACGCCGACCAGCTTGCCGCCGAAGATGCCGATCAGGCTGAACATAAAGGCCAGCAGCGGCATGCTGATGACGCCAGCCCAGAAGCGGGGGGCGACCACCCGGCGCAGCGGGTCGACCGCCATCATCTCGAGGCTTGAAAGCTGCTCGGTGGCCTTCATCAGGCCAATTTCAGCGGTCAGGGCCGAACCGGCACGGCCGGCAAACAGCAGCGCCGTGACCACAGGACCCAGCTCCCGCAGCAGGGAGAGGGAGACCAGCGGTCCCAGACTCTGCTCGGCGCCGAAATCCTTCAATACGTTGTAACCCTGCAGCGAGAGCACCATGCCGATGAACAGGCCTGAGACCAGAATGATGGCCACCGACTGCACACCCACCACATAGAGCTGCTGGACAAGCAGCGGGAAGTGCTTGCGCGGCTCGGGTTTGCCCGCCAGCGCATGGAACAACATGATGGTGGCGCGACCGACGGAGCTGATAAACCGCACCCCGACCCGCCCCAGCTTGCTTATTTGACTTATCAACATCAGAGATCCTGTAGCAGATCGCCTGCCGGAAAATGAAACGGAACAGGACCATCGGGCAATCCTTTGAGGAACTGCTCGACTTCGGGATTGTGCTCCTCGCGCAGCTGATCCGGTGTGCCGTGCGCCACCACCTTGCGATTGGCGATGATGTAGGCGTAATCGGCGATGCTCAGCACCTCTTTCACATCGTGGGTGACGATGACGGAGGTGATGCCGAGGGCATCGTTCAGCTCCTTGATCAGCTTGACCAGCACCGCCATGGTGATGGGATCCTGCCCGACGAACGGCTCGTCATACATGATGAGGTCGGGGTCAAGGGCGATGGCCCGTGCCAGCGCCGCCCGGCGCGCCATGCCGCCGGAGAGCTCGGAGGGCATCAGTTTTGCTGCGCCGCGCAAGCCCACCGCCTGCAGCTTCATCATGACGATGGTGTGGATCAGCTCCTCCGACAGGCCGGAGTGTTCCCGCAGCGGGAAGGCCACGTTGTCGTAGACCGTCATGCCGGTAAACAGGGCGCCGCTCTGGAACAGCATGCTCATCCGCTTGCGCACTTCATAGAGGCGCGATCGGGAGAGGGTGGGGATATCTTCCCCGTCAAACAGAATGTGACCGGACTCCGGCTTGAGCTGGCCACCGATCAGCCGCAGCAGGGTGGTTTTACCGATGCCGCTCGGGCCCATGACGGCGGTTACCTTGCCACGAGGAATGGTCAGGTTGATCCCGTCATACAACAGCCGATCTCCGTGACTGAAGGTCAGGTCGGAGATGGTGATCAGGTCATTGTTCAAACAATTGTCCATCCGGTGTAAATGAGGTGCGAATTTTATGGGGTAGTCTAGGTCTAAGCAACAGCAAGGAACAACTATTGAACAGGCTGCAAGCCCATTTGCACGACAGTTTTCTGTAACAAAGTGCGTCATCGAGAGCGGGACTTGCCATCCGATTCGCTTATCCGGGCAGACTTTTTTATAATCCCGCAGCTAATTTCGGCCCGGAGCTGTGTCTTTATGTCTGTAAAGCCTGAGAAAGTGTCTGAACTGTTCGATTTTCGTCGCAGTGCCCGCGCGGTGCTGGACACAGAAAAGCAAGCCATTGATGGACTCTATCAGTATCTGAATGACGCCTTCGACAAGGCGTGCGAAATGGTACTGCGCTGCGGTGGCAAGATAGTGGTCACCGGCATGGGCAAATCGGGCCATATCGGCAGCAAGATCGCCGCCACCCTCGCCAGCACCGGCACACCGGCCTTCTTCCTTCATCCGGGAGAAGCGAGTCACGGTGATCTGGGGATGATCTCCAGCGGCGACCTTATCATCGCCATCTCCAACTCCGGCGAGAGTGACGAAATCCTGGCCCTGCTGCCGGTACTCAAGCGCCGCGGCATTCCGCTCATCTGCATGACCGGCAATCCCGCCTCCACCATGGCCAAAGAGGCCAACGTGCATCTGTGCATCAAGGTAGAGAAAGAGGCCTGCCCGCTGGGTCTGGCACCCACTTCCAGCACCACGGCAACCTTAGTCATGGGCGATGCCCTGGCAGTGGCTCTGCTGGAAGCGCGCGGTTTTACCGCCGATGACTTCGCCCTCTCTCACCCGGGCGGTTCCCTTGGCAAGCGTCTGTTGCTGCGGGTCGGCGATCTGATGCACAGCGGTGAGCTGTTGCCCCGGGTGGGGATAGATGCCACCATCAGCCAGGCGCTGCTGGAAGTGAGCCGCAAGGGGCTTGGTATGACGGCGGTGGTCGATGGCAATGGCCTGCTGGCCGGGCTCTTTACCGACGGCGACCTGCGCCGCATTCTCGACCAGCAGATCGATATCCATCACACCCCCATCAGCCGTGTGATGACGGCCAACTGTGTTACCGTAGGTCCAGAGATGATGGCTGCGGAAGCCGTCAAGCTGATGGAAACGAGAAAAATCAACGGATTACTGGTCGTGGATGAAGAGAAACGCCCGCTCGGCGCCTTCAACATGCACGACCTGCTGAAAGCCGGAGTAATTTGATGCAAAACGTACCGACCCTCTATGGTCCGGTGACGCGCAGCCAGTTCGACAAGGCGGCGCAAATCCGCCTGCTGGTGTGCGATGTGGACGGGGTGCTCTCCAACGGCCTCATCTACATGGGAAACAACGGCGAAGAGCTGAAAACCTTCTGTACCCGCGATGGTGCGGGCATGCGAGCGCTGCTCAATGCCGGGATCGAGATCGCCATCATCACAGGGCGCAACTCCCGTATCGTCAGCGATCGGATGAAAAGCCTGGGTGTGGCTCATGTGGTGCAGGGGGCTGATAAAAAGCTGCCTCACTTCGAAGCGCTGCTGGCCAAGCTGGGGCTGAGCCCGGAGCAGGCTGCCTATATGGGCGATGACACCATCGATCTGCCGGTGATGGCCGCCTGCGGCTTGGGTATCGCGGTGGCCGATGCCCATCCGCTGGTGCTGAGCCGTGCCGATATGGTGACCCGGCTTGGCGGTGGCATGGGCGCGGTGCGTGAGGTGTGTGACCTCATTTTGCAGGCGCAGGGCCATGACGATTATCAGCCCGAGGCCTCGGTATGAGCAGACAGACCCTGTTGTTTGCCCTGCTGTTTCTGGTTGCACTGGTTGCCTGGCAGCTGGGCAAGGTTGAGCTGGTGCCTGAGAGCGCCGTCAAAATCGAAAACTATCAGCCGGATTTTGTCGCCAAAGATCTGGTGACCACCCGTTTTGATATCAACGGCAAGCGCACCGAGCGGCTGGAGTCGACCTACGCCGAGTATTATCAAATCCTCGAGCAGGCCACCTTCGACAAGCCGGTGGTCTACATGTATGACGCTCAGGGTGCTGCCGAGTGGAAGGTGACCGCCGAAACCGGCGTGCTCAACACCGGCGACAACGTCATCCTGCGGGACAAGGTGCATCTGGATGGTCTGCTGCCCACCTCCTTTATCTCCACACTGGATACCCCTTATATGGAGCTGGATCTGGTGACACAGGATGTGCGCAGCAACCGGGAAGTGAACATTCTGGGTCGGGATTTCCAGACCCAAGGGGTTGGCCTCAAGGGCCATCTGGACCGCAAATATTTTGAGTTACTGGATCAAGGCCATGCCATCTATTTCAATGAAAAACGCTAATCTGGCCCTCGCAGCCCTGTTGTTGTGTGGTGCGGTGACCGCCAAAGAGTCCGACTTTGCCGAGAAGGTCTACGTCGATGCCGTCAAACAGGTGGCCGAGATGCAGGACAACCGCATCACCTTCGAAGAGGATGTGACCATCAATCAGGGCACCATCCGGATCAAAGCTGACAAGGTGGTAGTGACCCGTTCCGGCGAGAAAGGGGCCGAGGTGATGACTGCCTACGGCAAGCCCGCCACCTTCTTCCAGATCCTGGATAACGGCAAGCCGGTCAATGCCCACGGCAACACTATCCGCTACGAGCTGAAGAACCGGCTGGTGACCATCACCGGCAACGGTCAGCTCAAGCAGGAAGATAGCCAGGTCAATGGCGATCTGATCCGCTACGACATCGTCAAACAGAAGATGATTGCCGAGAGCAAGAGCCCGAGCCAGCGGGTCAAAACCGTGTTCCTGCCGGATCAGGTAGAGAATTTCGACAAGCCCGCCGACCAGAAGAAGCAGGGAAAATAAGCCATGGCAGTGTTAAAAGCAGTGGGCCTGCAGAAGAGCTACAAGCGCCGCATGGTGGTGAGTGACGTCAGTCTTGAAGTAGGCACCGGCCAGATTGTCGGCCTGCTCGGCCCCAACGGGGCGGGCAAGACCACCTCCTTCTACATGATCGTGGGGCTGGTGCAGCGCGATGCCGGTCTCATCACCATCGACGATCAGGACATCAGCCTGCAGCCCATGCATGTGCGGGCGCGCAATGGCATCGGTTACCTGCCGCAGGAGGCCTCCATCTTCCGTCGCCTGTCGGTGTTCGACAACCTGATGGGCGTGATGCAGACCCGCAAGGGGTTGAGTCGTGAGGAGCGTGAGGACAAGGTTCAGCAACTGCTGGAAGAGTTCAATATCACCCACATTCGCGACAACCTGGGTCAGAGCCTCTCCGGCGGTGAACGCCGTCGGGTCGAGATCGCCCGTGCGCTGGCGGCCGAGCCGCGTTTTATTCTGCTGGATGAACCCTTTGCAGGGGTTGACCCGATTTCTGTGATAGACATCAAGAAGATCATTCAGCATCTGAAAGATAGAGGCCTTGGCGTCTTGATTACCGACCACAACGTCAGAGAGACTCTGGACGTATGTGAGAAGGCCTATATCGTCAGCCACGGCAAGATGATTGCCGAAGGTGCACCGGCTGACATCCTTGCCGATGAGCAGGTCAAGCGCGTCTATTTGGGCGATCAATTCAGTCTATAGTAAGGGGGCATGCCTTCATTTCCTTTGACGAGTGCCTCGCTGAACATAAGGATATCCCGACGTAGATGAAGCCGACATTACAGTTGCGTCTCGGTCAGTCCCTGACCATGACGCCGCAATTACAACAAGCGATTCGTCTGCTCCAGCTCTCCACTCTGGAACTTCAGCAGGAAATTCAGCAAGCGCTCGAAAACAACCCTCTGCTGGAGCAGGAAGAGAGCGAGGCGCAAGAGACCAGTCCGGAAGCGCCGGTCGATGCCAGCCAGCTGGATTCCAGCGATGCCATGGCTCAGGAGCAGATGCCGGACGAGTTACCGGTGGATACCACCTGGGACGAGGTTTACTCTGCCGGCACTGCCCAAAGTGCGGGCCCCATCCACGATGGGGAAGATAGCGTCTATCAGGGTGAAACTACCGAAAACCTGCAGGATTATCTGCTGTGGCAGATGCGGCTCACACCTTTCAGCGATGTGGATGCCGCCATCGCGCTCGCCATCATCGATGCCATCGACGAATCCGGTTATCTGACCGTTGCGCTGGAGGATATTCAGGCTGCCGTCACCAGCGATGACGTAGAGGTGGAACTCGATGAGGTCGAGGCGGTACTCAAGCGGGTGCAGCACTTCGATCCGGTCGGCATTGCTGCACGTTCTGTGCAGGAGTGTTTGCTGATCCAGCTGGATCAGTATGACCCGCAGACCCCCTGGCTCAACGAGGCCAAGGAGGTGATCCTCGAGCACATGGAGCTGCTCGGCAACCGGGATTACCGCACCCTCGCCCGCAAGACAAAACTCAAAGAGAGCGACCTCAAGGAGGTGCTGGATCTGATCCAGCTGCTGGAGCCGCGTCCCGGTAACGGCATCATCCAGAGCGATTCCCAGTACGTGATCCCCGACGTCTCCGTGGTCAAGAAGGGCAGCAAGTGGGTGGTCGAGCTCAATCCCGACTCCGCCCCCCGCATCCGGGTCAACGAGACCTATGCCGCCATGGCACGTAACGCCCGCAGCAGCACCGACACCCAGTTTATTCGCTCCCATTTGCAGGAAGCCAAGTGGTTCATCAAGAGCCTGGAAAGTCGCAATGACACCCTGCTGAAAGTGGCCAGTTGCATTGTCGAGCAGCAACAGGGCTTTTTCGAGTATGGTGAAGAGGCGATGAAGCCGATGGTGCTCAATGACATCGCCGAAGCGGTAGAGATGCATGAGTCGACCATCTCCCGGGTGACGACCCAGAAGTACATGCATACCCCCCGTGGTATCTTCGAATTGAAGTTTTTTTTCTCCAGCCATGTGAACACCGAAGGAGGAGGAGAGTGCTCATCGACCGCAATTCGCGCGCTCATCAAGAAGCTGGTCACGGCAGAGAATCCTGCCAAGCCGTTAAGTGATAGCAAGATCGCGGATTTGCTGGCCGAACAGGGTATTATGGTGGCGAGACGCACGATCGCTAAGTATCGCGAATCCTTGTTTATCCCACCTTCCAATCAGCGCAAACGCCTGGTTTAGGCAAACAAAAGGATGATGTTATGCAAATTAACCTGACCGGACACCATGTCGAGATCACCGAAGCTCTACGTGATTATGTGAATAACAAATTTGCCAAACTCGAGCGTCACTTCGACCACATCAACAATGTTCATGTGGTGCTTAGCGTGGAAAAACTGAACCAGATAGCGGAAGCCAAATTGCACGTCAGCGGTGGCGAAGTGTTTGCCAACTCTGAACATGCCGATATGTATGCTGCGATAGACACCTTGCTCGACAAGCTGGACAGGCAGATCATCAAGCACAAAGATAAGTTAAATAAAAAATAACCATGCAACTTGAACACATACTGAGTCGGGACTGCACCAAGAGTGCAGTCCCTTGTACCAGCAAGAAACGCGCCCTCGAAATCATCAGCGAGCTGGCCGCCGAACGCCTTGGCACCTCCCGTCAGGCGCTGTTTGAATGCTTGCTGGCCCGCGAAAAAATGGGTAGTACCGGGATCGGTGCCGGTATTGCGATCCCCCACGGTCGCATTGACGATGAATTCCCGCCAACCGCGATCCTGATGACCTTTGCCGACCCTATTCCTTTCGACTCCATCGACAATCAACCGGTTGACCTGCTGTTTGCCTTGCTGGTGCCGGAAAGCGAGTGCAAGCAGCATCTCAAGACCCTTTCTCTGATGGCTTCCAAGCTGGGTGACAAGGCGGTTTGTCGCCAGTTGCGTCAGGCAACCAGCGACGAAGAGCTCTATCAGATCATGACCTCGGCCTGACAGCAGGCCAAGGATGAGACACCCGTTTTGGCGTGAGGGAACAAGATGCAGTTAATCGTGGTAAGTGGACGTTCGGGCTCCGGTAAAACGGTAGCCCTGCGAGTGCTGGAAGATCTGGGTTACTACTGTGTGGACAACCTGCCGGTCAATCTGCTGCCCCAGCTTATTGTCTCGGTGGAGAGCCAGTACGACAAGCTGGCGGTCAGCATCGATGTGCGCAACCTGCCGAGCGATCCTGAGAAACTGGAAAATCTGCTGGCACAGGTGCGCAATGAGGGGCGGGTAGAGTTCTCCAGCTTCTTCTTCGACGCCGACAACGGCACCCTGCTCAAGCGCTATGGCGAGAGCCGCCGTTTGCACCCCCTCTCACGCAACAAGCTGTCGCTGGATGAGGCGATTCGGGAGGAGACCCACCTGCTGGCGCCCATCTCCTCGACCGCTGACCTGCGCATCGACACCACCTCCCTCAGCATTCACGACCTGAGCGAGCTCATCAAGACCCGGGTACTCGGCAAGAAAGAGAACGAGCTGGTGCTGGTGTTCGAGTCGTTCGGCTTCAAGTACGGCATTCCCAAGGATGCCGACTTCGTGTTCGATGCCCGCTTCCTGCCTAACCCGCACTGGATCCCCGAGCTCAAGCCGTTCACCGGCAAGGATGAGCCGGTTGCCAACTACCTCTCGGCGCAGGCCGATGTGATGCTGTTTACCCAGCAGATCGAAAACATGCTGGTGACATGGTTGCCCCATCTGGAGCGTAACAATCGCAGCTACCTCACGGTCGGCATCGGTTGCACCGGCGGTCAGCACCGCTCGGTCTTTATTGCAGAGCGGCTTGCGAGTGCATTCCGTTTGCTTGGCAAGAACGTGCAGATCCGCCACCGCACTCTCGACAAGAGTGCCCCCCAATCCTGACGGACCAATAGGACGACCCGATGACTGTTTCCGCCTCGGTTGAAGTGAAAAACAAGCTGGGTATTCATGCCAGACCAGCCATGATGCTGTTCGAGCTGGTGCAGGGTTTCGATGCCCACGTGCTGCTGCGCAATGAAGATGGTGTGGAGGCCGATGCTGACAGTATCATCGGCCTGCTGATGCTGGATTCCGCGCAAGGGCGGCAGGTGGAAGTACAGGTTGAGGGTCCCGAAGAGGTCGAGGCCCTGGCCGCCGTGGTGGAGCTGTTCACCTCCGGCTTCAATGAGGAGTAGTCACTCCTCGTTTTATGTTATGAACCGGTACGCGCCAGCGCTTTGAAGCTGGCAAAATCGCGACAAGCCAGCAAATTCCTGCTGGCTTTTTCGTTCATCAGTGCCAGAAACAGGTCGTAGAGACCCATCGCCTCCTCGTAGTCGGCCTTGCTGATGGCCAGCACGAAGATGAGCGTCGCGATTTCTCCGTTGCCCCAGTCGATCCCCTGCGGGGCCTGTACGGTGTAAACCAGAGTGCGGCGCGCCAGCAGACCGAGGGAGTGGGGCAGGGCGATCCCTTCTCCCAGCATGGTGGATACGATCCGCTCCCGCTCCTGCAGTGAGGCTCTGAAGCCGCTCTCCACCAGATCTTCCGCCTCCAGCTGATCACAGATACGGGCAAACAGTTCGGCCTGGGTAAGGGGTTCTTTGACCACCATGAAGTGGTCGGCATCGAAATATTTGTCGAGCATGTAGGGGCGGGTGCGGTCGATCAGCACCAGCTTGCCAAGCTGCTCCAGCTGGTATTGGGTCGGGAAGGGGGCAACGAGTACCACGGGGGCGTTTTTTTCGTTCACCTTGACGGTACTGATGACAAAGTCCTGCGCGATCTGCGCCAGTCCTTCGTAATCCCGCACCGATTCAAGCGTGGTCAGCTGCAACTGGGGATACTCCCGCTTGATACGTGCTTCCAGCACCCGGAAGGTGGCGTTGCCCGCATCGCAAAGCAATAGCGCCTGCGGGCGGCGGGTATAGCCGATATCGTAATGGCGCTCCAGCCCGACCCCGATATGGATCACCAGATAGCCGATCTCGTGGTGGGTCAGTCGGTAGGGGGTCTGCTTGATCCACTCCGAAATGGCCGCCAGCGTGATGTCGTAGGCGAGGGGGTAGTACTGCTTGATGTGATCGGCCAGCGGGTTGTGGTTGCCAATCTGGTATTTGACCCGTAGCAGCATGGCGCTGATATGGGTTTGCAGGTCGGCTCGCAGCTGTTGGTCGCCTCGTAGGTCGTAAGGGTAGTGTTGATGAATGTAGGTCAGCAGATGCTCCACCAGCTGTTCGCTCTCGGCGGCCATCGCCGGGCTGAGCTGGGGAGTATCGGCAATCAGGCGCGCCTGGATCTGGATGGCGAGACCGGCGATCTCGTCCTCTACGGGGGGCGTCAGGGTTGGCAATACCGCATATATATCGCGAGATACTGCCAGCAGCGGCAGAGTCAGATCCTCGCTGGCGAAGTGGCGCAACTCGTGACCGGATGCCTGACGCAGCAGGGCAACGGCGCAGTAGATGGTGAGCTGCTGCAGGCTCTCGTCAGCGAGACGCAGCTGATGTCGGGCAAGCTGGGCATGGATGTGATTGCCCACTACCTCCATCGTCTTGCTGGGGCAAAGGTTGGGCAACAGGGTTTGCAACTGGTTGTTGTGCAGCAACTCCTGATAGAGCAGTTGGGTCAGACAGGCTCGGATCGCCGTCTCCTCCCCCTGAATGCGCATCCCCAGGCGGGGTTTGCTCTCGACGCTGAGCCTGAAGTGGCTGAGTTGCTCACGGACTTCCGCCATATCCCCTTGCAGTGCCGCCCGGCTCAGATACCAGGTATCAGCCAGCTCATCGAGCTTGATCCCCTGCTCTGCCGTCAATAGCAGGATCTGAAGGTGCAGCACCCGCTCCCGGCTGGTGCGTGGCAGGCCGCTATCCTGACCCTGGGCCGCCAGCAGAGCCTCGAACAGTCCCTGATTGTAGATTTTCAGCTGGTAGCCGCTGCCACGCTGGTGGATCAGGTGAGCGCCGTGGGTGGCAATCAGTTCGTTGAGGGTCGCCACATCGGTGCGCACCGTGCGGGTGGAGACATTGAGGCGGCGAGCCAGCTCCTCCTGTGGCAGCGGTTCGGCGTGGAGCTGGATCAGCAGTTGATGGAGCCTGGGGTGTGGCAGCTTGATCATAGGGGGTATGCAAGACTCCTGTTGCGAGATAAAGGGTCGATGTTAACAAGTGGGTCATCAACAAGCCAGGCACCGGTCAGTGATTAAACCGGCGCCCGTGACTGCCATCAGTCCAACAGTCGTTTCACTATGGCCAGCAGAGTGCGAACATCCTCGGGGCGAGTGTGCCCGCTCGCGCTGTCGATGATGGAGCTGTAGACGTGGGGGATCACCTTCTCGACCCCGGCATCCAGCGCGATTCGTACAATCTCTTCAAAGTTGTCCAGATCGATACCGCCGGTGGGCTCCAGCCAGAAGCCGTGGCGGGCACAAGCCTCGGCCACCGCCTGATACTCGTCGCGGCAGGCCAGCCCGCCCATGGGGAAGAACTTGACCGAGCTGCCGCCCATGTCCTTGAGCAAGGCAATGGCGGTATCGATGGGGACGATGCCATCCGACTGCCCGGCGCTGAGTGGACCGGTGGAGATCTTCACCATGCCCGGCCTGCCGGTAGGGGAGATCAACCCATTCACCAGCGTTTGTGATTGGCCGAGCAGCGCCCGGCTGGCGCCGACACCGGTGAACACCTGATTGACGTGCTGGGGCTGCAGCTGGCAGGCCAGTTCGGCCACCATGGCGGATTGACGCGGATCACCGGCCCCCAGACCGACGGAGAGGGCGTTATCGATAAGCTTGGCGTATTCCTTCATATCGGCAACTGCGGAGGGAATATCCGGGTAGTTTTTGGAGAGCACGCCGACCAGCACGTGGCCTTCGGCTGCGTCGTACACCTCGACGGCATTCTCCTTGGAACCTGCCAGCACGTTGAGACAGACCCGATCACGGTAGTAGTTGGGGGTAAGGGACATCAGCGATTCTCCTGAACGAGGTTGGCAATGGCGGAGTGGATTTGGTCGAGCTGGGGCACGGTGACGCTGCGCACATCGATCTCGATGTGCCCCTCGTTGGCCTTGTAGCCGCGGCAGTAGATGGCAGGCGTGCCCTGTTGCAGACGGCTGACGACCTGCACTGTGGTCATGCAGATCTTTTGGTGGTCAAAAGCGATATCGGTGCGGGCGATGTCGCGTCCTGCGCTGTCCCATGCCACCTTGGCGGTGACGCCGGGCAGCTGGTTGAGGCGCTCGATGAAGGGGCCCATCTTGGCGACCATGGCGGCGCCGCTCTCTTTCTCTTTGGCCAGATAGCGCTCGATGGCGTGGGTCAGGCCTAGGATACCCTCCTTGCCCACCTTCATGGCGCGACCGATGCCATTGGCCTGCTGTTTGACCCACTCCACGTACTGACGCTTGCCGAGCACCAGCCCGCTGGTGGGCCCTTCAATGGCCTTGGCACCGCTGTAGATGACCAAGTCCGCACCCTGGTTGTAGTAGAGGCGCAGATCCTCTTCGGCAGCCGCATCGACGATGAGCGGGAGCCCGTGGGTCTTGGCGACCTCGGCGGCCTCTGCCACCGACAGAATGCTCTTCTGTACGCAGTGGTGGGATTTGATGTAGAGGATGGCAGCTGTGTTGGCATTGATGGCAGCGGCCAGCTGGGAAGGGGAGCACTCGTTGGCGTAACCGGCTTCCACTACTTTGCCGCCACCCAGATTGACCATGGTACCGACCGGGGCGCCGAAGTTGACGTTATGCCCCTTGGGCAGCACGATTTCACTCGGCACCTCATGGTGATTGGCATGCAGGTGCTCAAGACGATAGGGATCGCCACGCACTATCATGGCGGCGACTGACTGGGCGATGCCAGCGCTGGCACAGGAGACCACCACAGCATCTTCCACATCCAGTAAACCAGCCAGATAGGCGCCGGTCTTGTTGACCAGATCCTTGACCTCGAAGTAGTGGCCCAGGCCAAAATTGACCGCATCGACCACCTCCTGCTCGGGGGTGGAGACGCCGAGAATGGTCATGCGCCCGGAGGCGTTGATCACAGGTTTGAGCTGATATTTCTCATAAACAGAAGGCATGGTGTGATTTCCCATAGTGAGTCAGAACCAGTTCGCCACCGACCAGGGCGGCGAGAGGCTGCAGTTGTTGGTCACCGCTGCGGGACTGGGCTTCGGTATCCATAAACAGGGTCGGGCCGCTGGTGACCTCGAACAGGGTCAGATCGGCATCGGCTCCCACCTCGAGCCGCCCCTTGCCGGAAAGGCGCAGGGCATCAGCGGCCTGATGGGTGACGCAGGCGAGCACCTGTTCCAGCATCATGCCGATGGCGAGAAACTTCGACATCACGTGAGCCAGACTGTAGACCGGCCCCTTGATGCGGTTCTTGCAGTAGATGTCGGAGCTGATGGTGCGGGGCAGGATCCCCTGTCGGATAGCCAGCTCCGCCACCTCGAAGCTGAAGCTGGCGCCGCCGTGGCCGATGTCGAGCAACAGGCCCCGTTTCATCGCCTCGCGCACCGCGACCCGCAGCTCGCCAGCCGGAGTCAGGATGCGGTTCGGTTTGCCGTTGAAGCAGTGGGTCAGCAGATCGCCATCCCCCAGCAGGGCGACGATCTCGTCCAGATCCGGCGGTGTGTTACCCACGTGCACCATCAGCGGTAGCTGGCCGTGGGTCTGTTGCAGCGCCTTGGCCATGCGCAGCGGTTGTAGACCGTTTTCTCCGACCACGCTGCCGCTCATCCGCGCCTTGATGCCGACAATAAAGTCGGGGTGGCGGCGAATGGCTGCCGAGGCGAGATCCATATCGAGGTCCCGGCTATCCGCCAGCTCGTTCTGGCGCAGCAGACCGATGCGGGAGATGTTGAGCAGGGCATGCACCCGGGTCTTGCAGCCCGCAGCGATCTGCTGGAAGTCATCCACATCGTCGGCACCGGTACTGCCGGCGTCGATGACGGTGGTGACGCCGGACTCTACGCCCACCTTGTCCGGCTCATCGTGATAGATGGGGGAGGCGGGGTAGCAGTGGGTGTGGCCATCGATCCAGCCAGCGCTCACATGCACCCGGCCGCTGAGATCCAGTGTCTGCCGCGCCGTTGCCATCTCCGGCAGGGAGCCGATGGCGGCGATTTTGCCCTCCCTGATGGCGATATCGACGAGCTGGCCATCTCCCTGGCGCCCCGCTTTGATGATGATGTCGTACATGCAGATGACCTCTGGCGAGCCGCCCCGCAGGGCGGCTGGTACTTACACAAGGGCGACCGGGAAGAAGGTGCCCAGCAGCATGGCTCCCAGGATGGCACCGCCGGTGATGGGCTTGCCCCACACGTAGAAAAGCAGTGCACCCAGCAGGGAACCGATACCGATGGGGATGGAAGCGCCCATGGCGGAGAGGATGATGAGGGGGCCGAGGAAGCGGCCAGAGCTGTTGCCTGCGCCCATCATCACGTCAGCACCGTAAGTGGAGTTGCTCTGGTTGATGGTGAACTTGCGCGCCAGAATGATGACGTAGCCGATGGCCAGACCAATCCCCATGCCGGTTGCCAGCGAGGCGCCGAAGTTTTCCACCGGATAGACGATGCCGGCTCCCAGCAGCAGGGCTGGCACTCCGAGGCCGACCCCGGTCTGGATGGCACCGCCGATATCCAGGATCCCCACCAGGGATCCCTCAATGATGCGGGCGAACAGGAAGCTGGCACCGAAAGCGGCTACTGCACCGTAGGCACCCGTGTCCATTCCGGCTTTCAGCATGGCGACGAAGGCTACCTCGTTGAAGGCACCGACCCCGTACAGATAGAACATGTGGGTACCGGCAAAGACCCCGGCCGAGAGCAGACCGACGAAGATGGGGAATGACCAGTCGGCATACCAGAAGTTGTTTTTCAATTTCTCATCCATGGTGTGACCCCTTATTTGCCGCTCAGCAGGTTATGGACACTTTCCAGCCACAGGGGGACTCCCATATGGAAGGATTCAATCAGTTTCATGTCGAAGCCGCGGAAGAAGCCGCTCAGCACGAACAGCAGCACGATGGCCGCCATCATCACCTTGGTGACATGGTTCCAGCCGCTCTCTTCCACACCCTTGCCGATCAGGATGCCGAGTACCAGACCCGGTACCGCGTTGCCCATGATGAGCTGGGCCAGACCGCCGAAGATGGTGGCCCAGAAACCGGATTTCTTGCCCGCTTCGATGGCGGCCAGCCAGAAGATCACCGGCATGACGGTATTGACCAGCAGGTTGGCGGCCGGTACCAGCACCTTGACCGCAGTGACCTGCAGGGCGGCTGGGACGGCAGCTGCCGTGCTGTTGAGGAAGGCGACCACGATGGCACCTATGATGCCGCCAGCGATGGCCATCTTTTTCGGGTCGTGCAGAGTGGTGGCAAGATCCCGATTTTTGAACAGCAGTGCCGCCGTGGCCCAGTGCGGGATGATGCGGTGATCCACATCCTGGGTGAAGGCGCCTGCCGCCACGGTCGAGGCCCAGGCGTTGAAGAAGAAGCCCAGACCAAACGAGAAGTGAGAAGCGGGATCCCCCTCGCAGGAGTTAAGTTCGCCCAGGGTGCGGAAGGCACCCATGCCCTGTACGGTCGGGGCGTGGAACATCCGCGCCGCGCCGGCCCCCACCCCGACGCCAACCAGGCCGCCAATGATGAGTGACTTGATAAAAATGATTAGAAACATCCAACGTATCCTTCTTGTGGGGTTGTGCCTGCGCAGGCATCACACCTGGGTGAATGTCACCTTGGCGACATCCAGACAGGTGACCTGAACCTTGATCTCCAGCTGGACGCGGTATTCGCAGCGCTGGCGCGGCAGGAAGAAGAACAGGAACTTCTCCACCCGGACCGACTCCTCGGCTTTGAGCACCTGTACATCGACCGGCTCAATACGCAGCAGTACCTGCTGGTTGTCCTTGAGCAGTGTGGGTTGCACCTGGCTGAGGGCGGAGGCAAACGCCTGCTGGCGTGTCGTCCCCTTGCCGTTGACGATGACCTGGGTGGTGAAGTTCTCTTTCATCAGGCGCGTCCGTGCTTCTTGGCGAAGGCTTCGACCAGCTTCTGGCCCAGCTCTTCCTTGTCCATGAAACCGAAGCCCAGCACCACGCACCCTTCGTTGATGGCGGTGACGCCCTCTTCAACAGAGCGCATGCCGTAGCGGCACTTGTAGCCGTATTTGGTCTGGGCGGTGATCGCCCCGGCGCCGCCGCTGCCGCAGAAGGAGATGCCGAGATCCGCCTGCTCCTTGTTCATCACGTCGCCGAGCTTCATGTCAGCGGCCATGCCGGGGATGATGGTCACGTTGGCCCCGGCAGCTTCCGCGCCTGCGCCCACTTTCTGACCCTTGCCGAGACGGTCTCCAATCACGAGTTTGATGGCTGTCATATCGATTTCTCCTTGAGTTACGGGTTCTGCACCGAGCTGAGTTCGTTTTCTTTGGCGACTTCAAAATGGACGGACAAGAGGTGTGCCTCCTCATAAGCAAGCTGGTCCAGCCAGCTGACGACCTGTTCGGCGAGACGCAGTGAGAGGGGGGAGATCTCTTCAAACAGGCTGAGGTCAACCTCCGGCAGGGGCTCGCCACTGTGGGAGCGCCACACCATGGCTTTGACATGGGAGGCCAGCATCTGCCGTTGCACCTCGTTGGGGATGATGCCCTGTTCGGCCAGCAGGGGATAAATGCGCGCGAGGATATGATCGGTCTGGCGCAGCAACTCCGGGCTGTTCGGGGTCAGGGTCTGGTCGTGAGTCTCTGTTTGCAATGTCTGCTCTCCAAGGCTGGCAGAAGGTATGGCGTTACCCTAAGCCTGCGCGTCGATGTGGAGGAGGCAGTGTTTTTCCGATTCGAAGCGGAAATTCCTGAGGAAATGGCCCCGAAGTGAGCGTTTGGATACTAAAAAGACAAAAAGAGTGCTTATTGGGACCGGTTTTGTGTGATCGGTAGCGCACAAATCGGGGGGCGGGGGCAGGGCAAGCGTTGCGGGAAACTGTGAGTCATCTCACGGTAGAGACGTTGCCGAGAGGGCAGATATGGAAAAGGGCGGTTTCCCGCCCTTCTCATAACAAGGAGTGACGCTAGCTGGCCGATGCTGCGCTCGAGCTGGCCGTTCTCTGCTGATAGCGCAGGTCTTCCTCTATGGTGACCACCACTTCCAGCGGCTTGCCGGAGCGGAATACCGAGATGGTCAGCTTGGTGCCGGGGCGGCTCTCGACAATCTTGTCCATGGCGCTGCGTACGCCACTGATGGCCTCTCCGTTGATCTTGAGCAGCACATCCCCTCGCTGCAGGCCGCCTTTGGCCGCCGGTCCGTTGGGATCCAGACTCTCCACCACCAGACCACGCAGGTCGCCGAGGTTCATCATCCGCGCGACTATGGGGTTGATCTCGACACTGGAGATCCCGAGGTAGCCGCGGATCACCCGGCCGTTGGCGATCAGCTCATCCATGATCCGTTTGGCCAGCCGGTAGGGGATGGCGAAGCTGATGCCGTAGCTCTCCTGATTGCCGTTGAGGTGATAGGTGGCGGTGTTGATACCCACCAGATCGCCACGGCCGTTGACCAGCGCGCCGCCCGAGTTGCCCTCGTTGATGGCGGCATCGGTCTGCAGCAGATCCTGACGGCCATTGCTGTCGGGCCCCATGCTGGAGAGGCCGGTACGGCCGGTGGCACTGATGATGCCCTGGGTGATGGTCTGGCCGACGTTGTAGGGGTTGCCGATGGCTAGCACCACATCCCCCACTTCTGGCAGTCGCTCGGGATCCTGCGGGATCACCGGCAGGTTGTCTGACTCGATATAGAGCACGGCGAGGTCGGTGAGCTGATCGGTACCGACCAGCTCGGCACTGAAGACCCGGCCATCCTGCAACGCGACGATGATCTGGTCGGCATCGGCGATGACGTGGTAGTTGGTCAGTACATAGCCGCGCTGATTCATGATGACGCCAGAACCCAGCCCTTGCGGGCGAAGTTCCCCCTGATTGCCCTGATTGGGGGCAAAGCTGCGGGTGTAGATGTTGACGACGGCAGGGCCTGCCCGATGGGCGGCATAGGAGAAACTGAGTTCACGGGCATTGGTGATGATGCCGGGCAGTTGGGCACCACCGCGAAAATGGGGAAACAGCAGCAACAGCAGCGCCGCGACGGTCAATCCAAAACCGACAGACTTGCCCAAGTAACTGACTAAAGGGGGGATTTTCATGTCATTCTCATCCGTACAGGCTGCGCGCAGAGAATAACACTATCGATGGATAAAAATCACCCGCGGTGAAGGCCGCGGGTGATAGAGGGGTTGGCGAACAACTTGAGCGTTAGCGGATCACCAGATAGAGCGAGGAGTCGCCGCGCTGGATGTTGAGCGCCAGCACGTCAGGCTTGTTCTTGAGTGCCTTGGTCAGCTCGCCCAGGGTGTTGATGCGCAGGCGGTTGACCCCGATGATGATGTCACCCTTCTGCAGGCCGGAAGCGGCTGCCGGAGAGCGAGGATCAATATCGGCCACCGCGACACCGGAGACCGGGTCGGTAGTGGTGCTCAGCTTGGCCCCTTCCAGTGCCGGATGCAGCGCGCTGGCGCGTACTTCGCTGTCATCGGCCTGCTTCAGGGTCACTTTGGCAGTTTGTGACTTGCCATCGCGGATCAGCCCCAGTTCGACCTGCTTGCCAGCGCCCATGGTGGCAATCTTGGCGCGCAGCTCGCCGAAGGAGCGAACCGGTTTGCCATCGATGCTGACGATGATATCGCCGGCCTTGATGCCCGCCTTGTCGGCCGCCGAATCAGGCATGACCTGATTGACGAAGGCACCATCCTTCTTGTTGTAACCGAAGGTCTTGGCGATGTCGGAGGTGAGCTCGGTGCCGGTAATACCCAGCTGGCCGCGACGCACTTCACCGTACTTGACGATCTGCTCGGTCAGATCCCGCACCATGTTGGAGGGGATGGCAAAGCCGATGCCGATGTTGCCGCCGTTCGGGCCCAGAATCGCGGTGTTGATACCGATCAGCTCGCCACGTAGGTTGAGCAGGGCGCCGCCGGAGTTACCGGAGTTGATGGCCGCATCGGTCTGGATGAAGTTCTCCAGATTCTCGATGTTGAGGCCGCTGCGACCCAGCGCACTGACGATACCGGAGGTGACGGTCTGGCCCAGACCAAACGGGTTGCCGATGGCCAGCGCATAGTCACCCACCCGCAGCTCGTCGGAGTCGGCGAACTTGATCTGTACCAGATCCTCGGCCTTGATTTGCAGCAGGGCGATGTCGGACTGCTTGTCTTCACCAATCTTCTTGGCCGCGTACTCACGACCATCCTTCAGATTGACCTTGATCTCGTCCGCCTCGTGCACCACGTGGGCGTTGGTGATCACGTAACCCTTCTTGGCATCGACGATGACACCGGAGCCGAGCGCCTGGAACGGCTGCTCGCTCACCTGTTCATCGGGCATGTTGGGGCCGAAGAAGAACTTGAACTGTTCCGGCAGACGCTGACGGGTAATTTTTTTGCCAGAAACCGAGATATTGACCACCGCCGGTGTGACCTGTTCGAGAACAGGCGCCAGGCTTGGCATCTCCTGATTTGAACCTAACAGGGAAGGCAGTGCAGCCTGAGCAGGGGCCGCAGACATGGCGATACCGACACTGAGGGCTAGCACACTGAGCATGGAAAGAGGTTTACGCATATGAAAAACAGCTCCCAGAAAAAGTTGCATTGCAATCGTCAAGGTCAGACCACGGGACTGGCCAATTAGTTCCGCGAGGAACTAGTTTGGTTGCTTGAGCAGCCCGGAAGAGGCGCCAGCATAGTCGCGAGGCGGAACGCCCGGCTCTTCTGCCACATTGGCAGGGGCTTCTTCTACCAATGACTCGCGGAACAGCGGTTCCTGCGCCTTGGCCAGGAATTTGCTCTGCTCGGCCATGTGGCGATAGAGGGTCTGATACTGCTCGGCCAGTTGCTCCATCAGGGCGGCGCTGTCGGCGAAGTGGGTGTTGATCTGGCCCTGATAACTCTCGAGCTCCTTGTGGGCCTTCTTCAGTTCCTGTTCCAGACGGCCAGCATCGCGGCTACGTACCGAAAAACGGCCGAGAACGACACCGATAATCAAGGCCGCGACAGCCAGCAGGATCCCAGTTAACAGACTCATAGATGCTCCTTGTTACAGCTAAAACAGAGTGGGTTTATGCGGTCGTCATAACCGCTATGCCTTGATGGCACTATACCGTGCGTCCTGAGGCCGTGATACCATTTTGTCCTCGATTCAGGGACTTGGAGAGGCGCTCAAGGATGACACCGCAGCAAAAATACCAGCAGGATCTGCTGCGCCCCGGCTTTGTGGCCGACCCCGCACAGGGGATGGCCATTAGCAGGCTGGAGCGACTGTATCAGGATTTGCTACGGCGCCCGACTCCGACCAGATCTCGAGGGCTGCTGGGGTGGCTACAAAAGCCCAAGTCGCCGGAGCCCGTCCTCGGTATCTATATGTGGGGCGGAGTGGGCCGAGGCAAGACCTGGCTGATGGATACTTTTTTCGACAGCCTGCCGGGGACGCGCAAGATGCGCAGCCATTTCCACCGCTTCATGCACCGCATTCACGATGAACTGCAGGGGCTGAGCGGGCAATCCGATCCCCTCAAGCTGGTGGCCAGCAAGCTTGCCAGCGAGACAGACATCATCTGTTTCGACGAATTTTTTGTCTCCGACATCACCGATGCCATGTTGCTGGGCACGCTGTTTCAGGAGCTGTTTGGTCACGGTGTTGTGCTGGTCGCCACTTCAAATATTCCGCCGCAGGATCTTTATCGCAACGGGCTGCAGCGAGCCCGTTTTCTGCCAGCTATCGAGCTGATCGAGCGTCATTGCGAGGTACTTAACGTAGATGGCGGTATCGACTATCGCCTGCGTACGCTGGAACAAGCGGAGATTTATCACTGCCCGCTGGACTTGCAGGCAAAAGCCAATCTTGACCACTATTTTCAGCAATTAACCGGTGGGCACACGGCTTGCGAGGGGGCGTTCGAGGTCAATCATCGTCAGCTGAGGTCGCTCGGGATGGGGGAAGGGGTGCTCTATATGGAATTTGAGCAACTTTGTTGTACTCCCCGCTCCCAGAACGACTATATCGAGCTGGCCAGGCTGTTCCATACCGTTCTGCTGGCCAATGTGCAACCAATGGGCACAGGCACAGATGACGCGGCTCGCCGCTTCATTGCCATGGTTGATGAGTTCTACGAACGGCACGTCAAGCTCATCATGTCGGCAGCTGTTCCCATGGCAGAACTCTACGGCGAAGGGCTGCTGAATTTCGAATTCCAACGCTGTCTTTCACGGCTTCAGGAAATGCAATCGCACGAATACCTTGCCAGAGTGCACCTTCCTTAGTCACAATACCGCGCCTGCCAGTCGGATGGGCATCTGCGGCAGGTAGGGCCGGGCGACATTTGCTGGTTTCATGGCAGTGAAATTAGCAGGTGATATTTAAGGCAACTTCACTTATAATCGCCCGGCCCACGTTACAGCTGTCGATAAGACAGCAACACTTTAAGCTTTACTTGTATTCGAAGGGGTACAGGTAGGCCATCGTTTGTTGTTTGTGGGAGAGCCCCCATAAGCAATTGGGTCTGTAACAGGTAATTGGGTTTAACTTAATGAAAACTTTCGTTGCCAAGCCAGAAACCGTAAAACGTGACTGGTACATTGTGGACGCAGAAGGTAAAACTCTGGGTCGTATCGCAACCGAGATCGCTGCTCGTCTGCGTGGTAAGCACAAAGCTGAGTACACTCCGCACGTTGACACCGGTGATTACATCATCGTTGTAAACGCTGAGAAGGTACACGTAACCGGTAAGAAATTTACCGACAAAATGTACCACGCTCACTCCGGTTTCCCGGGTGGTATCAAGTCAATCAGCTTCGACAAGCTGATTCAGCGTAAACCGGAAATGGTAATCGAAGCAGCCGTCAAAGGCATGCTGCCGAAAGGTCCTCTGGGCCGTGCCATGTTCCGTAAACTGAAAGTTTACGCAGGCGCCGAGCATGCTCATGCTGCTCAGCAACCTCAAGTACTGGATATCTAATCGGGAACTGGCAACATGGCAGAAAATCAATACTACGGTACCGGCCGTCGCAAAAGCTCCACTGCTCGCGTATTTATCAAAGCGGGTAGCGGCAAGATCGTAATCAACCAGCGCTCCCTGGAGCAGTACTTCGGCCGTCCGACTGCCCGCATGGTAGTTCGTCAGCCGCTGGAACTGGTTGAGATGACCGAGAAACTGGACCTGTACATCACCGTTAACGGTGGTGGCATCTCCGGTCAAGCTGGTGCGATCCGCCACGGTATCACTCGTGCTCTGATGCAGTACGACGAAACCCTGCGTTCCGAACTGCGTAAAGCTGGCTTTGTTACTCGTGATGCCCGTAAGGTTGAGCGTAAGAAAGTTGGTCTGCACAAAGCTCGTAAGCGTCCGCAGTACTCCAAGCGTTAATTCGCTTTTGGTACTCACTCTTTCGAGTGTCAAAAAAGCCTGGCAACTGCCAGGCTTTTTTTATTGGTAATATTACCGACATCAATGCTAACCACGCGTCACAAAAGACAAAAAATTGTTTCTTTATTGTTTTCATTGCTCACCGCTCTTTCTTGTCAAGTTGTTATCTTTTCTTTAAAATTTCCCCTGTTTTCTGTGGCAATTGTAAATCCAGCTTCCGCCGCTGTTGTCACGGGAAAAATGGGGAACAGGGACACTATAAGAATGTGCGGAGTCCACATGGGAGAGTTTTTGGATGAGCAATGCGCCAGTTGATACCGGTCGCCGCAGATTTCTTACCTGGTCAACGGTTGCCGTTGGTGGGGTAGGAGCTGCGTTTACCGCAGTGCCGTTTATAAAGTCATGGAATCCGAGCGCCAAGGCCAAAGCAGCCGGTGCGCCGGTTGAAGTCGATATCAGCAAGTTGGAACCGGGTCAGCTCATCCGTGTCGAGTGGCGAGGCAAGCCTGTCTGGGTGGTGAAACGCACCAAACAGACGCTGGATGCCTTGGCCGCGCATGATGACAAGCTGCGGGATCCCTCATCTGAAGAGCCGCAGCAGCCTGACTATGCCCATAACGGGTACAGATCGATCAAGCCCGAAATTTTTGTCGCGGTCGGTATTTGCACCCACTTGGGGTGTTCACCTTCCTATCTGCCTGACAGCTTTGGCGAGCAGGTGCAGGGCGTTACGTCCGGCTTCTTCTGCCCGTGTCATGGCTCCAAGTTCGACATGGCCGGCCGTGTGTTCCAGGGGGTGCCTGCACCGCTGAACCTGGTCATTCCGCCCTATCAATTCATTAATGACACCACCATCCAGGTCGGTGCCGATGGCAAGGAGGCCTGACCATGTTGAGTAAACTGATGGGCTGGATCGATTATCGATTCCCGCTCACGGCCATGTACAACGACCACATGGCCAAGTATCCGGCACCGAAGAACCTGAACTTCTGGTACTTCTTCGGCTCGCTGGCCATGCTGGTGCTGGTTAACCAGATCATCACCGGTATCTGGCTGACCATGAACTACAACCCCTCCGCGGAAGGTGCGTTTGCCTCCGTGGAGTACATCATGCGCGATGTGGAGTACGGCTGGCTGCTGCGTTACATGCACTCAACCGGCGCGTCTGCATTCTTCATCGTGGTTTACATGCACATGTTCCGCGGCATGATCTATGGCTCTTATCAGAAGCCTCGTGAGCTGCTGTGGATCTTCGGCATGCTGATCTTCCTGGTGCTGATGGCGGAAGCCTTTATGGGCTACTTGCTGCCCTGGGGTCAGATGTCATTCTGGGGTGCCCAGGTCATCATCTCGCTGTTTGGCGCCATTCCGGTCATCGGTGACGATCTGACCCTGTGGATCCGTGGTGACTACGTGATCTCCGGTGCGACCCTGAACCGCTTCTTCGCGCTGCATGTCATCGCGTTGCCGCTGGTGCTGGTGATGCTGGTTGCCATGCACATTCTGGCGCTGCACGAAGTGGGCTCCAACAACCCGGACGGTATCGACATCAAGAAGCACAAGGACGAAAACGGCTGGCCGCTGGATGCGGTGGCGTTCCACCCTTACTTCACCGTCAAGGATATGATCGGTGTCGCTGGTTTCCTGTTCTTCTTCTGCGCCATCATCTTCTTCAAACCGGATATGTGGGGTTACTTCCTCGAGAAGCCGAACTTTGAAGTGGCCAACGGCCTGAAAACCCCGGAGCACATTGCGCCTGTGTGGTACTTCACGCCGTTTTACGCCATTTTGCGGGCGGTGCCTGACAAGCTGCTTGGCGTCATCATGATGGGTCTCTCCATCGTGGTACTGTTCCTGCTGCCGTGGCTGGATCGCTGCAAGGTGCGCTCGGTGCGTTATCGCAGCATGCTGCACAAGCTGAACATTGCCCAGTTTGTGGTCTGCTTTATCATCCTGGGGGTGTTGGGGGTGTTGCCATCGACGCCGACGTTGACGCTGGTTGCCCAGATCTGTTCACTGGGATATTTCGGGTTCTTCGTCCTGCTGTTCTTCTATAGCAAGAATGAAAGCACCAAGCCGCTGCCGGAGAGGGTGACATTTAAATGAAAAGAATAATATTTGCAGTGCTGACCCTGCTGCCATCTCTGGTATTTGCAAGTGGCGGAGCTGTTCATCTGGACAAAGCCAATTACGATCTGAGTGACAAGGCATCGCTGCAACGCGGCGCGGCCACCTTCATGAACTATTGCGCCGGATGCCACTCCACCCAGTATCAGCGCTATAACCGGGTCGCAGAAGATCTCGGGATCCCCGAAGATTTGATGAAAGAGAACCTGATTTTCACCGGCGCAAAGGTCGGTGATCTGATGAAGAGTGCCATGTCAGAGAAGGATGCCGCCAAGTGGTTTGGTGCGCCGCCCCCCGATCTGACTCTGGTTGCCCGGGTGCGCGGTGCAGACTGGATCTACACCTATCTGCGTTCCTTCTACGTGGATGAGACCCGTCCGTTCGGGGTGAACAACGCCGTGTTCCCGTCCGTGGGCATGCCCCATGTGCTGGAGCCGTTGCAGGGAACCCCCCGTGCCGAGTTCGCTACTCACACGGTCGACGGAGTGGAAACCCAACAGGTTGTCAGCATCAAATCTGACGGTAATGGTGAAATGGATGACGAAGAGTATGATCAGACGGTACTGGATCTGGTAAACTTCTTGGTCTACTCGGCTGAACCGGTACAACAGGAGCGTGAACGTATGGGCTTCTGGGTGCTTGGTTTCATCGTGATCTTCTTCATCTTCACTGTGCTGTTGAAGAAGGAATTCTGGCGCGACGTTCACTAAGCGACCAGATCCGGGTAATATAATGCACGGCAATGAAGACCAAGATGCTTCATTGCCGTTTCTGCTTTTTAATGACGGGAGGGTTCAATGGCTGTAGCTGCCAATAAGCGTTCGGTAATGACGCTGTTTTCCGGTGCCAACGATATGTTCAGCCATCAGGTGCGTATTGTCCTGGCGGAGAAGGGTGTTAGCGTAGATATCTGCCAGGTTGATCCAGCCAATCTGCCGGATGAGCTGGCCGAGCTGAACCCGTACAACTCTGTACCGACCCTGGTTGATCGTGAGCTGGCACTCTACACCTCGCGCATCATCATGGAGTATCTGGACGAGCGCTTCCCGCATCCGCCCCTGATGCCTGTTTACCCGGTTGCCCGTGGTAACAGCCGTCTGATGATGCACCGCATCGAGCTGGACTGGTACTCCCTGGCCGACAAGATCATGGCTGGTACCGATGCTGAAGCGGCACGCAACGAACTGCGTGACAACCTGCTGGCCATCGCGCCGATCTTCGGTGAAATGCCCTATTTCATGAGCGAAGAGTTCGGTCTGGTGGATTGCTACATGGCACCGCTGCTGTGGCGTCTGCCGAGTCTTGGTATCGACCTGACCGGTCGTGGTGCCAAAGAGCTGAAGGCCTACATGGTTCGTCTGTTCGAGCGTGAGTCCTTCCAGGCTTCCCTGACCGAAGCCGAACGCGAGATCCGTGCTGGCGTATGAGCATGGAACCGACAATGACACCGAGCCGCCCGTACTTGTTACGGGCGTTCTTTGACTGGTTGCTGGACAACGATCTGACCCCTCATTTGGTGGTCAACGTCAACATTCCCCATGTGATGGTGCCGATGCAGTTTGCTCAGGACGGGCAAATTGTACTGAATATCGCGCCCCGAGCCGTGATGCAATTTCACATGGATAACGAGGCTATCAGCTTCAGTGCCCGCTTTGGCGGGGTCTCCCAGCAGGTTTACATCCCGATGGCGGCCGTACTGGCTATTCATGCCCGGGAGAACGGCGTGGGCACCATGTTCCCGCCTGAGCCGGGTTACGATATCTGGCTGGAGCAGGCCGAAGCGCCGGTGGAGCCTGAGCCGGAACCGCCGCGTCCAAGCGGTCGTCCGACCCTGAAGGTGATCAAATAAAAAACGCAGCCGATTGGCTGCGTTTTTTTATGTGCGGTCGAGCTTAGTTCTGGGCGAACTCGAAGGCCTTGATCACGCGCTTCACGCCGGTGACATGGCGGGCGATGTTGACTGCCTGCTCTCCCTCTTGGCGAGTCACCAGACCAATCAGGAACACCTCGCCGTTCTCGGTGACCACCTTGACCTTGGTGCTGTCGAAATTCTTGGTGCCGAACATGTCGGCTTTCACCTTGGAGGTGATCCAGGAGTCATTGCTGCGAGTGGTGAAACTGGCAGGTTGGCCGATGCGCAATTCGTTGTAGACGTGGCGAACCCCTTCGATGCGACTGACAATTTTGCCCGCCTCAATCTTGTAAACGTCAGAAGGTGTCTGTCCGACCAGCAGGACGCGGCCATTGTTGCTGTAGACGCTGATCTTGCTGGCTGCGCTGAGTGGTTTGTTGTCGGCCAGCAGATTGGCCGCTTTCAGCTCGATGGTCTGGTCATCCCACTGCGCGCCCAGCGTCCGGCGATCGCCAGAGGCCTTGGCAGTCCCTGCGGCGCCGCCAACAACCAGGGCTGCGCAGCCTTGCAGCAGCAGGGTGCTAACCAGCAGACCGAGCAGGATAGTGTGCTTTTTCATGGTTTCAATCTTCCTGTTGCGGGAAAAGTGTCTGGTCGATGAGATCACACAGGCAGTGCAGGGTCAACAGGTTCACTTCCAGAATGCGAGGGCGACGGGCGGAGGGAACACGGATCTCCACATCGTTCGGGCCGAGCAGACCTGCCATTTCGCCACCGTCCCCCCCGCTCAGCACCACTATGGTCATGTCGCGGGAGAGGGCAGCCTCGGCGGCCTTGATCAGGCTGCGGCTGTGGCCAGAGGTGGTGATGACCACCAAAATGTCGCCAGGCTGGCCCAGCGCGCGGATCTGCTTGGCGTAGACCTCTTCAAAACCGTGGTCGGTGGCGATGGCGCTGATGGTCGCCATGTCCGGGGTCAGGGCCATGCCGGGCAGGGAGGGGCGCTGGGTCTCGTAGCAGTTGACCAGCTCGGAGATGAACAGTTGCGCCAGTGCGGCAGAAGGACCGTTACCGCATGCCAGCACCTTGTGGCCATTGAGCAGGCAGATGGTGATCATCTGGGCTGCAGTATGGATGGCATCCGGCAGCGCCTCGGCGGCGGCTATCTTGGTCTGGATGCTTTCGGTGTAGTTCTCTTTGATGCGGTCAGTCATAGGGTCCTCTTAAAATGCGTTCTGGATCCAGGCTGGCTGGTCGCCCTCGAACGCAATCACATCGAATCGGCAGGCCTGATTGGCCTCGTTGATGGCATGTTGCTTCAAATAGTGGCGCGCTGCCAGCATGATCTTGTGCTGTTTGCTGCGGGTGACCGAGCTGGCGGCCCCGCCATGGCTGCCGGTGGCCCGGTAGCGCACCTCAACAAACACCAGGGTCTGGCCCTGGTGCATGATGAGATCTATTTCACCGCCACGACAGCGGTAGTTGCGAGCTACCGGTTGCAGGCCCCGAGCCTGCAACCAGCGTTCAGCGACTTGTTCAAAGTGCTGTCCCTTGCTCGTTGGTGAGGGGAACAGGCTCGGCAACTGCTGGCGCATCCGTTTCCATAGTTCCTTCATTGGAGGGCTCCTCCAGTTGCTGAACGGCGTTCTCGTCGACCAGCTTGCCGTTCTGGTAAGTACCCCAGCTCAGCATCCGCACGATATTGCCCTGAGCATCCACGCTCAGCTGACCGCTCATGCCGGCCTGCTGCATGCCGCCTACCTTGCGCATCTGCTGTAGGTTCTCTGCCAGACTGACGGCATCGTAGCCCATGGCAAACAGACGCAGCAGGTCGCCATGGGTCTGCGGCCAGAGCAGGGCGATCTGCTCGCGCTGTTTCTCGTAGCCGCCCAGCAGCAGCGGCATATCGGCGATATGCATGCCGTTGAGCTCGGAGGCGACCTCGGTGGCTGCGCTGTCGTAGCCACGGGAGCTGGTGTAGATGGGCAGGCTGCCCATCGGATTGACCGAGACATCCACGTAGGGCTTGATCATCCGGGTTTCCAGGCTGTTGGCCACCACATAAACGGCATCGATGCTGCGCGGTGCGGCATCAGAGAGTTGCACTACCTCGCCAGCACGGGCGGTAGAGCGGCCGCTCAGGGCATTCTTGACCATCCCCTGCACTTCGTTGCGGGCACCGAAGGTGGCTACGACCGGCTTATCCTGGCTCAGGGTGGCCCAGCTCTGCTCGAACGCCTTGATACTGCTGTAACCGATCCGTCCCTGGGCGGCGATCAGCAGCGGTTTGCGGTAGCCTTGGGTGTAAAGGTACTGGGCTGCCTGGGCGGCATCTGCGGCGGCAGATAGGGAGAAGTAGTAGGTGGTGTCGTTGACGACCGGCTTGTCCAGCTCGTTGAGCGCCAGTACCGGCACGGTCGGATTGGCCTTGAGCAGCTCCTCGACCCTGTCTTTCAGCAGCGGGCCGATGATCATGTCTGCCCCTTCCTGAATCGCCTGCTTATAAAGGTCGCCGGTCGACTTGCTCTGGGTGTCGTAGAAGTTCAGGGTGAATTGCCCCTGATTTTCCTTATAAGACATCAGCATACCGTTACGGATGGCGGCGCCCTGCGGCTCCAGATTGCCGGAGAGGGGCAGCAGCACAGCGATCTGTTGCACCGAGGTGCTGGCAGTGGCAGCCAGATCGCCCAATCCTGCCGGCATATCCTTCTGGGCCGGATGGTTGGGGAAGTCGCGCTTCCAGCCTGCCAGTTGGCGGGCCAGCAGGTTCGGCTGGGCGCCAAACTCGTTGACCAGTGCCGCCAGTCGTAGCCAGCCGGTGGTCACATCAGGGGCCGGAGCCTCTTCCAGCGCTTGCAGGGTGGAAGGGGTCATACTTTTGAGCAACGACCAGATTTGCTGATGGTTGGTCGCCTGCTCGCTCTGATTGAGGTAGGGCTCCAGTGCAATCAACGACTTGGCTGCGCCAAACTTGTTGTTGATGTCGAGCTGTAGCACTACGCGCTGGCGATACCAATCCTTCTGGGTATCGGCATCCAGCACCACCTCGGGTTTGCCTTCCAGCAGGATCAGCGCCTGATTGGCGTGGCCTTGCGCCAGCAACAGATGGGCTTGCAGCAGTTGCAGCTGCGCCTTCTGAACGGGATCCTTGGCCTGCTTCTGCAATTGCTGGAACAGTGCCGAGGCCGGTTTGGCCTGGCCCAGCGCCAGATAGCTGCGTGCCGCCAGCATCTGCCAGGTAAAGGCCTCGGCCGGCTTGGCGGGGTCCACCTGCTCAAGATACCACTGGGCATTCTTGGTCAGATTGGAGAACGCAGAGGGCATGCCTGACGGCCCTGACGGTTGATTGGGCTCCGACGCACAGGCGGCGAGCAGTACTGCCGCGAGTATGATGCCGAAGAGTCGTGATACACTTAGCTGCTTTGTAACCCGGTTCAAGTTCATTCCCCGACCAGTGTTGAAGTTCCCCATAGTGTAAACGGGCCAATATGGCGACACAATTGTCGGGGCACTCGGAGATCCCATGAGTGACATCCCAACCCTGTATATAGTCCCCACTCCGATCGGTAATCTGGCGGACATCACCCAGCGTGCATTGGATATTTTACGCAGTGTCGATCTGGTGGCCGCCGAAGATACCCGTCATACCGGTATCCTGCTCAGCCACTACCAAATCTCGGTGCCGACCTTCGCCCTGCACGATCACAACGAGCAGCAGAAAGCCGATGTGCTGATCGGCCGGATCAAAGAGGGCAAGAGTGTTGCGCTGGTCTCCGATGCCGGCACCCCGCTCATCAGCGACCCCGGTTATCACTTGGTCACCCGCTGTCGTGAAGCCGGGGTCAAGGTGGTGCCGCTGCCCGGCCCCTGTGCCGCCATCACGGCGTTAAGCGCGGCCGGTCTGCCCACCGATCGATTTGCCTTTGAGGGCTTCCTGCCCGCCAAGAGCAAGGGACGTGACGATCGCCTGCAAGCCGTTATTGAAGACACCCGCTCGCTGGTGTTCTACGAATCCCCGCGCCGTGTGCAGGATACAGTGGAAGCGATTGCTCGCATTCTCGGTGAGCGTCAGGTGGTGGTGTGCCGCGAGCTGACCAAGACTTTTGAGTCGATCCACGGTTTGCCAGCTTCCGAAATGCTGGCCTGGCTTAGTGAAGATGACAACCGCTGCCGCGGCGAGATCGTGCTGGTCGTGGCTGGCGCCTCCAAAGATGAAGAGGATCTGCCAGCCGAGGCGATCCGTACTCTGGGTCTGCTGGTGACCGAACTGCCACTGAAAAAAGCGGCCGCCCTGACCGCCGAGATCCATGGCGTGAAGAAGAATGCCCTCTATAAATACGGTCTCGAGCACTATTGAGTCGGTTAATAGGTCGTCAGACTATTTTTTGACCTGAGCAATCCCTTGTATCGACAATCAGTCAGCCTGTAAACGGGGGCCAAAGCGCGATAAATGGCTGTAAACGGGAATTGCCGGTTTACCCCGTGCGTATCGCAAGGCTATAATCCGCGCCTCGGAGTTGGCTGGGCAATCGCTGCTTCGTCGTTGTGTCCCTCGGGACAGACGGGCGGAGGGGAGGAAAGTCCGGGCTTCACAGGGCAGGGTGCCAGGTAACGCCTGGGGGGCGCGAGCCTACGACCAGTGCAACAGAGAGCAGACCGCCGATGGCCCGCAAGGGATCAGGTAAGGGTGAAAGGGTGCGGTAAGAGCGCACCGCGCGACTGGCAACAGTTCGTGGCACGGTAAACTCCACCCGAAGCAAGACCAAATAGGCCCCTATTGGCGCGGCCCGCGTTGGGGGCGGGTAGGTTGCTTGAGCCAGCGAGCGATTGCTGGCCTAGAGGAATGATTGCTACCCGGGGCAACCCGGTACAGAACCCGGCTTACAGGCCGACTCCGACCTCATTCCGAAGAGCCCCGCGATTTATCGCGGGGCTCTTTTTTATGCATGAGAAAATATGGCTTCGTTGGCAGGATATTTTCGACCTTGTCATTTTGAATGAAATTATATGTTTTAAATCAATCGAATAGTTTCGTATTTGGCACGATGGCAGCGATAGATGGTGATAGAACCGAGGATGGTTGTTCGCACCCACATATTGTGTATGTTCTCAGTTCATTCACTTATTTCAATTAATCACCAGAGTTTAACGCCAAATAACTTGTGGAAAATCAACCTACTCAATCCGCAGCATGCAATTGCTGCGTCAATATGTTCCCTCTGTCCCATCTCCTTGCTTGAAAAGCCCCCTGCACGTCCTTAAACTTCAAGGTGGGGAAAAGTGGATCAAAGTGGTTTTTAGAGGGGCAATCTGCCTGCTCACTCACCTTCAGGGACTGCAATTTGTTGCGTGGCGCTCATGCCATCAGCCTGGACAGTAAAGGGCGGCTGGCAATTCCGACCAAATTCCGTGATTGGCTGCGCGATGAAAGCGACGGCCAGCTGGTCTGCACCATCGATATTGCCCATCCCTGTTTGCTGCTTTATCCCCTGAATGAATGGGAAGAGGTCGAGCGCAAGCTCAAGACTCTCTCCAGCATGAATCCGCAAGAGCGCCGTTTGCAGCGCCTGCTGCTGGGACATGCAACCGAATGCGAGCTGGATGGCAATGGCCGTCTGCTGCTCAGTCAGCCACTGCGCAGCCATGCGGGGCTGGACAAGAAAATCATGCTGGTGGGCCAGCTCAACAAGTTTGAGTTGTGGGATGAAGCCCGCTGGCAACAACAGGTCAATGACGACATCTTGGGTCTGCCCGGGGACGATTGGGCAAGCTCACCACGACTACAGGATTTCTCTTTATAAATGACCCAAGCCGCTGAACACATCACAGTGCTGCTGCACGAAGCCGTTGAAGGTCTGGCTATCAAGCCGGACGGTGTCTACGTCGACGGTACTTTTGGCCGTGGTGGTCATTCTCGTCTGATCCTGCAGCACCTTGGCCCCAATGGCCGCCTGATCGCCATCGACCGCGATCCCCAGGCTATCGCCGAAGCGGCCAAGATCCAGGATCCCCGTTTCGAAATCGTGCACGGCCCCTTCTCCGGCATCGCCTCCTATCTGGATGAGCGCGGTTTGCTGGGCAAGGTGGATGGCTTCCTGCTGGATCTGGGGGTCTCTTCACCCCAGTTGGATGATGCCGAACGCGGCTTCAGCTTTATGAAAGATGGTCCGCTCGATATGCGGATGGACCCCACCTCCGGCCAGAGCGCTGCCGAGTGGCTGGCCAAGGCCGATGTGGATGACATCGCTTGGGTGCTGAAGACCTTCGGTGAGGAGCGTTTTGCCAAGAAGATCGCCCGCGCCATCGTGCACGACCGAGTGACCGAGCCTTATGTGCGTACCCGCCAACTGGCGGAGATGATTGCCCGGGTCAATCCGAGCAAGGAGAAGGGTAAGCATGCGGCAACTCGCAGCTTCCAGGCCATCCGCATCTATATCAACAGCGAGCTGGACGAGATCGAAACCGCGCTCAACGGTGCACTGGAAGTGCTGGCACCATATGGCCGTCTGTCAGTGATCAGCTTCCATTCGCTGGAAGACCGATTGGTAAAGCATTTCATCCGCAAGCACGAGAAGGGGCCGGAAGTGCCTTACGGCATTCCGTTGACCGAGGCCCAGCTGGCTGGCGGTCGCAAATTGAAGTCGGTCGGCAAGGCACTCAAGCCTTCTGATCATGAAGTATCTGAAAACAGCCGGTCACGCAGCTCGGTGCTGCGGGTTGCCGAACGGCTGGCGGAGTAAGCGATGAGCGAAGTGCGTGTTCATCTGGCCAAGGAGATCGTTGCCGATCTCTGGCGGCACAAGCTGCAGATTTTTCTGTCGGTCGCCGTGCTGGTGACCGCGTTTGCCGTGATCCTGGTGACCAACATGACCCGTGGTCTGACGGCCAAGCAGAACGATCTGATGGCGGAAGAGGATCGCCTCAATATCGAATGGCGCCACCTGTTGCTGGAACAGGGCACCCTGGCTGAACACTCCCGGGTGGCGAGTCTGGCGATGGACAAGTTGCAGATGGGTCGTCCGCTGGTGACCACCGAGAAGGTAATTACCCAACCATGAAACGCAAGGCTACAGCCAAAGCTGCCAAAGCGAATGTCAAAGCGCCATCGATCTATCCGTGGCGCTTTCGCACGCTTGCGGTGTTTATCGGCATCGCGTTTGTGGGTCTGATCCTGCGTCTGGCCTGGATCCAGGTAATCAATCCGGATCGTCTGCGTCAGGAAGGGGACATGCGTTCCCTGCGTACCACCTCTACCCAGGCGGTGCGCGGCATGATCACCGATCGCAACGGTGAGCAACTGGCAGTATCGGTACCGGTCGAGGCGGTCTGGGCCGATCCCAAGACCGTGCACGAATCCGGCGCCATCAATAACGAGCGAGCCTGGCTGGCGCTCTCCGCCGTGCTCAAGCTCGACATCAATACCCTCAAACACCGCATCGCCAACCCCAGCAAGCGTTTCGTCTATCTGCAGCGTCAGGTTACTCCTGCAGTGGCGGAATATATCAAGGGGCTCAAGCTGGGTGGCGTCTACCTGCGCCCTGAAGCACGCCGCTTCTACCCGACCGGCGAGATCAGCGCCCATCTGGTGGGGGTGACCAACATCGATGGCAGCGGTATTGAAGGGATTGAGCGCAGCTACAACGAGTGGTTGACGGCGACACCCGGCGAAATGCGGGTGCGCAAGGATCGTCAGGGGCGCGTCATCGAGCGGCTTGGCATCGTCAAAGAGGGCAAGAACGCCAACGATCTGCAGCTCAGTATCGATCAGCGGGTGCAGGCTCTGGCCTACCGTGCCCTCAAGCGGGCAACTGACGAGAACAAGGCGACCTCCGGCTCCATGGTGATGCTGGATATCAAGACCGGTGAAGTGCTCGCCATGGTCAACACCCCCTCCTATAACCCGAACAACCGCGGCCAGTATCAGAGCTTCCGGGTACGCAACCGGGTGGTGACCGATACCTACGAGCCGGGTTCGACCGTCAAGCCATTGATTTTGCTCAGTGCCTTGCAGGCAGGTGTCACCAGCTGGAAAGATTTCATTCCCGGTGGTCCGCTCTTTATCGGTGCCAAGCAGATAAAGGACGTCAGTATCCACAAGGCGACCAACCTCTACGATATCCTGCGTTACTCCTCCAACATCGGTATGTCGCGCATTGCGCTGCGGATGCCGGCGCAGGAGATGATCAATACCCTCAGTATGTTCGGTTTCGGCATGGATACCGGCAGCGGGCTGATGGGTGAGAGCAGCGGCATGTTGCCCCAGCGTCGTCGCTGGTCCGATATCGAGCGGGCGACCCTCTCGTTCGGTTATGGCCTGCGGGTCACCCCGCTGCAGCTGGCCTCCGCCTACGCCACCCTGGCCAACAAGGGTAAACGGGTGCCACTCTCCATCGTCAAGGTGACTACGCCGCCCAAGGGTGAGCAAGTTATTGATCACAACAACGCCGCTGCCATGTTGCAGGCGCTGGAGTACGTGGTCGACAACGCCATTCCAAAAGCCAAGATCCCGGGCTATCGGGTTGGCGGCAAGAGTGGTACTGCCAAGGTCGCCGTCGCCGGTGGCTATGGCAAGGATTACATGGCCTGGTTTGCCGGTTTCGCACCCGCCAGTGATCCCCGTTTCGTCATGGTGGTGGTGATCAACGAGCCAAAAGGCAGCGCCTATTATGGCGGCGCCGTGGCGACCCCACCGTTTGCAGAGGCCATGGGCGGGGTGCTGCAGCTCTTCAATATTCGTCCCGATGCGGTGCCGCCAGCGGTGCCCACCAAACTTGCCCGTACGGAGGCTTCTCTTGTCCCGCGCACTTGATGTATTACTGCGCCCCTTCGGTATCCAGGCGCCGGCACTCACCCTGACCGATATCCAGCTGGATAGTCGGCGGGTTGTCCCCGGCTCGCTCTTCGTGGCCATTCGTGGTCATCAGATGGATGGCAGACGGTTTATCGAACAGGCGGTGGCTCAGGGAGCGACCGCTGTTGTGTTTGAGGAGGATGGTGAATTTATCGCGCCAGCGGTTTCCGTTCCCTGTATCGGGATGCGGGAGCTGCCCATTCACCTCTCTGCGCTCTCCGGCTATTTCTACGACCAGCCAGCGAAAAAACTGGCGCTGGTCGGGATCACCGGCACCAACGGCAAGAGCACTACCGCGTTGCTGGTCGCCAACTGGCGCACCCTGCTGGGTGGCAAAGCGGGTGTGATGGGCACCATCGGCAACGGCCTGTTTGGCAATTTGATCGAAGCGGAAAATACCACCGGCAGCGCCGTGCAGGTGCAAGCCAATCTGGCTGCGCTGCAAGCGCAGGGCGCGGATCTGGTGGCGATGGAGGTCTCCAGCCACGGTCTGGTACAGCACCGCGTGGCAGCTTTGCCCTTTGCCGCCGCTGTCTTCACCAACTTGAGCCGGGATCACCTCGACTACCACGGTACCATGGAAGCCTATGGCGCGGCCAAAGAGCAGCTGTTGCAGCTGGTCGATGAGTCGAATGCGGTGATCAACCGTGATGACGAGCTGGGTGCCAAGTGGATCGAAAAATACCCGACAGCGGTGGCCTTCAGTGTGGATGGCCCGATTGAACACCATTCTGGCCGTCAATTAACGGCGCAGCAGCTCGATTTTCACCAGCAAGGTTTTCGCGCGCAGATTAACTCCAGCTGGGGGAATGGTGTATTATCCGCCCCCTTGCTCGGGCGCTTCAACGTCAGCAATGTGCTGGCCGCGATGGGTGTGATGCTGGTGCTTGGTTACGACTTCAACGAGCTGCTGGCGACAGCGCCTCAATTGCAGCCGGTGACCGGCCGCATGGAGTGTTTTGGCGGTGGCGATACGCCGCTGGCGGTGGTCGATTACGCCCACACCCCGGATGCACTGGAGAAGGCATTGCAGGCCCTGCGGGTGCATTGCACAGGGCAGCTCTGGTGCTTGATTGGCTGTGGTGGCGACCGCGATCGCGGCAAGCGCCCCATGATGGCCGCCATGGCCGAGCAGTATGCGGATCGTGTGATCCTGACCGACGACAATCCCCGTACCGAGGAGCCGGCCCGGATCATGGCCGACATGGTGGCGGGTCTTCGCGATCCTGCTGCGGTGCAGGTGGAGCACGACCGGGTCAAGGCGATTGTGCTGGCCATTGGTCAGGCGAGTAAACAGGACATCATCCTGGTGGCCGGTAAGGGTCACGAGGATTATCAGATCATTGGAACCGACAAGCGGCACTACAGCGACCGGGAAACCGTCGCGGCCGCCTTGCACACATTATTGGAGTCATTCAAATGATGACCCTCAGGCTTGCCGAGCTGGCGCAGGTACTCGATGCCCGTCTGATTGGTGACGACGGCGAGATCACCGTCGTCAGTACCGACACCCGCACTCTGGGCTCGGGTGCCCTGTTCGTTGCCCTGCGCGGCGAGCGCTTCGATGCCCACGATTTTTGCGAGCAGGCTGTTCAGGCAGGGGCCTCTGCCCTGCTGGTCGAGCGTGAGCTGCCGCTGGCCATCCCCCAGCTGGTGGTGACCGACAGTCTGAAAGGACTGGGCCGACTCGGCAAACTGGTGCGCGAGCGCATCAACCCGAAAGTGCTGGCCATTACCGGCAGCTGCGGTAAGACCACGGTGAAGGAGATGGCAACCTCCATCTTGCGCAACGAAGGGGAAGTGCTGGCCACCGCTGGCAACTTCAACAACGAGGTGGGCGTGCCGCTCACCCTGCTGCGCCTCGAGCCGCAACACCGGTTTGCAGTGATGGAGCTGGGTGCCAACCATCCGGGCGAGATCGCCTGGACTACCTCGCTGGCCAAACCCGATGCCGCCATCATCAACAACGTGGCGGCGGCCCATCTGGAGGGCTTCGGCTCGCTGGAAGGTGTGTTCCACGCCAAGAGCGAAATTTTTGAGGGCTTGAGCGAGGGCGGCACCGCCATCGTCAATGCCGACAACGAATTCTGGCCGAAGTGGCGGGAACGCGACATTCAGTGCGCCTTCTCCATCGACGATCAGAGCCAGCCGTTCCACGCGCGCAACCTTGTGCTCAACGAACAAGGCTGCGCCGAGTTCGTGATGGTGACCCCGCAGGGTGAGCTGAGCCTGACTCTGGCTATCCCGGGTCGCCACAACGTGGCCAATGCGTTGGCTGCCGCCGCGGGCTGTCTGGCCCTCGGCGCATCCCTCGGCTCCGTCAAGGCGGGGGTGGAGCAGATGGCGCCGGTCAAGGGGCGCTTCTGCGTGCAGCGCTGGGGCGGTCTGACTCTAGTGGATGATACCTACAATGCCAGCGTGGAGTCCGTGCTGGCGGGCATCGATGCCCTGACCGCCATGAGCGGCTTCAAGGTGCTGGTGTTCGGTGATATGCGGGAACTGGGTGAGGAGTCTGCCGAGCAACACGCCCGGGTTGGCCGTCATGCCCGCGAGCGCGGTCTAGATGCCGTGCTGACAGTGGGGGAAGAGAGTCGCCACACCGCAGATGCCGCGGCTGGCCGACATTTCGATAACAAGGCGTCGTTGTTTGAAGTGCTTGCGCAAATGATAAATACACATCAGGAAATTTCGATTCTGGTCAAGGGGGCCCGTGGCTCCCGCATGGAAGATATCGTCGAGATGGTCAAAGGCCATCAGGAGTCAGCCACATGCTAGTCTGGCTGGCCGAACTGCTCACCCCGCACTTCACCTTCTTCAACGTCTTCTCCTACCTGACGTTTCGCGCCATCCTGTCGATCATCACCGGACTGGGGGTTGCCCTCTGGATGGGGCCGCGGCTGATACGTCGCCTGCAGATCCTGAAATTCGGTCAGGTGATCCGCAACGATGGTCCCGAGTCCCACCTCAGCAAGCGGGGCACCCCGACTATGGGTGGCCTGATGATCATTGCTGCGATTTTCACGTCTGTGCTGCTCTGGTGCCGCCTCGACAACCCTTATGTCTGGCTGGTGCTGTTTGTGCTGGGTGCCTACGGCGCCATCGGCTTTGCCGACGACTACCTCAAGGTGGTGCGCAAGAATACCGACGGCCTGATCGCACGCTGGAAGTATTTCTGGCAATCCGCGGTAGCGCTGGCGGTGGCGGTGTTCCTCTATGCGACTGCAACCCATGAGGGACAGACCCAGCTGGTGGTGCCTTTCCTCAAGGATGTGATGCCGCAGCTTGGCCTGATGTTTATCGTGCTGACCTACTTTGTCATCGTCGGTACCTCCAATGCGGTCAACCTGACCGACGGTCTCGATGGCCTGGCCATCATGCCGACCGTGATGGTGGCGGGGGGCTTTGCCCTGATCGCCTGGGCTACCGGTAACGTCAACTTTGCCAGCTACCTGCACATTCCCTACGTGCCCTATACCTCCGAGCTGGTGATCGTCTGTACCGCCATCGTCGGGGCGGGTCTGGGTTTCCTCTGGTTCAACACCTATCCGGCGCAGGTCTTTATGGGGGACGTTGGTTCCTTGGCGCTGGGCGGCGCGCTCGGCACCATCGCCGTGTTGGTCCGTCAGGAGTTCCTGCTGGTGATCATGGGCGGCGTCTTCGTGATGGAGACCGTCTCGGTGATCCTGCAGGTGGGTTCATACAAGCTGCGCGGCGTGCGGATCTTCCGCATGGCGCCGATCCATCACCACTACGAGAAGAAGGGCTGGCCGGAGCCGCGCGTCATCGTGCGCTTCTGGATCATCACCCTCGTGCTGGTGCTGCTGGGTCTTGCCACCCTGAAGGTGAGGTAAGGCCATGGTCATCATCATCGGATTGGGCAAAACCGGACTTTCCTGCGTCGATTATTTCCTCGGCCGTGGCGTGACGCCACTGGTGATGGATACCCGTGCCAACCCGCCCGGCAAGGATCAATTGCCGCCTGAGGTAGAGCTCATTCACGGTCTCGACGAGGCACTGCTAAAGCAGGCGCACATGATCGTCGCGAGCCCGGGTATCGCGCTGGCGACCCCTGAACTGAAAGCGGCTGCCGAGTGTGGCGTGCAGATCGTCGGTGACATCGAACTGTTTGTTCGCGAGACCCAGACTCCGGTCATCGCCATTACCGGCTCCAACGGCAAGAGCACCGTCACTACCCTGGTGGGCGAGATGATTGCCGAAGCCGGCCTCAATGTCGGCGTGGGTGGCAATATCGGCACGCCTGCGCTGGAGCTGCTCAAGCAGCCGATGGATCTCTGCGTTCTGGAGCTCTCCAGCTTCCAGCTGGAGACCACTCACAGTTTGCGTGCTGCCGCCTCCGTGGTGCTGAACCTCTCAGAAGATCACATGGATCGTTATCAGGGCATGGCCGACTATCGCGCCGCCAAGATGGAGATCCATCAGCACTCCAAACACATTCTGGTCAATCGCGACGATGCCCAGACCCTGCCCGATGTGGGTCAGGTGTGGCAGAGCTTTGGTCTCGACTGCAATGGTTATGGCCGTTGCCTGCTGGATGGTCGCTACTGGTTGACCCTGCACGGTGAACCGCTGCTGGCGGTGGACGAGATGAAGATCGTCGGTGCCCACAATCAGGCCAACGCCCTTGCGGCCATGGCGCTGTGCGATGCGGTCGGTATTCCCCGTGCGGCTCAGCTTACCGTGCTGCGTCGTTTCGAGGGCTTGCCCCATCGTGCCCGCTTCGTGCGAGAGGTGAACGGGGTGCGCTGGATCAACGACTCCAAGGCCACCAACGTGGGAGCCACGCTGGCTGCCGTTGCCGGTGTGCGCGAGTCGGTCAAGGGGCGCCTGCTGCTGCTGGCCGGTGGTCAGGGCAAGGGGCAGGATTTTGGTCCGATCCAGGCGCTGCTAGGCAACCAGATCGATCACATGTACTGCTTTGGTCAGGATGCCGAGGTGCTGCTGGCACTGGGCGAGCAGACCGAACGGGTGGCCGACTTGGCCGCTGCAGTTGCCAAAGCGGCTGCCGATGCCAAGCCCGGTGACTGGGTGCTGCTGGCGCCAGCCTGTGCCAGCCTCGATCAGTTCAAGTCGTTCGAGGTGCGCGGCGATCGCTTCACCGAGATGGTGCTGGCGCTATGAACGCCCTTCGCGCAGCAGCAGGTCTGTTCCAGCGCTGGTTGTTACCGGCGCGTCCTGCCGGTCTCTACGATCGGCAGCTGGTACTGCTGGCGCTCTCCCTGATGGCGGTCGGGGTGGTCATCGTGGCCTCGGCGTCGATCCCCGAGGGGATTGCGCTGGGGGATGACCCCTTCATGTTTGTGAAGCGTCACGCCCTGTTTCTGGTGATGGCGCTCGGTATCTCCTGGTTTGTGTTGCAGGTGCCGATGGCGCGCTGGCAACAGCACAACGGCCCCATGCTGCTGCTGGCGATCTTGATGCTGGTGCTGGTGCTGCTGGTGGGCCGCAACGTCAATGGTGCGGTGCGCTGGTTGCCGCTTGGCCCCTTCAACCTGCAGCCTGCCGAGTTTGGCAAGCTGGCGCTGTTTGTCTATCTGGCCGGTTATCTGGTGCGGCGCCAGAGCGAAGTGCGCGAAGCCTGGATCGGCTTCCTGAAACCGCTGGCGGTGTTTGGGGTGCTGGCGGTCTTGCTGCTGTTGCAGCCGGACCTGGGTTCCACCGTGGTGATGTTCGTGACCTCGTTCGGCATGCTGTTTCTGGCCGGTGCCCGATTGGGACAGTTTTTGACCCTGATCGGCGCGGGCCTCGGTTCGGTGGTGATGCTGATCATCGTCGAGCCCTACCGGATGCGGCGGGTGACCTCCTTTATGGATCCCTGGGCCGATCCGTTCGGCAGCGGCTACCAGTTGACCCAGTCGCTGATGGCGTTTGGCCGTGGCAGCTGGTTTGGCGAAGGGCTTGGCAACTCCATCCAGAAGATGGAGTACCTGCCGGAAGCGCACACCGACTTCGTGTTTGCGATCCTCGGTGAAGAGCTGGGTTACGTCGGGGTGCTGGGCGCCCTGTTCCTGATTTTTGCGCTGGCGGTCAAGGCGCTCAAGCTGGGGCATCGCGCGCTGGTGGCAGAGCGGCTCTATGACGGTTATCTGGCGATCGGCATTGGCATCTGGTTCAGCTTCCAGACCTTTGTTAACGTCGGCGCGGCCAGCGGCATGATGCCAACCAAGGGCTTGACCCTGCCGCTTGTCAGTTACGGTGGTTCCAGTCTCATCATCATGTCGGTGGCGGTGAGCATGTTGATTCGAATCGATTTTGAGTTGCGTCAGGCGACAGCCCAGGCGCGCGTGCGGGAGGTTTAGTGAGCAAGACTCTGTTGGTGATGGCAGGTGGTACCGGTGGGCATGTGTTCCCCGGTCTGGCCGTGGCCGATCGCCTGAAGGCCCAGGGCTGGACTGTCCACTGGCTCGGCACTGCCGACCGGATGGAGGCGGAGCTGGTGCCCGCCCACGGTTATCCCATCTCCTTCATCGATATTCAGGGGGTGCGTGGCAACGGCATCAAGCGACTGCTGGTGGCGCCCTATCGCATCGTCAAATCGATCCTGCAGGCGCGTCAGGTACTCAAGACCGTTCGCCCTGATGTGGTGCTCGGCATGGGCGGTTTTGCTTCCGGCCCGGGTGGCGTGGCGGCCTGGTTCTCCGGTATCCCGTTGCTGCTCCATGAGCAGAATGCTGCTGCAGGCATGACCAACAAGTTGCTGGCCCGTATCGCCAGGCGGGTGTTGATGGCATTTCCGGGCGCCTTCGCGCCGAGCCGTCGCACCGCCGTGGTCGGTAATCCGGTGCGTCCCGAAGTGGTCGCCCTGCCGGATCCGCAACTGCGTAGCGGAGATGAGCCACTGCATCTGCTGATCGTGGGTGGCAGTCTGGGAGCGCGGGTGCTCAACGAGCAGGTACCTGCTGCGGTGGCGGCATCCGGCGTGCCCATTGAAGTGCGTCACCAGTGTGGCAAGGGCAATGCTGAGGCCGTCTCTGCTGCCTATGCCCAGCACGGCATCAATGCCGAGGTGAGCGAATTTATCAAGGATATGGCCAGCGCCTACGCCTGGGCCGATCTGGTGGTCTGCCGTGCCGGTGCCTTGACTGTTTCCGAAGTGGCTGCCGCCGGTGTGGCCGCCATTTTTGTGCCACTGCCCCATGCGGTGGATGATCACCAGACTCGTAACGCCCTGACCCTGGTCGACGGCGGTGCGGCCGAGTTTCTGCCCCAGTCCGAGCTGAATACCGCATCGCTGGCGGCACGCCTGACCTGGCTGGCTGGTCGCAGGGAGACCCTGTTTAACATGGCGAAAGCGGCTCGCCGCGTCGCCATCACGGATGCGGCCGAGCGGGTTGCCGATGAGTGCAAACAGCTCGCAACCGGGCAGCGTGGTAAAGATTGATGAGCAAGGTTGCAGCGGTGACACCGTGCAGCCTTGTACCTGTATGTATTGATGCCGCCGTGCAGCCGTGCTTTGACGGCACATGGCCTGCGGCAGACTAAAGAGACGATTATGACCAAGGTTGAACTGGCAAAACTGCGTACTGTGATCCCCGAAATGCGCCGCGTGCGTCGCATCCACTTTATCGGCATCGGTGGTGCCGGTATGGGCGGGATCGCCGAAGTGCTTGCCAACGAAGGGTATCAGGTAACGGGTTCTGATCTGGCTCGCAACGCCGTGACCGAGCGGTTAGCCGGACTGGGCGCCCACATCTTCGTCGGCCACAGTGCCGAACACGTTGAGGGGGCCAGCGTGGTGGTGGTCTCTACCGCCATCAAGCAGGACAACCCGGAGCTGCTGGCTGCCCGCGAACTGCGGATCCCGGTCGTGCGCCGCGCCGAGATGCTGGCCGAGCTGATGCGTTTCCGTCACGGTATCGCCATCGCCGGTACCCACGGCAAAACCACCACCACCAGTCTGGTGGCGAGTATCTATGCCGAAGCCGACCGCGACCCGACCTTCGTCATCGGTGGCCTGCTCAACAGTGCCGGTACCAATGCCCGTCTGGGTAGCAGCCGCTACCTGATTGCCGAAGCGGACGAGAGCGACGCCTCTTTCCTGCATCTGCAGCCGATGGTCTCTATCGTGACCAACATCGAAGCGGATCACATGGATACCTACGGCGGTGATTTCTCCAAGCTGAAGGCCACCTTCATCGAGTTTCTGCACAACCTGCCCTTCTACGGACTGGCGGTGGTCTGCATCGATGATCCGGTGATCCGTGGCATGTTGCCCGAGATTGCCCGTCCGACCTTGACCTACGGTCTCTCTGACGATGCCGATGTACAGGTGCTGGATTTTGTTCAGACCACCAACCACAGCTGCTTCCGTGTTCGCCGCAAAGAGGCGGGTGAGCTGCAGGTGACCCTCAATTTGCCGGGTATTCACAACGCATTGAACGCCGCAGCGGCGATAGCTGTCGCGACAGAGGACGGGGTCAGCGACGAGGCCATCATCTCTGCACTGGCCAAATTTGAAGGGGTCGGTCGTCGCTTCCAGCAGTATGGCGAGTTTGAAACCGGTCGCGGTAAGGCGATGCTGGTGGACGATTACGGTCACCACCCGAGCGAAGTGAAGGTCACCATCAACGCCGCCCGTGCCGGTTGGCCCGAGAAGCGTCTGGTGATGGTGTTCCAGCCGCACCGTTATACCCGCACCCGCGACCTCTACGAGGACTTCGCCGATGTGCTCTCCAAGGTAGACGTGCTGGTGATGCTGGAGGTTTATGCTGCCGGTGAGGAGCCAATTCCGGGCGCTGATGGACGGGCACTGTGCCGCTCCATTCGCTCCCGCGGCAACCTGGAACCCATCTTCGTCGCTACGCCAGATGACGTGCCAGCCGTGCTGGCCGACCTGATCGGCGAGGGGGATTTGGTGTTGACTCAAGGCGCCGGGAACGTCGGGGCGCTGGCCCGTCGTCTCGGAGAGATGAAATTGAGCATAGATAGCATGAAATCTGGCGCCTGAGGGCCCAATGAGTATTTTGACCGCCAAGCCGGGGCCTATATAATGGCGAACCGGTCTGTCAAAGGCCGGTTTAGCGCGTTACACGGGGATCGATCGGGTGGAGGCAAGGGCACAGGGGCGCACCAAGGGTGGCTTCATCGCAGGAGTAGCATTTTTCCTGCTGGTGATATGGGGCTGCTACCGGACGGCGCTGGATGTTAAAGGTTGGCTGACAGATGCCAACCGGTTGCCCATGAGCGAGCTGTTGCTGCAGGGGCAACACCAGTATTTGCAAACCGAAGAGCTGCGGATGGCCGTGCTGGATGGCGCCGAGCTGCGCAACTTCTTCGAATTGGACGTCAACGAATTGCAGGCACGGCTCAATGCCTTGCCATGGGTGGCCTCGGTCTCGGTACGAAAGAAGTGGCCGAACAAGATCAAGATCTACCTCACGGAACAAGATGTGGCTGCGCGCTGGAATGGCAACCGCTTCGTCAACACCAAGGGCAAGGTATTCAGTGCCCCGGATCGGGTCAAGACGCCGCTGTTGCAGCTGTCAGGGCCGGATGACCAGGCCGCCCGGGTGTTGAAAGAGAGTCGGCAGTACGAGTCGCAACTGGCTGCCAAGGGATACAAGTTGCTGGGGGTGAATCTGACCCCCCGCCATGCCTGGGAACTGACCCTGGATGGCAATATCAAGCTGTTCCTGGGACGCAATGACATTGCGCTCCGGCTGCAGCGGTTTATCGATGCCTTCCCGGTTATCGAACCCCGTGCGCAAGTCGCCTACGTGGATCTTCGATACGACACCGGAATGGCAGTTGGCTGGAAGAAGAGCGAAGAGAAAGTGCATGACCAACACCGCAGATAGGAATTTGATTGTCGGACTGGATATCGGCACAACCAAGGTGGCGGTTCTGGTCGGGGAAGTATTGCCGGACGGTGAACTGAATGTCATCGGTATGGGCAGTCACGCTTCTCGCGGAATGGAGAAGGGCGGGGTCAATGACCTCGACTCCGTGGTCAAGTCACTGCGCCGCGCGGTGGAAGAGGCCGAGATGATGGCAGATTGCCAGATCAGCTCGGTCTATCTGGGGTTGTCCGGCAAGCATATTGATTGCCGCAACGAGACCGGTATGGTGCCCATCTCCGATGAAGAGGTGACCCAGGAGGATGTGGACAACGTGATCCACACCGCCAAGTCGGTTCGCCTCTCCGACGAGCTGCGCGTGCTGCATGTGCTGCCTCAGGAGTTTGCCATCGATTATCAGGAAGGGATCAAGAATCCGGTCGGCCTCTCCGGTGTGCGGATGGCAGCCAAGGTTCACCTGATCACCTGCCATAACGACATGGCCCGCAACATTGAGAAATGTGTGGAGAAGGTCGGTTTGCGTGTGGATCAACTGATCTTCTCCGCGCTGGCCTCCAGCTATGCCGTGTTGACCGAAGACGAGAAAGAGCTGGGTGTCTGCGTGGTGGACATCGGTGGCGGCACCATGGACATGTCGCTGTTTACCGGCGGTGCCCTGCGCCACACCAAGGTGATCCCGTACGCTGGCAGCACTGTGACCAGCGACATCGCCTACGCCTTCGGCACGCCGCCGCTCGACGCGGAAGCGATCAAGGTGCGCTACGGTTGCGCCCTCGGCCGTCTGGTCAGCAAGGAAGACAATATTGAAGTACCCAGTGTCGGCGGTCGCCCGGCGCGCAGCCTGCAACGGCAGACACTGGCTGAAGTGATTGAGCCCCGTTACACCGAGTTGCTCTCCATGGTGAATGATGAGCTGGTGCGGGTACAAAGCGAGTTGAAAGCGCAGGGGGTCAAGCATCAGCTGGCAGCCGGTGTGGTCTTGACCGGCGGCGCTGCCCAGATTGAAGGCATTGTGGAGTGTGCAGAGCAGATCTTCCAGAGCCAGGTCCGGGTGGGAGAGCCCATGAACATACGTGGTTTGAGTGATTACGTGCAGGCACCGGTGTACTCGACTGCGGTCGGGTTGCTGCAATATGGCCGCACCCATCAAGCCACAGGTAGCAACAAAGAATATGCCGCCAAGGCAAGCGTCGGTGGCCTGGTCAAACGGGTTAGCAACTGGCTGCGTGGCGAGTTCTAAGAATTTTGCTGAGTCAGGCAAATAAAGCGGAGAGACAACATGTTTGAATTTATGGATAGCCACACTGACGAAGCCGTCATTAAAGTGATCGGTGTAGGTGGCGGCGGCGGTAACGCTGTCGAGCACATGGTTCGTCAAAATATTGAGGGTGTTGAGTTCATTACTGTCAACACCGATGCCCAGGCACTGCGTAACTCCAGCGCCAACACTACCCTGCAGATCGGCGGTGGCATCACCAAGGGTCTGGGTGCCGGAGCCAATCCGGAAGTGGGTCGTGATGCGGCCATGGAAGATCGTGAAGCACTGCGTGAGCTGCTGACCGGTTCCGACATGGTGTTCATCGCCGCCGGTATGGGTGGTGGTACCGGTACCGGTGCTGCGCCGATCGTGGCCGAAGTGGCGCGCGAGATGGGCATCCTGACCGTTGCTGTGGTGACCAAGCCGTTCTCCTTCGAAGGGAAGAAGCGGATGGGCTTCGCCGCGCACGGTATCGAAGAGCTCTCCAAGAATGTCGACTCCCTAATCACCATCCCCAACGACAAGTTGCTGAAGGTGCTGGGTCGCGGTATCTCCCTGCTGGATGCCTTCAAGGCGGCCAACGATGTACTGCTTGGCGCGGTACAGGGCATTGCCGAGCTGATCACCCGCCCGGGCTTGATCAACGTCGACTTCGCGGACGTACGTACCGTAATGCGTGAAATGGGTACTGCCATGATGGGTACCGGTTCCGCCTCCGGTGATGACCGCGCCGAAGAAGCGGCCGAGAAAGCCATCTCCAGCCCGCTGCTGGAAGATGTGGATCTGGCTGGTGCCCGTGGCATCCTGGTCAACATCACCGCCGGTATGGACATGACCATCGAAGAGTTCGAAACCGTGGGTAACGCGGTCAAGGCCTTCGCTTCCGAGAACGCCACTGTAGTAGTGGGTACCGTAATCGATCCGGAAATGCACGACGAACTGCGTGTGACCGTGGTTGCTACCGGTATCGGTGCCGAGCGCAAGCCGGACATCACTCTGGTCAAGAGCAGCCAGGTGCAAGAGCGCCCGGTGCGTCAGCCGCTGGTCAGCGACATGATGCAAGGCCGCGTGATGGACGAAGCCCCGGCCAAGGTGGTCAACGCCGAGCCGCAAGCTCGTCGCGAACCGGATTATCTGGATATTCCGGCGTTCTTGCGCAAGCAAGCTGACTAAGCCTCTTATGGCTCTTGTTTGTTTGTTGTTCAAGGAATGTGCTAAGATGGCCTGCCAACGACCATCTGGTCCGGATTTTAAGCTGTTTAGGGTACACCCATGATTAGACAAAGAACCTTGAAAACGAGTGTACAGGCGACTGGTGTCGGCCTGCATTCGGGCCGGAAAGTCACCATGACGTTCCGTCCGGCGCCTGTGAACACAGGAATCGTTTACTTGCGTACCGACCTGAATCCTGTGGTGGAGCTGCCAGCCAATGCCGATCAGGTGCGCGATACCGTGCTCTGTACCGCTCTGGTCAACGAAGCCGGTGTCCGTGTCTCTACCATTGAGCACCTCTCTGCCGCGCTGGCCGGGATGGGGATCGACAACCTCTACGTTGAGGTGGACGCGCCCGAGATCCCGGTGATGGATGGCAGTGCGCATCCCTTTATCTACCTGCTGCAGGAAGTCGGGATCCGTGAGCAGAATGCTGCCAAGCAGTTTGTGCGGATCAAGAAGAGCATCCGGGTTGAAGACGGCGACAAGTGGGCGGAATTCCACCCTTATCGCAACGGCTTCAAGATGGATCTCGAGATCGATTTCCAGCATCCGGTCTTTGAAGGGCGCAATCAGCGTTGCGTACTGGACTTCTCCGGTGCCTCCTTCGTGAAAGAGATCAGCCGTGCCCGTACCTTCGGGTTCATGCGCGATATCGAGTACCTGCGTTCCCAGAACCTGGCGCTGGGCGGAAGCCTGGAAAACGCCGTGGTCCTGGACGACTATCGGGTACTAAACGAAGACGGTTTGCGTTATGAGGACGAGTTCGTCAAGCACAAGATGCTGGACGCGATCGGTGACCTCTATATGTGTAACCGCAGCATCATCGGTGAGTTCCGTGCCTACAAGACCGGACATGCCCTGAACAACAAGCTGCTGCGTGCCTTGCTGGCCGAGCAGGAGGCTTGGGAACTGGTGACCTTCGAGGGTGAGGGCGACAAAGCGCCTATCGCTTACTACGATAACGGTCTGGTTCTGGCCTGATAGCTGTGCAACGGAACGTCGGTCCTCTCTCCGCACCGACGTTCCGTCATTTGTTTACTCCATCCTTTAATACCGATTATCTCCCGGTTTTATTTCCCGTGCAGGCTCCTGGCCGCACCTGACCGAGCAGACTGATTTCTATGAGCATTACCCTGATCCTCCACGGCAAGCAGCGACGCAAGTTGCACCTGCCCAAACAACGTCTGGCCTGGGTCGGCGGTATTCTCTTCTCCCTGTTGGCCCTTGGTGGTGGTTGGCTCTGGCAGAGCTGGCACCAGAAAATGGAGGCGCTGGAAGTGGCGCTTGCCGTTGCCGAGCAACAGTCCGTTGACCAGAGTGGCGACGAAGCCCGTGAACAGTTGGCAATGCTGGCAGCTCAGGTGGGCACCATGCAAGGCCAGCTTGGCCGTCTCAATGCCCTCGGCGAACGATTGACCGAGCAGGCCGATCTCGATCCCGACGAGTTCAATTTCAAAGAGCTGCCCCCCATGGGCGGCCCTTCTTATGATGAAGAGCTGGAAGTGAGCCTCAACGAGCTGCAAGCCTCGATGAAACACCTCAGCCAGCAGCTCAGCAGCCGCGAAGAGCAGCTGTCGGTACTTGAATCTTTCATCATGAATCACCATATCACCGATGCCGGTTTTATTTCCGGCACGCCAGTCAAACAGGAGCGAGTTTGGGTCTCGTCCGGGTTTGGTGGACGGGTCGACCCGTTCAACGGGCGTGCCAAGATGCACAAAGGGGTCGATTTCCGTGGCAAACCCGGAACCCCGATTCTGGCTACCGGGCCCGGCATTGTCAGCTGGGCGGGCCGTCATCCGGAATTTGGCAATATGGTGGAGATTAATCACGGCAATGGCCTGGTCACCCGCTATGCCCACAACTCCAAGTTGCTGGTCGAGGTGGGCACCCTGGTTGATCAGGGTCAGAAGATTGCCTTGATGGGACGCACCGGTCGCGCGACCGGGGTCCATCTGCATTACGAAGTGTTGAAAGATGGTCGTCAGGTCAACCCCGCACGCTTTCTCAGTGCCAGACGGGGTTAGGTTTTTTTCTTCAGGTTCCAGTGACGGAACGCTTTTATAACCAGAAATAGTTGGTACCCATGATTAGCACACTGCTTACCAAGATTATCGGCAGCCGGAACGACAGAACGCTCAAGGCTTTGCGCAAAATTGTAAAACAGATCAATGCCATGGAGCCGCAGTTCGAGGCTCTCTCCGATGCCGAGTTGCAGGCCAAAACGGCTGAATATCGTCAGCGTATCGAGCAGGGTGAGACCCTGGAGCAGTTGCTCCCGGAAGCGTTCGCGACCGTGCGTGAAGCCTCCAAGCGGGTGTTCGGCATGCGTCACTTCGACGTGCAGCTGATCGGCGGCATGGTGCTGAACTCCAACCGCATCGCGGAAATGAAAACCGGTGAAGGTAAAACCCTGACCGCAACCCTGCCAGCTTACCTGAACGCCCTGAGTGGCCGCGGTGTGCACGTGGTGACGGTGAACGACTATCTGGCCAAACGTGACGCTGAGGCAAACCGCCCGCTGTTTGCCTTCCTCGGCATGACCGTCGATTGCAACGTGCCCGGTATGGATGCGTCCCAGAAGCGTGACGCCTACGCCGCCGACATCACCTACGGTACCAACAACGAATTCGGTTTTGACTACCTGCGCGACAACATGGCGTTCTCGCCGGAGCAGCGGGTACAGCGTCCGCTCAACTACGCGCTGGTGGATGAGGTGGACTCGGTGCTTATCGATGAAGCCCGTACTCCGCTGATCATCTCCGGTCCGGCCGAAGATAGCTCCGAGCTCTATATTCGCGTCAACAAGCTGATCCCGCTGCTGGTCAAGCAGGACAAGGAAGACACCGAAGAGTACACCGGCGACGGTCACTACACAGTAGACGAGAAGAACCGTCAGGCCCTGCTGACCGAAAACGGCCAGATCTTCGTGGAAGAGCTGCTCAAGAAAGAGGGGCTGCTGGACGAGAACGACTCCCTGTTCTCCGCCTCCAACATCAGCCTGCTGCACCACGTCAATGCCGGTCTGCGCGCTCACACCCTGTTCGAGCGCAACGTCGACTATATCGTCCAGAAAGACGAGATCGTCATCGTCGACGAGCACACCGGCCGTACCATGCCGGGTCGTCGCTGGTCTGATGGTCTGCATCAGGCCGTTGAAGCGAAGGAAGGGGTGAAGATCCAGAACGAGAACCAGACGCTGGCATCCATCACCTTCCAGAACTACTTCCGTCTCTACAACAAGCTGGCGGGCATGACCGGTACAGCTGATACCGAAGCCTTTGAATTCCAGCAAATTTATGGCCTGGATACCGTAGTTATCCCGACCAACAAGCCGATGGTGCGCAAAGACATGGGCGATCTGGTCTACCTGACCGCCAATGAGAAGTATGCCGCCATCATCGAAGATATCCGTCAGTGCGTGGCGAAGGGCCAGCCTGTACTGGTTGGTACCGTCTCTATCGAGAACTCCGAGCTGCTCTCCGGCATCCTGACCAAGGAGAAGATCCCGCACAAGGTGCTGAACGCCAAGTTCCACGCCATGGAAGCGGAGATCGTTGCCCAGGCAGGTCAGACTGGTGCGGTCACCATCGCGACCAACATGGCCGGTCGTGGTACCGACATCGTGTTGGGCGGCAACTGGCAGGCAGAGATTGCCAAGCTGGAGAACCCGACCAGCGAGCAGATTGCCGAACTGAAAGCCGCCTGGCAGGTGCGTCACGATGCGGTGCTGGCCGCCGGTGGTCTGCACATTATCGGCACCGAGCGTCACGAATCCCGTCGTATCGACAACCAGCTGCGCGGCCGTTCCGGTCGTCAGGGTGACCCGGGCTCCTCCCGTTTCTACCTCTCCATGGAAGATACCCTGATGCGGATCTTCGCCTCCGATCGCGTGACCGGCATGATGAAGAAGCTGGGCATGGAAGAGGGCGAAGCCATCGAGCACCCGTGGGTCACCAAGGCGATCGAAAACGCTCAGCGCAAGGTGGAAGGTCGTAACTTCGACATCCGCAAGAGCTTGCTGGAGTTTGATGACGTTGCCAACGACCAGCGCAAGGTGGTCTACGAGCAGCGCAATGAGCTGCTGGATACCAACGACATCTCCGAGACCATCCACGTTATCCGTGACGACGTCTACGGCGCGGTGATCGACGAATACATCCCGCCCCAGTCTCTGGAAGAGATGTGGGACGTGCCGGCTCTGGAAGCGCGCCTGAAGGCGGACTTCGCGCTGGATCTGCCGCTGCAACAGTGGCTGGCGGAAGATGACAAGCTGTATGAAGAGAAGCTGCGCGAGCGCATTCTGGACGAAGCCTCCAAGCTCTATGCCCACAAGGAAGAGCTGGTCGGCAAAGAGGTACTGCGCAACTTCGAGAAGGCAGTGATGCTGCAAACCCTGGATGGCCTCTGGAAAGAGCATCTGGCGGCCATGGATCACCTGCGTCAGGGCATCCATCTGCGCGGTTACGCCCAGAAGAACCCCAAGCAGGAGTACAAGCGCGAATCCTTCGATCTGTTCACCCAGATGCTGGAAACCCTCAAGCGCGACGTGGTCAGCATCCTGAGCCGTGTTCAGGTGCAGGAGCGCGATGTGGAAGCGATGGAAGAGCAGCAACGCCAGCAGGCGGAAGCCGCTCCCCGCACCTATACCCACGCCGCCGCTGAGAGCCAGCTGGCCGATGAACAGGCTGCAGGCGAAGAGGGTCACACCACCTTCGTACGCGACGAGCAGAAGGTCGGTCGAAACGATCCCTGCCCGTGTGGTTCGGGTAAAAAATACAAGCACTGTCACGGTCAGCTGACCTGACACCCTGCCATGATGAATACACCGCCTCCGGGCGGTGTATTCATTTTCGGACCAAGGAGGGGACGATGAGCAGATTGCCGGCGGGATGGGATGGGGAGGCACATGGGCACTGGCTGCAGGAGAGACGCCAGGAGGCGATCCGTTGTGTGCTGAGCAGGCTGAACGCAGAGACGAACAAATCCGTTCCCCTGCAACTGCAGTTTGCCTATTACCTCTTTTTGTCCGGCGATCCCGCTTCGGCGGCACAGGTGCTGACGCTGGCGTACCGGTCTGCGCCCGATAACACTGAGGTGCTGCGCAATCTCTGTGTCTGCCTCTCGCGCTCCGATCAGCATGAGCGGGCTGTGACGCACCTGGTCGAACTGGTGCGGCGCGAGCCGGGTGATTATCTGGTCCATGACGGGCTTTGCACTTCCCTTGCCAAGCTAGGACGCCATGAAGAAGCGGCACAAGCGGGAACCCGTGCCCTGACTCTCAAGGATGAGGCCGTCTCGCAGCCTGTCGCGGGGTGGGTACTGCCGGCAGAGGGGCCGGATGAATGGCTCGCGGAGCAGGGGGAGAAGCAGGCAGTCATCGCATTCTCCCTGTGGGGAGCACAGCCCCGCTATTTACGGGGAGCGCTCGACAATGTGCTGGCCGCAGCCTACCTCTATCCGGGCTGGCGGGTGCGCTTCTATGTGGATGGCAGTGTCCCTCAGGGGTTTCTGGCCTGCCTGCAGGAACATGGCGCCGAGATAAAGGTGCAGCCCGATGGTCAATCCCAGCGTCAGCGCCTATGCTGGCGCTTCCAGGTCGCCAATGATCCCGGAGTGGGGCGCTTCCTTGTGCGCGATGCGGACTCCGTGCTGAATCTGCGGGAGCGGCTGGCGGTCGATGACTGGCTTGCATCGGGGCGCTGGTTCCATATCATGCGTGACTGGTGGAGCCACACCGATCTGGTGCTGGCCGGCATGTGGGGCGGTGTGGCCGGTGTGCTGCCTCCCCTTGCGCCGCTGATGGCGAGCTATCAGCCCAGTACGATGGAAACACCGAACATCGACCAGTGGTTCTTGCGAGACTGTTTATGGCGCTATCTGCGCCAGAGCGCGCGGGTACACGATCGTTGTTTCACTCCGCCCGGTGCTCTGCCCTGGCCGCAGGTTGCGCCGCCGGGCAATGAGCATGTCGGGCAGGATCTCTTCAGGGCCCGGGGGGATCAGCAGGCCATTCGGCTTGCCCCCTGGATCGCCCGTTTGCCGTGTTTACGCTGAGGACAATGATGGAACAGAAGAAACGGATCTGGGTGGCGGTGGGCGTCATCGAGAACGAACGGGGCGATATCTTCATCGCCCGACGCTCCTCCGATCGCCATCAGGGGGATCGCTGGGAGTTTCCCGGAGGCAAGGTGGAGTCGGGTGAGGATCTGCTCACCGCACTGGATCGGGAGCTGTGGGAAGAGATCGGCATCCGGGTATTGGATTGTGCCCCCTTTATGGAACTGCAGCACGACTACCCCGAGAAGCAGGTATTGCTGGATATCTGGAAGGTGACCCGTTTCAGCGGCGAGCCGTTCGGAAAAGAGGGGCAGGAGTGTCTGTGGGTGCCGGTGGCAGAGCTGCATAACTACCACTTCCCCGATGCCAACGGTCCGATTGTCGCGCGGCTTCAAGGCCTGCTGGCGTGAGCCGGTAGTAATCAACAAGCATGAAAAAAGGGCCAATCGGCCCTTTTTTCATATTGCAGAGGTGCGTGACCAGGGGCTTATAGCCACTGATCGCCCTCTTCCGGCTCCGGCAGCAGATCCGGGTTGATCTCCCCCGGGATCCGCTTCTCTTCATCGGCCCATTCGCCGAGATCGATCAGCTGGCAGCGCTTGCTGCAGAAGGGGCGGAACGGACTCTGCGGGCCCCACTCCACTTCGCTCTGACAGGTCGGGCACTTTACCTTGGTGACCATAAGCGCTCCTTAGCAGCAGGCGAGCTGGAACGGCACATCGCCAATCGGCTGTTCTGCGGTGGGCAGAAAGCGCAGGGCGAAGCGGTTCTTGTGGCCGCTCAGGGTCGGGTAGCAGAACAGATTGCCCGGCAGCTTGATGCGGATCAGCTCGGCGCTCTCGGCGGTGTCCTGGAAGAAACCGTTGCTGGCAACCTGCTCACTGAAGCTGCCTGATTCACGCCACAGGCGCAGCAGCAGGGTGATGGCATTCATCAGCAGGTTAATGTCGCTCAGCCAGCCTTGCATCTGCTGGTGACGGGTGATGGCCGGGGTACCGAGCCAGTGGTGCAGCTGCGGCACATCGAAGGCACACAGGCCACCGGGGATGGAGAAACGCTGGCGAATGGAGCCGAGCAGACGATCCTCTTTCAGGCGGGCACCCGGGCGTGGCGAATTGAGCAGGTTGCGGGAGAGCTGGCTGCTCTCTTGCTGCATCAGTTTGATCTGCTCCAGATCGACGTCGGGCAGGCTGGCCCAGTGGCTCAGACGCTGGCCGAGACGCTCCAGATCCTTGATGAGGTCGGCGCGCAGGTCACCACGCTCCAGCAACTCCTGCAGATCGAACAGCCCCTTGAAGAAGGCGATATGTGCCCAGGATTGTTCACTCTCCAGATTGTCGCGGATCTGGGAAAACAGGGACTCCAGACGAAGATAGGTCCGGCTTTTTTCATTGAGGGGGAAATCGTAAATCATGCCTAATCCTGGCCAGCCATAAACCGGCCTAGTGTACTCACACTTGGCGGCCTTGTTGAGAGGCAATTGCCAGATATGTCTCGTGCAGCGCCAAAATCCGCGTTTTAATCGCCATTTCGCTGCCATTGTGGTTTTCGATGACATCATCCGCCGCCGCGAGACGTTCCGACCGGCTCGCCTGAGCGGCGATGATGGCTCGGGCCTGCTCGGCCGATACACCATCCCGGCGGCAGGTGCGCTCAACCTGGGTGGCTTCGTCTACATCGATCACCAGCACCCGGTTGGCGAGGCCGGTGAGTTTGTTCTCCACCAGCAGTGGCACCACCAGCAGGCAGTAAGGTGAACTGGCTGCGGCACACTGGCGCAGCATTTCGCTGTGAATCAGCGGGTGAAGCAGGGCATTGAGCCACTCCTTGGCCTGTGGGTCGCTGAAGACCCGCTCGCGCAGGGCGCGACGGTCGAGTTGACCGCTCGGATCAATCACATCCGGGCCAAAATGGTCGGCGATGGCGGCAAGGGCCGGGGTGCCCGGCTCGACCACTTCGCGGGCGATCACATCGGCATCCACCACCTCGATACCCAGCGCGGCAAACTGATTGGCGATAGTTGTCTTGCCGCTGCCGATACCACCTGTGATAGCAACTACATACATGGGGGCCTCTTGCTCAAAGCAGGGTAGAGAGATACCAGCGGGTGATGGTATCGCCCCACAGCAGGGCGATCCAGCCCGCAATGGCGAGGTAGGGGCCGAAGGGGATGGGCTTGCCCTGATGATGTTTGTGCAAGGCGATCAGGCTGATGCCGATCACGGCACCGACCAGAGATGAGAGCAGCAGAATTATGGGCAGCGCCTGCCAACCGAGCCAGGCGCCCAGCGCCGCCAGCAGCTTGAAGTCGCCATAGCCCATCCCCTCCTTGCCAGTGAGCAGCTTGAAAGCCCAGTAGAGGCTCCAGAGCACCAGATAGCCCGCCATGGCGCCGATCACGGCATCTGCCAGCGGCACGAAACCACCAGCCAGATTGAACAGCAGCCCGCCCCACAGCAGTGGCAGGGTGAGCTGGTCGGGCAGCAACATCTTGTCGAGATCGATGAAGGTGAGGGCGACCAGCACCCAGGTCAGCAACAGGGCGGCCAGTGTGCCCCAGCCCGGTGTTATGACCATGGCTACGGCCACTGAGAGCAGGGCGGTCAGTAGCTCTACCAGCGGATAGCGGGCCGAGATGGGGGCCTGACAGTCGCGACAACGCCCTTTGAGCCAGAGCCAGCTCAACAGCGGGATGTTCTCCAGCGCAGTGATGGCGTGGCCACAGTGAGGGCATGCGGAGCGCGGCACCATCAGGTTGTAGCGCTCTGGCGCAGTGGCCTCCTCATCGGGGGCGAAGTAGCTGCGGTACTCGGCCTGCCACTCCCGCTCCAGCATGATGGGCAAGCGGTGGATAACCACATTGAGGAAACTGCCGATCATCAGGGAGAAGAGAAAAACCAGCGAGAAGTAGAGCCAGGGCAAGCTGTGAGCCAGCTCGAGAAGAAGTGTCATAACCAACCGTCAGTTATTGAATGAGGGGGAGGGCATGGTTGTGGTGCCATGCCCTGATAAATCAGCCTACCACGTCGCCAAGCTTGAAGATGGGCAGGTACATGGCGATAACCATGCCGCCGACCAGCACCCCGAGTACCACCATGATGAGGGGTTCCAGCAGGCTGGTGAGGCCATCGACCAGATCATCCACCTCCTGTTCGAAGATGGTGGCGACCTTGGAGAGCATATCATCGATGGCACCGGACTCCTCACCGATCATCACCATCTGGATCACCATGTCGGGGAAGAGATCGACGGTGCGCATTGCAACGTTGATCTGCATACCGGCCACCACCTCGTTGCGGATGGCCATGACCGCGGTGCGATAGACATAGTTGCCGGAGGCGCCAGCCGCCGAAATCAGCGCATCTACCAGCGGAATACCGGCGGAGAAGGTGGTCGACAGGGTGCGGGCAAAGCGGGCCATCGCCGCCTTGTGCAAGATCATCCCGACCACCGGAATGGTGAGGACGAACTTGTCGGTATTGTCTTTCACCTTCTGGGAGGCCCGCCAAGCCCGCACGTAAAGGAAGATGCCAAGGGCCGTGCCACCAAAGAAGACATACCACCAGTTCTGCATAAAGCGCGAGATGCCGATAACAAACTGGGTGAACACCGGCAGCTCGGCACCGAAGCTCTTGAAGATATCCTCGAACTGCGGAATGACGAACAACAGCAGGATGGAGGTGACCACGATGGCGACCAGAATGACCATGGTGGGGTAGAACATCGCCTTCTTGATCTTCGACTTGAGCGCTTCCGACTTTTCCCGATAGGTGGCGATACGGTCGTAGATGGTCTCCAGCGCACCGGATTGCTCACCGGCTTCAACCAGATCGCAGTAGAGATCGTCAAAGTAGAGGGGATGGCGGCGCAGCGCCTCCGACATGGGGGTACCGGTCTCCACATCGGCGGCAATCTGCCCCATCAACTCGCGCATCGAGGCTTTCTCGTGACTGCGGGCGATGATCTGCAGGCTCTGCACCAGTGGTACGCCGGCGGAGAGCATGGTGGTGATCTGGCGTGAGACGATGGCGATATCCATCGGCTTGATCTTGGCGCCGCCCTTGGAGAAGAGCCCCTGGGATTTCTTGGCTACCTTGGTGACGTTGACCCCCTGCTTGCGCAGTTCGGTCTTGACGGTGTTGATGCTGTCGGCCTGCAGCTCGCCGGAGACCTTCTGCCCCTTGCGATTAACCCCGTGCCAGCGGAAGGCGAAGACTTTCTTGGGGGCATTGTTCTTTTTCGTTAGGGTTGCCATCTTTGCATCCTGCAATGGGGTTGGTTGTCAGAGCCTGGCTCTGCACGTCATCAACCTGGTCAAGGTGCCCGACTGGCTTGATGCCTGCGGGGTACTGATAGGGTGGGCGGTGCCTTCTTGGCGCCATACCGGTTATTTGAATATCTGATTACTCTGTTGTTCGGGCTGTCATCAATTCCGTGTTCGTGAACGACGAATTCGCTCTGCCAACCAAACCGGCGGGTCGTTCCGCACACGGATCAGTTGGTGGTGACCCGGTTGACCTCGGCCAGACTGGTGACCCCGAGCCGGGCCTTCTCCAGTCCCGAGGTGCGCAGGGTACGCATCCCCTCTTTTTGGGCGATAGCGGCGATTTGCAGGGAGTTTGCCCCTTGCATGATCAATTTGGCGATGTTCTCTGACATCAGCATGATTTCGTAGATGCCGACCCGCCCCTTGTAGCCGCCGGAACACTCCTTGCAACCGACCGGTTTGAACAGTCGCAGTCCGGCAGCCAGCTGCTGCGGCGTAAAGCCCAGCTCCAGCAGTTCGGCTTCCGGCACCACTTCCGGCGCTTTGCAGTGGTCGCACAGTTTACGGGCCAACCGCTGGGCCATGATCAGGGTGACCGAGGAGGCGATGTTGAAGGCCGGAACCCCCATGTTCATCATCCGGGTCAGGGTCTCGGCGGCGGAGTTGGTATGCAGGGTGGAGAGCACCAGGTGACCGGTCTGCGCCGCCTTGATAGCGATCTCGGCGGTTTCGAGATCGCGAATTTCACCCACCATCACCACATCCGGGTCTTGCCGCAGGAAGGAGCGCAGGGCGCTGGCAAAGGTGAGCCCCGCCTTGGGGTTGACCTGCACCTGGTTGACGCCGGGCAGGTTGATCTCCACCGGGTCTTCGGCGGTGGAGATGTTTACCTCGGTGGTGTTGAGAATATTGAGGCCGGTATAGAGCGAGACCGTTTTGCCCGAGCCGGTGGGGCCGGTCACCAGGATCATCCCCTGTGGCTTGGAGAGGGCGCGCAGGTACTGCGCCTTCTGCCGGTCATCAAAGCCGAGTTGCTCGATATTGAGGCGTGCCGCCGAGGAGTCGAGCAGACGGATAACGATCTTCTCCCCCCACATGGTGGGCAGGGTGTTGACCCGCATATCCATCGACTTGTTGCGCGACAGCTTCAACTTGATGCGGCCATCCTGTGGCAGCCGCCGCTCGGCGATATCGAGCCGCGCCATCACCTTGAGGCGGGCGGAGAAGCGGTTGGAGAGGTTGACCGGCGGTGTGGCAATTTCATGCAGAATGCCGTCGATGCGAAAGCGCACCCGATACTTGAACTCATAGGGCTCGAAGTGCAGGTCGGAGGCACCGCGCTTGATGGCATCCATCAGGATCTTGTTGATGTACTTGACGATGGGAGCATCGTCATCGGCTGTATTGACGCTTTCGTCGAGCCGACTGTTTTCGTCGGAGACTTCGAGATCCGAAATCTCGGACTCGTCGATATCCTCCATGCCGAGGGCGTCGTTTTCACTCTCCAGCAGTTTGCCTATGGCGGCGGTGAGTTTGTTCTCCTCCACCAGCAGCGCTTCGGTATGAAGGCCGAAGCTGAAGCCAAAGTCCTCCAACGCCGAGACATTGGTCGGATCCGACATGGCGATGTATAGGGTGTGGCCCTGGGTGTAGATGGGCAGGACGTGGTGCTTCTCAATCAGCTTCTGATTGAGGTACTTCTGCGGGATCTCGGCCAAGTCGAAGGCGGCAAGATCCAGCAGAGGTACCCCATACTCCAGCTCGCAAAAATCGGCGAGCGCTTTGCTGTCGAGGATCTCGTTCTCTATCAGAAATGTCACAAAGGGTTTGCGCTGGGCCTTGGCCTGGCTCAGATAGCGCTGGGAGTCTTCTTCACTGATCAGTGAAGAGGCGGCCAGGCTTAACGCCAGGCCGCTATTAGGGCTAGAGGTCATGCCTTAGCATTTGCCATCAGTCTTACATGAACCGGAGACTGTCCACCTAACTTGCTGACCAGCTGCTGTAAGAGCATTAGATATGAGAACATAGGTTGAGTTACCAACATCAGAGCCACCACTACCAGTAACGGTTATGGTATTAGCAGTTGTACCGGTTGCAACGGAAACACCAGTTAAGACGTTTGAGGTTGTAAAAGCTCCAGACGTTGCATTGTTTCCAGCAGTGACGCAATCAGCAAGTGTCAGTGTGCTGGCTCCTTGAACGCAAACTTCAACGGCAGTTTTTGCTGGACCTGTGGCAGCGATTACTTCAGTAAACTTTGCTCTCTGTGTGTAGCTTTGATAAGCAGGCAGCGCTACCGCCGCCAGAATGGCTACGATCGCGACCACGATCATCAGTTCAATAAGGGTAAAACCCGATTGTTTCTTCATTTCGCTCTTCATGGAAAATGTCCTTTTATCCTTGGTTCCTGGGAAGTGTCGGTGGAAAATCATCCGCACGTCAGTATCTTATCCGAGCTGTCAGGGGTGGCAACAGAGATTGCTGCCTTTGTTAACTACTTTCATGTCATTTACCAAAAACTTGATGCGAGTCATAAAATAAGTGGCTTCTTATGACTCTTTGTTACGGGTGAAAGCGGGTCCGTCATTACACTCCTTTGCTGAGGGATCCTGCATAAAGAAAAGGCGCCCATGGCGCCTTTTGCAAGTTGTTTATCCTGTTATATCGAGTGTTTGCTCAAGCCTGTGGGGGGAATCTCACTGCTGGATAAAACGCATGGAGAGATCGAGCGCCCGCACATGCTTGGTCAGCGCCCCGACAGAGATAAAATCGACGCCGGTGGCGGCAAACTCGGCCAGAGTATCCAGCGTCACATTACCGGAGACTTCGAGCTTGGCGCGGCCCTGATTGATGGCGACGGCTTCGCGCATCATGGTCACGTCGAAGTTGTCGAGCATCACGATATCGGCGTGTGCCGCCAGCGCCTGTTCCAGCTCTGCCAGCGTTTCGACTTCTACCTCTACCGGTTTGCCCGGATTGAGATGACGAGCCTCATTAATCGCCTCGGCAATACCGCCACAGGCGAGGATATGGTTCTCTTTGATGAGATAGGCATCGTAGAGGCCGATGCGGTGATTCTTGCCGCCGCCACAGGTAACCGCGTACTTCTGGGCGGTGCGCAGCCCGGGGATGGTCTTGCGGGTGTCGAGCAGACGGCAGTCGGTGCCCTCCAGCTCTGCCACATAGCGGGCGGTGAGGGTGGCAACGCCGGAGAGGGTCTGGACAAAGTTCAGCGCATTGCGCTCGCCGGTTAGCAGCAGGCGGGCAGGGCCGTGGAGGCGAAACAGCTCCTGATTGGGGGAGAGCACTTCGCCATCCTGCACCAGCCACTCCACCTTCACTTCGCCACCGAGCTGGGCCTTCAGTTGCAGGAAGACTTCATCCACCCAGGGCTGGCCGCAGAACACACCGGCCTCGCGGGTGATGACCCGGGCGCTGGCCATCCGATCCGCCGGGATCAGCTGGGCGGTGATATCGGCGCTGGCGTCCGGTTGGTCCAGCGTGGTGAGGGCATCGCCCAGATCTTCGAGTAGTGCGGCGCGCACGGCGCGGCTGACATCCTGTTGAAACATGCCTTATTCCTGCAAGGGTCTGAGCAGCAGTTGCCGCTCCTTTTGAACCAGCTCCAGCCGACCGAGGGCGTTCATGCCAACCAGCACTTCGTCACCGTCTGCCACCGGATTGATAAAGATGGCCAGATCGTACAAGGTCAATGGCCCCATCGCCAGCGTTTCGATGGTGCCGTTGCCGACCCGGATCTGCCCCGCGGCGGTATTGACCTGGCTGCTGCCATGAGCGGTCAGGCCGAGCCGCTCGGCAACCTGCTGCGGGATGGTGATGCGGGTTGCGCCGGTATCGAGCAGCAGTTGCACCGGCTGACCGTTGATGGCACCCTCCAGACGATAGTGGCCGCTCTGGTCGGCCCGCAGCAACAACTCGCCGCTGGCGGTGACGCTTGGTTGGTTGCGGGAGTGAAAATAGAGGGTCAGCAGGCCCATCAAAGAGAGCCAGGCCAGTAACCACATCCAGCGTGCCGTGTGCTGCATACCCCATCCATATCGAGCGGAAGATGACTCAGCCTAACATACCATTTCCCGTTGATTCAGTGAGTTGGTGCCGGGTTGCCTATCAGGTATCTTCGTTTTTTCGCCATTTATCAGCCAACTCGAGTAGCCGATGACTCAACTCGCTTCGCAACCTTTTTTCTCTATCGATGCCGCTGGCTGGTGCCAGCAGGCGCGCCGGGTGCCTTCTCCCCATCACAACGAACGGGCCGCCCCGGATGATATCTCCCTGCTGGTGGTTCATGGCATCAGCCTGCCGCCAGGGGAGTTCGGCGGCCCCTTTATCGACGATCTCTTTATGGGACGACTCGACCCTGAGGCTCATCCCTATTTTGCCGGTATCCATCAGCTGCGGGTTTCGGCACACTGCCTGATCCGCCGTGATGGCGAGCTGGTGCAGTATGTGCCGTTTGGCGCGCGCGCCTGGCACGCTGGTGTCTCGAGCTGGCAGGGGAGGGAGGCATGTAATGACTTCTCCATTGGCATCGAGCTGGAAGGGACTGACGAAATCCCCTACAACGAGGCTCAATACCGGGCGCTGGCGGGGCTCACCCGAGCTATTTCGGAGCGCTATCCGGCGATTACCCACGAAAAAATTGTCGGCCATTGCGACATCGCGCCAGGGCGCAAGACGGATCCCGGAGCCAGTTTCCAGTGGGATTACTACCGGCAACTACTAAACAGCTAAAGTAAATGTTCAAATTTAGTTTGGATTTTAAAATCAATGGCTTGCCTATCTGGCAGGCCATTTTTGTCTCTGGTTGCGCAAATGTTATTTGTGAGCGTGGTCAAGAATATTGGTCAGACCATTTTCTATGAGCTAAATCATGTTTCCCCTGCTTTACCCCTTAAGTGGTGGGGGTGATTCTTGACTCAGATCATCTTTTGAGTGGACTTTTCAAAAGGCCTCTGCTAATTTTCGCCCCATCCATAAAATTGGTAATACCAATTTAACAAAGTAGCCTCATGCCCTATCGCAAGATTACGCAACCCAAGTTGGCCGACTCCATTGTCGCCGAGCTGGAACAGATGATTCTGGAAGGCAGCCTGCAACCGGGGCAGAAATTGCCTCCCGAGCGGGAACTCGCCATCCAGTTTCAGGTATCGCGCCCCTCCTTGCGCGAAGCCATCCAGCGACTGGAAGCGCGCGGATTGCTTTATCGCCGTCAGGGCGGCGGCACTTATGTGCAGAATGCCCTGAGCAAGGGGATCGCCGATCCTCTGTTCGAACTGCTCAGTACCCACCCGGAAGCCCAGTATGACCTGCTGGAGTTTCGCCATGCGCTGGAAGGCATCTGTGCCTACTACGCGGCCTTGCGGGGAACCGGGTCTGATTTCGAGCGCATTCGTCAGGTGCAAACCACCATCGAAGAGGCGGGCCAGCTGGGCTCGCTGGTGGCCGAGTCGGCAGCCGTCACCCAGTTCTATCTGGCGGTGGCCGAGGCGTCCCACAACGTGGTGCTGCTGCACCTGCTGCGGGCAATGAGCCCGATGCTCGAGCAGAACATTCTGCAGAATAACGAGATTTTGAATCGCCGCCCGGGAGTGGTAGCCAAGATACGTCGCCATCGCGCGAATCTGATCGAGGCTATTCTTTCGGGGGCTCCGGAGCGGGCCAGAACAGCTTGTCATGAGCATCTGGCCTTTATCGAGGACACCTTGTTGGATATGCAGAGGGAAGACAGCCGGATCCAGCGATCCATGCGTCGGATCCGTCAGCAGGAAAACTAATCCCACAAGGCTCTATTGTCGAATGCTTGCGCCCTTCGCCGTGCAATGCCGTGCAATCACAACAACATAGGAACCAGCCATGTCTGATATCCTGAAGAACGATGTGGACCCGATAGAAACGCTGGAGTGGCTTGCCTCTCTGGAATCCCTGCTGCGTGAAGAGGGTCCGCAACGCGCTCAGTTCATCCTTGAACAGTTGGCCGAGAAAGCCCGCGTAAGCGGTGTGGACGTGGCTGCCAAGGCAAATCGCGATTACATCAACACCATCCCGTCCAGCGATGAGCCGGACTACCCGGGTGACCTGGAGATGGAACGCCGCATTCGCGCCATCATCCGCTGGAACGCCATGATGATCGTGCTGCGCGCGTCCAAGAAAGACTTGGACCTGGGTGGTCACATGTCTTCCTTCGCTTCTTCTGCGACCATCTATGATGTCTGCTTCAACCACTTCTTCCGTGCTCGCAACGAGAAGGATGGTGGCGATCTGGTTTACTTCCAGGGTCATATCTCCCCGGGCATCTATGCTCGCGCCTTTGCTGAAGGTCGTCTGACCGAAGAGCAGCTGGACAACTTCCGTCAGGAAGTGGACGGCAAGGGTATCCCTTCCTATCCGCACCCGAAACTGATGCCGGACTTCTGGCAGTTCCCGACCGTCTCCATGGGTCTGGGCCCCATCGCCGCCATCTATCAGGCTCGCTTCCTGAAGTACCTGACCGACCGTGGTATCAAGGATTGCTCCGAGCAGACCGTTTACGCCTTCCTGGGTGATGGCGAGATGGACGAGCCGGAAGCCAAGGGTGCCCTGACCGTTGCCGTGCGTGAAAAGCTCGACAACCTGGTATTCGTGGTCAACTGCAACCTGCAGCGTCTGGATGGTCCGGTTGTCGGTAACGGCAAGGTCATCAACGAGCTGGAAGGCCTGTTTGCTGGCGCCGGTTGGGACGTGACCAAGGTGATCTGGGGTCGCAAGTGGGATGAGCTGCTGAAGAAAGACACGTCCGGCAAGCTGATCCAGCTGATGAACGAGACCGTGGACGGTGACTACCAGACCATGAAGTCCCGCGACGGTGGCTACATCCGCGAGCACTTCTTCAACCGTTATCCGGAAACTGCCGCGCTGGTCAAAGACATGACCGACGAGGAGATCTTCGCGCTGAACCGCGGTGGTCACGATCCTCGCAAACTGTTCGCCGCGTTCAACAAGGCGACCCAGACCAAGGGCAAGCCGACCGTTATTCTGGCCAAGACCATCAAGGGTTACGGCATGGGTGAAGCGGCCGAAGGCAAGAACATCGCTCACCAGGTCAAGAAGATGGAGCTGGACTCCGTGCGTCACCTGCGTGACCGCTTCAACCTGCCGGTGGCCGACGAGCAACTGGCCGATCTGCCTTACCTGAAGATCGAAGCCGGTTCTGCCGAGCACAAATACCTGCACGACCGTCGCACTGCCCTGAAAGGCTATGTGCCGACCCGTCTGCGCGAAAGCACCACCAAGCTGGAAATCCCGGCACTGGATGCCTTCGGCCCGCTGCTGGGTGAGCAGGCGCGCGAAATCTCCACCACCATGGCGTTCGTGCGTTCCCTGAACGTGATGCTGAAAGACAAGTCCATCGGCAAGCGCATCGTTCCGATCCTGGCTGACGAAGCCCGTACCTTCGGTATGGAAGGTCTGTTCCGCCAGATCGGTATCTACAGCCCGCACGGTCAGCAGTACACCCCGCAAGACCGCGACATCGTCTCCTACTACAAGGAAGACAAGCAGGGTCAGGTTCTGCAAGACGGTATCAACGAGCTGGGCGCCATGTCCTCCTGGCTGGCTGCTGCGACCTCTTACAGCACCAACGACTGCCCGATGATCCCGTTCTACATCTACTACTCCATGTTCGGCTTCCAGCGGATCGGCGACATGGCGTGGGCAGCCGGTGACCAGCAAGCCCGTGGCTTCCTGCTGGGTGCAACCTCCGGTCGTACTACCCTGAACGGCGAAGGTCTGCAGCACGAAGATGGTCACAGCCACATCCTGGCGAACACCATCCCGAACTGCATCTCCTACGACCCGTCCTACGCCTATGAAGTGGCAGTGATCGTACAGGACGGCCTGCGCCGCATGTACGGTGAGAACCCGGAGAACGTGTTCTACTACATCACCACCCTGAACGAGAACTACGCCATGCCGGCCATGCCGGAAGGCGCCGAGGAAGGCATCCGCAAGGGTATCTACAAGCTGGAATCCGTCGCCGGTGCCAAGGCGAAAGTTCAGCTGCTGGGTTGTGGTTCCATCCTGGGTCACGTGCGCAAGGCTGCCCAGATCCTGGCCAGCGAGTACGGCATCGGTTCCGATGTGTTCAGCGTCACCTCCTTCAACGAGCTGGCTCGTGACGGTCAGGACGCGGATCGCTGGAACATGCTGCACCCGACTGCCGAAGCTCGCGTACCGTACATCGCTCAGGTACTGGGTTCCGAAGCCACCATCGCTGCGACCGACTACATGAAGTCCTTCGCCGATCAGGTTCGCGCCTTCGTTCCGACCGAGAACTACCGCGTGCTGGGCACCGACGGTTACGGCCGTTCCGACAGCCGTGCCAACCTGCGTCGTCACTTCGAAGTGAACGAGTTCTACGTGGTGGTTGCTGCTCTGACCGAACTGGCCAAGCGCGGCGAGGTAGACAAGCAGGTTGTGGCCGACGCCATCGCCAAGTACGGCATCGATGCCGACAAGGTCAACCCGCTGTACGCGTAAGTGGATCAAGGGGCGCGCCGTCATACGGCGCGACCCTGCCAGGATTTAAAACGGTTAACGCGAGATGTGCGTGGCGGCATCAGCCAGCCACGCGGATCGACGCAAGAGGATAAAGCACAATGTCCAAACAGATTATGGTGCCGGATATCGGCGCCGATGAGGTTGAAGTCACCGAGATCATGGTGGCCGTGGGTGACAAGGTCGAGCTGGACCAGTCCATCATCGCGGTAGAAGGCGACAAGGCCTCCATGGAAGTTCCGGCCCCGTCCGCCGGTATCGTTAAAGAGATCCTGATCAAGGTGGGCGACAAGGTTGCCACCGGTTCCCAGATCATGATCTTCGAAGCCGAAGGCGCTGCCGCCCCTGCTGAAGTGGCTGCACCGGTTGCTGCTGCTCCGGCCGCCGTACCTGCCGCTGCCGTGCGCAAAGATGTGCACGTACCGGACATCGGTGACGACGAAGTGGACGTGACTGAAATCATGGTTGCCGTGGGCGACATGGTAGAAGCTGACCAGTCCATCATTGCCGTGGAAGGTGACAAGGCCTCCATGGAAGTACCGGCACCGTTCGCAGGCCGCGTAGTCGAGATCAAGGTGGCCGCTGGTGCCAAGGTCTCTACCGGCTCTCTGGTGATGGTATTTGAAGTGGCTGGCGCTGCGCCTGCTGCCGTTGCTGCTCCGGCCCAAGCTGCCGCGCCCGTGGCTGCTGCCCCGGTTGCCGCTGCTGCCAAAGAGGTCAACGTACCGGATATCGGTGGCGACGAAGTGGAAGTCACCGAGATCATGGTTGCTGTGGGTGACAAGGTTGAAGCCGACCAGTCCCTGATCGCCGTTGAAGGTGACAAGGCCTCCATGGAAGTGCCTGCGCCGTTCGCCGGTGTGGTCAAAGAGATCAAGGTGAAGGCGGGTGACAAGGTCTCCACCGGTTCCCTGATCATGGTCTTCGAAGTGGCTGGCGCTGCTCCTGCCGCCGCGCCGGTTGCTCAAGCTGCCGCCCCGGTCGCTGCAGCCCCTGTTGCCGCTGCTCCGGCTCCGGTTGCCCAGGCTGCTGCCGCTGCGACCGATTTTGTTGCCAACGACGCCTACGTGCACGCCTCTCCGGCGGTACGCCGTCTGGCACGCGAGTTCGGTGTCAACCTGGCCAAGGTGAAAGCCTCCGGTCGCAAGGGCCGCATCGTCAAAGAAGACGTGCAAGCCTACGTGAAGGATGCCATCAAGCGTGCCGAGTCCGCTCCTGCCTCTGCCGGCGTAGCCGGTGGCAACGGTCTGGGCGTACTGCCGTGGCCGAAAGTAGACTTCAGCAAGTTTGGTGATGTGGAAGAGGTCGAGCTGACCCGCATCCAGAAGATCTCCGGTCCGAACCTGCACCGCAACTGGGTCATGATCCCTCATGTCACCCAGTTCGACGAAGCCGATACCACCGAGCTGGAAGCGTTCCGCAAAGAGCAGAATGCGATGCTCGAGAAGCAGAAGGCTGACGTGAAGATCACCCCGCTGGTGTTCATCCTGAAAGCCGCCGCCAAGGCGCTGGAAGCTCACCCGCGCTTCTGCAGCTCCCTGTCCGAAGATGGCAGCAAGCTGATCATGAAGAAGTACATCCACATCGGTGTGGCGGTAGATACCCCCAACGGTCTGGTTGTGCCCGTGGTGCGCGATGTTAACAAGAAGGGCATCATGGAGCTGTCTCGCGATCTGGCCGAGATCTCCAAGAAGGCCCGTGCCGGCAAGCTGACTGCTGCCGACATGCAGGGCGGTTGCTTCACCATCTCCAGCCTGGGTGGCATCGGCGGTACCAGCTTTACCCCGATCGTCAACGCGCCGGAAGTGGCCATCCTCGGTGTTTCCAAGTCCGAGATGAAGCCGAAGTGGAACGGCAAAGAGTTCGCGCCGCGCCTGATGCTGCCGCTGGCTCTGAGCTACGACCACCGCGTGATCGATGGTGCCGATGGGGCTCGCTTCATCACCACCATGAACGGCGTGCTGTCCGACATTCGTCGACTGGTCCTGTAAGTGAGAGGGTGGGCCCAGAGCCTGCCCTTTTTACTTCTCATTTCATTAACATGATCGTAAACTTGCCCCGTTTTTTTCACGGCTGCAGCCACCCGTTTCGGTATAAGACTGCGCTGTCCGGGGATATAAGAACGACAAAGAGGTCATGATGAGTAAAGAAATCAAAACCCAGGTCGTAGTACTGGGTGCTGGCCCTGCCGGTTATTCCGCTGCTTTCCGTGCAGCCGATCTGGGTCTGGATACTATTATCGTCGAGCGTTACTCCACCCTGGGTGGCGTCTGCCTGAACGTGGGCTGCATCCCCTCCAAGGCGCTGCTGCACGTTGCCAAAGTGATTGAAGAAGCCAAGGCGCTGGCCGAGCACGGCATCGTCTTCGGTGCCCCGCAGACCGACATCGACAAGATCCGTCTGTGGAAAGAGAAGGTTATCAACCAGCTGACCGGCGGTCTGGCTGGCATGGCCAAGATGCGTAAAGTTCAGGTTGTGAACGGCTTCGGCAAGTTCACCGGCCCGAATACCATCGAAGTTGAAGGCGCTGATGGCAAGACCACCGTGACCTTCGACAACGCCATCATCGCGGCCGGTTCCCGTCCGGTGAAACTGCCGTTTATCCCGCACGATGATCCCCGCGTATGGGACTCTACCGATGCGCTGGAGCTGAAAACCGTTCCCGGCAAACTGCTGGTTATCGGTGGCGGCATCATCGGTCTGGAGATGGGTACTGTTTACTCTTCTCTGGGTTCCGAGATCGACGTGGTGGAATTTGCCGACCAGCTGGTTCCGGCTGCCGACAAAGACATCGTCAAGATCTACACCAAGCGCGTCGCCAAGAAATTCAACATCATGCTGGAGACCAAGGTCACCGCAGTTGAAGCGCGCGAAGACGGCCTGTACGTCTCCTATGAAGGCAAGCACGCTCCGGCCGAGCCGGTTCGCTACGACAACGTGCTGGTTGCCGTAGGTCGTGTGCCGAACGGCAAGATGCTGGATGCCGAGAAAGCTGGCGTTGCCGTGACCGAGCGTGGTTTCATCGAGGTGGACAAGCAGCTGCGTACCAACGTGGCGCACATCCACGCCATCGGTGACATCGTGGGTCAGCCGATGCTGGCGCACAAAGGTGTTCACGAAGGTCACGTTGCCGCCGAAGTGATCGCAGGCAAGAAGCACTACTTCGACCCGAAAGTGATCCCGTCCATCGCCTACACCGAGCCAGAGATGGCATGGGTTGGTCTGACCGAGAAGGAAGCCAAGCAACAGGGCCTGAACTTCGAAGTCGCCACCTTCCCGTGGGCTGCTTCCGGCCGCGCCATTGCGTCCGACTGCTCCGACGGTATGACCAAGCTGATCTTCGACAAGGAGAGCGGCCGAGTCATCGGTGGTGCCATCGTCGGTACCAACGGTGGTGAACTGCTGGGTGAAATCGGTCTGGCCATCGAGATGGGTGCGGACGCCGAAGATATCGCGCTGACCATCCACGCTCACCCGACTCTGCACGAGTCCGTGGGTCTGGCTGCCGAAGTGTTCGAAGGCTCCATCACCGACCTGCCGAACGCCAAGGCCAAGAAGAAAAAGTAATTTTCTTCCCCGCTTGTCTAAAAAGCCGCTCGAATGAGCGGCTTTTTGTTTTCTCCGTGCAGTCCCGACTTCGACAAAGCCCAATATGCTAAAGATAGGTTTTGGCACTGACGAGAGAGGCACGATGCTAGAAGCACCCATTCCACCCGATGAGGTATTGCGGCTGGAGACCCTGCGGCGGCTCTCTTTGCTGGATTCCGAGGCTGAGGAGCGGTTTGATCGGCTGACCCGCATGGCCCGACGGGTGTTCAATGTCCCCATCGCGCTGGTGAGTCTGGTGGATGAAGATCGCCAGTGGTTCAAATCCTGCATCGGTCTGGAGGTCCGTGAGACTGCCCGGGACATTTCGTTCTGTGGCCACGCCATCATGGGTAATGAGACCTTCATCGTGCCAGATGCTTCGCAGGATCCCCGCTTTGCCGACAATCCGCTGGTGGTGGGTGGGCCCGGCATCCGCTTCTATGCCGGACAGCCACTGCGGATCGCCAACGGCTGCAAACTGGGGACGCTCTGCATCATCGATACGGTACCGCGGGAATTGAGCGACGAGGATGTGGGGTTGCTCAAGGATCTGGCGGCGATGGTGGTGCGGGAGCTCGAAGCAGTGCAGCTGGCCACCATTGATGAGTTGACCTTGATCTCCAATCGGCGCGGGTTCGTGATGCTGGCGGAGAAGAGCCTCTCGCTGGCCAGTCGCTTGCAGATGCCACTGGCACTGCTCTATCTGGATCTCAATGGCTTCAAGGGGATCAATGATCGGTGGGGGCATGCAGAAGGGGATCGGGCCCTGATCGCCTTTGCCACTCTGCTAAAGCAGGCTTTTCGTGGCGCAGACGTGTTTGCCCGCATGGGCGGCGATGAGTTTGCCGTCCTGTTGCCCAATGTGATGGAGGCGCAAGCGCAACTGGCCTATGAGCGTTTCAATGCCATGTTGGCCGAGCACAATCAGCACAGTGGTTGCGGTTATGCGCTGACCTGCAGCACCGGGATTGTCTGCTATGACGGGCACGGCTGTGTCTCCCTGGCCGAGCTGCTCACCCGCGCGGATGAGCTGATGTATCAGCGCAAACGGGATGGCAAGGGCTGACTGCTATGCCGGATTAGCCGCCACCAAAACAACAGAGAGCGCCACGGCGCTCTCTGTTGTTGATGGCTTAGGTCAAGGCCAAGGTCGGGGTCAGAGTCGGAAGTTGCCGACCAGCTTGTCCAGCTGACCGGAGAGCTGCTGCAGGCTGCGGCTCGATTCGGTCAGCTGGTGGGCGATGTCGGCGGTCTCCATGGTGAGCTGGTTGATGTCTTCCACGTTGCGGTTGATCTCGCCGACCACGCTGGACTGCTCCTCGGTGGCGGTGGCGACCTGGATGTTCATGTCGTTGATCTGGGTGATGTGGGCGGTGATCTGGCCGAGGGCGGCGTTGGCCTCATCGGCCTGGCTCACCACCTCCAGACTCTGGTTGCGCCCCTGTGCCATGGCGCTGACCGCGCGGGCACTCTGCTCCTGCAAGCGGTTGATCATCCCCTGGATCTCGGCAGTCGAGGCGGCGGAGCGGTTGGCCAGATTGCGCACTTCATCTGCCACCACGGCGAAACCGCGACCCTGTTCACCGGCACGAGCGGCCTCGATGGCGGCGTTAAGTGCCAGCAGGTTGGTCTGCTCCGAGATGCTGCGGATGGTTTCGAGGATGCTACCGATGGAGTCGGTCTGGCTGGCCAGCGACTCGATAACCCCTGCCACCTGCTCAATCTCGCCGGAGAGGTCGACGATGCCGTGGCGCGCCTGCACCACCACTACCGCACCCGCATCGGCCTGATCGTTGGCCTGTCTGGCTACTTCGGCTGCCAGAGAGGCGTTACCGGCGATCTCGCTCACCGTGGCCCCCATTTGGTGGATGGCGGTGGCCACCTGCACGGTGCGGTCACGCTGGGCAGTGCAGTTATGCTGGGTCAGCTGCGCCTTGTTGGCCACCTCGTTGGCGGTGGCCGCGAGCTGGCGGGAGTTCTCCGCTACCTGCTCGATGGATCCGTGAATCTTGGCGACGAAGTTGTTGAAACCGGTGGCGACCTGACTCAGTTCGTCACGTCCTTCCACCTTGAGGCGCTTGGTGAGATCCCCATCGCCGCTGCCCAGCTCCTTGAACAGGCGGGCCAACTCGTTGAGCGGGCGGCTGACCGAGCCTGCCAGCAGCATCCCCATCAGCCCCATGGCCAGCGCAATCACCAGCGAGATCATCAGGATCTCGTTGCGGGTCTGATCCAGCTCGGCATAGATCTCGGCTTCTGGCACCTGGGCCACCAGATACCAGTCGAGCAGCGGGATATAGCTGCTGGCCAGTACCATGGGCTCGCCATTGACTTCGGCGTTGATGACGGCAAAGGGACGTTTGGCCAGCAGGCTGCCGGTATCTCCGCTGGCAATGTTGCCAAGCGTGTCACGCTCGATGCGGTTGGCCTCGGGGTGCAGCTTCACCTTGCCGCTGCCATCGACCATAAAGACGATGCCGCTCTCTTCCAGCCGGAAGTTGGAGACCATGGTCACCATGGTGTCGAGGGATTTGGCAAAGCCGGCCAACCCGCGCCCGTTGAGCTGCTGGAAGTTGACGAACAGCTTCACCTCGCCGTTGCTCTCGCGGAAGATGCTGAGGGTCATCTCCTTCTGGCTCTTGGTGTAGTCATAGAACCAGGCATCTTGCGTGGGGGTCAGGTTGCGCAGAAAGCCATCCTGGTTGTAGTAGGCGGCACTCTGACGATCGGCGAAGGAGGCGGTCACCAGACCATACTGGTTGGCCACATCCTTGAGCTGGTTGATGAGGATTGGCTCCTGCTCTTTGGGCATGCCCCGATCCACCCAGTCGAGGATGAAGCGGTCGGTGGCCAGTTGGCGGGCGGCCTGGGCGATGCCGTGGAGATCCTGTTCAATCTCCTTGCTGATCCGCTGGGTCAGGTTGGGGAGCTCCTGCTCGAACATCCGGTTTTCGATCAGTTGCTGGGCCGAGCGTTGACTGAAGTAGCCTACCAGCAGGCAGGAGACGACCACGGCCAGGGTGACCGTGGCCAGTATTTTCTGTTTAAGAGTGAGGGTTGCCAGCATAAAGGTGCTCAAAAGGTTGAGATTGACGACGCTCATATTAGCGGCAGCGCGGCGCTACCCATGAGGCTTGCAGCCCTTTATTTGCGGATTACGTTTGCGCTCACAGGGGCGGCGGCGTGCCCCTTCGCCATGCAGCACAGGCGGGATGCGGATTGACGGTTGCGCTAACTGCCGGGCCCCTTATAGTAGAGGCCATCCTTGGTGACTGACCCTCTGAATAATATGGAAAATATGATGCGCAGCTTAGGTGCGGGATGGACCCGTCTGCTTTTGGTGATGCTGGCGGCCTGCCCGCTGCTGGCTGTGGCGGCACAGGGGGATCGCCCAAAAATTGCGGTGGTGCTCAGCGGCGGCGGCGCCAAGGGGTCGGCCCATATCGGCATCCTCAAGGTGCTGGAGCAGAAACGGATTCCGGTCGACATCATAGTCGGCACCAGCATGGGCTCTTATGTGGCGGGGATGTATGCCATGGGGCTCAGTGCCGAGGAGGTGGAGCGCACCACCTTGGCCATCGACTGGAACAAGGGCTATCAGGACAAGGTGGGCCGCGACGAGCTGTCGTTGCGCAAGAAGCAGCAGAACGAGCAGTACCAACTGCGCACCGACATAGGGGTGAATGGCGACACCACCCAGCTGCCGGACGGTTTCTTCCAGGGCCAATCCATGGCCAGCCTGCTGCGGGGGGCCACCTCCAACCTGCCGGTGCAGGAGAGCTTCGATGATCTCCCCATTCCCTACCGCGCCATGGCGACCGACATGGAGACGGTCACCCCCTTCGTGCTCGATCACGGCAGCCTGGCCAAGGCGATGCAGGCCTCCATGTCCATTCCCGGCGCCCTCAAGCCGATGGAGTGGGAGGGGCACATCCTGGCGGACGGCGGCAGCGTCAATAACATGCCGGTGGATGTCGCCAAGGCGATGGGGGCCGACGTGGTGATCGCGGTGGATATCAGTGCCAAGCTGCGTACCCGGGAGTCCCTCAAGTCAGGGTTGGCCATGATTGACCAGCTCACCACCTACATGACCCAGGTGGGCACCGACAAGCAGAAGGCGCTGATGGGACCGAAGGATATTCTGATCGCCCCCGAGTTTGGCGATATGGGGATCGCCGACTTTGCCCGCATGCCGGAGGGGATCAAGATCGGTGAGGCGGCGGCTGACAAGGTGTCGCTGCAACTCGATAAGCTGTCGCTCACCAAGGCGCAGTACAACGCCTATCGCAACCAGAAGCTGAGCCGTCGTGCCGAGCGTAGCGGTCAGCCCGCCTACTTCATCGACAAGGTGGAGATCATCAACAAGTCGCGCCTCTCGGATGAGACGGTGCGCGCCATGCTGAAAGTGCGGCCGGACAAGGTACAGACCAACGAGAGTCTGGAAGCGGGCATTCGCCGCCTCTATGCCCTTGAGTCGTTCGATCGCATCACCTATGAGGTGGAGGAGCGTGACGGGGAAAACGTGCTGCTGGTGGATGCCAGCGAGAAGAACTGGGGGCCGGGCTACCTCAACTTCCAGTTCGGTTTCACCGATGACTTCGAGAACACCTCCAACTACAACGTCGGCATGTCCTATACCCTCACCAACGTCAACGAGTGGGGAGCCGAGTGGCTGACCGAAGCGTCGCTGGGCACGGCCAAACATATCAAGACCGACTTCTATACCCCGCTCGAACCCTCCCAGACCTTCTATGGTGAGGCGAGTCTGGCCTATGACCAGACCCTGCGCCGCCTGTTTTTCCCCAATCCGGATCCCGAGGCGGTTTCGATAAGCTATCTCGACTCCGAATACTCCTTCTTCAGCGGTGATCTGGCGGTGGGCTGGAACCGCCAGCCCTGGAGCCGGTTGTCGATGGGGCTGGAGGGACAACTGGGCACGATTGATGTGAAAAACTTCAAGGGGCTGGAGATGGATGCCACGGCGTGGGGCCCCTATGTCCGCTTTGAACACGACAATCTGGATAGCCGCTATTTCCCCTATCAGGGGATGAAATGGGACATGAAACTGGGCCACTCACACGTCAGTGTGGATGGACTCGAGTCGGCAGATGGCCGCAGTGAAGGCTGGAATTATCAGCTCTCGATGATCAAGCCCTGGTCATGGGACAGGCATAGCCTCAACCTGATCCTCGAAGGGGGTGGCTCGGGCAGTGAAGAGGTGGTGCCGCTGCATATTCAGGATCTGGGCGGGTTGTTCCGCCTCTCCGGCTTCCAGCGCTACCAGCTGAGCGGTCGCTACAGCCTGTTTGGTGGCCTGCGTTACATCTATCGGGTGGCAGACAATGACTTCGGTGCCCTCAAGATGCCGCTCTATCTGGGTGGATCTCTGGAGCAGGGCGGGGTCTGGAACAAGGGTGAGGATATCAGTCTGGAGAGCTCGTTTACCGCCGGGTCGGTTTATGTCGGGGTGGAGAGCTTCCTTGGCCCTGTGTTCCTCGGCTACGGCATGGCGGAGGGGGGCAATGACGTCTTCTATCTGCAATTGGGCAGTACGTTCGAATAATGCCGGAATGATGCCAATTTGTTAACTCTGGTTGAGGGCGTTCAATTAATTTTCAAAAAATACCAGTCTGTTTAATTGGTTACGATTTTGTGGTGAATAAGTAAACAGGGTTTGGATTTTAATTAGTCGTTAAAACTTATATAGTGGGGAGCACCCTACGGGGTGTCCCGCAAGGACGATCGCCGCGAGCGTGGGCGAACCCCAAAAAAAGACCAAAGAGGAATTAGTCGTGCTTGAAACATACCGTAAACACGTCGCAGAACGTGCCGCCGAGGGCGTGGTTGCCAAACCTCTGGATGCAGAGCAGGTCGCCGCCCTGGTTGAGCTGCTCAAGAACCCGCCCGCTGGCGAAGAAGACTTTCTGAAAGAGCTGTTGTCCTCCCGTATTCCCCCCGGTGTTGATGAAGCGGCCTATGTCAAAGCCGGTTTCCTCACCGCCGTCGCCAAGGGCGAAGCCCACTCTCCCATCCTGACTGCCGCCGAAGCCGTTGAGCTGCTGGGCACCATGCAGGGTGGTTACAACATTCAGCCGCTGATCGACCTGTTGGAACACGCCACTCTGGCGCCGCTTGCCGCCAAGGGGCTCTCCCACACCCTGCTGATGTTTGACTCCTTCCACGACGTGGAAGAGAAGGCCAAGGCGGGCAATGTCCACGCCAAACAGGTGATGCAATCCTGGGCTGATGCCGAGTGGTTCCTCTCCCGCCCGGAGCTGGCCGAGAAGATCACTGTCACCGTGTTCAAGGTGACCGGCGAAACCAACACCGACGACCTCTCGCCGGCACCGGACGCCTGGTCCCGCCCGGACATTCCGCTGCACGCCCTGGCGATGCTGAAAAACGCCCGTCCCGGCATTACTCCGGACAAGGATGGCGCCGTCGGCCCCATCAAGACCATCGATGCCCTGAAAGAGAAAGGCTTCCCGCTGGCCTATGTGGGTGACGTGGTCGGTACCGGTTCTTCCCGTAAATCCGCCACCAACTCGGTGCTCTGGTTTATGGGCGACGACATTCCGTTCGTGCCGAACAAGCGCGCTGGCGGTGTCTGTCTGGGTGGCAAGATTGCCCCGATCTTCTTCAACACCATGGAAGATGCCGGCGCTCTGCCCATCGAAGTGGACGTCTCCAAGCTGGAGATGGGCGATGTGATCGACATCTACCCCTATGCTGGCAAGATCTGCAAACACGGCACCGAACAGGTGCTGGCGCAGTTTGAACTGAAAACCGACGTGCTGATCGACGAAGTGCGCGCCGGTGGCCGTATCCCGCTGATCATCGGCCGCGGCTTGACTGACAAGGCCCGCGAAGCGCTGGGTCTGCCGTTCTCCACCGTGTTCCGTCGCCCGCAGCCGGTGGCCGATACCGGTAAAGGCTTCACCCTGGCCCAGAAGATGGTGGGCAAGGCGTGCGGCGTGAAGGGCATTCGCCCCGGCACTTACTGCGAGCCCAAGATGACCACGGTCGGCTCCCAGGACACCACTGGCCCGATGACCCGCGACGAGCTCAAAGATCTGGCCTGCCTCGGCTTCTCCGCCGACCTGACCATGCAGTCCTTCTGCCACACCGCGGCCTATCCCAAGCCCATCGACGTACAGACCCACCACACCCTGCCGGACTTCATCATGAACCGCGGCGGCGTGAGCTTGCGTCCGGGTGACGGGGTCATCCACTCCTGGCTGAACCGCATGCTGCTGCCGGATACCGTGGGTACCGGTGGTGACTCCCACACCCGTTTCCCCATCGGTATCTCCTTCCCTGCGGGCTCCGGTCTGGTGGCTTTCGCCGCTGCTACCGGCGTGATGCCGCTGGATATGCCGGAGTCCGTACTGGTGCGCTTCAAGGGCGAGCTGCAACCGGGCATCACCCTGCGTGATCTGGTTCATGCCATCCCTTACGCAGCCATCCAGAAAGGGCTGCTGACCGTCGAGAAAGCGGGCAAGAAGAACATCTTCTCCGGCCGCATCCTCGAGATCGAAGGTCTGCCGACCCTGAAAGTGGAACAAGCATTCGAGCTGGCCGATGCCAGCGCCGAGCGCTCCGCTGCCGGTTGCACCATCAAGCTGGATAAAGAGCCGATCATCGAGTATCTGAAGTCCAACATCGTGATGCTGAAATGGATGCTCTCCGAAGGCTACGGCGACGTACGCACCATCACCCGCCGCATCAAGGGGATGGAAGAGTGGCTGGCCAACCCGACCCTGATGGAAGCGGACAAGGATGCCGAGTACGCCGAAATCATCGAGATCGATCTGGCCACCATCAAGGAGCCGATCCTGTGTGCGCCGAACGATCCGGACGATGCCCGTCTGCTGAGCGACGTGGCTGGCGACAAGATCGACGAGGTGTTCATCGGTTCCTGCATGACCAACATCGGCCACTTCCGTGCCGCCGGCAAACTGCTCGAGAAGTATCAGGGCGAGCTGCCGACCCGCATGTGGATCGCACCACCCACCAAGATGGACAAGGATCAGCTGACCGAAGAGGGCTACTACGGCATCTTTGGTCGCGTTGGTGCCCGCATCGAGATCCCGGGCTGCTCCCTCTGCATGGGCAACCAGGCGCGGGTAGCGGAAGGAGCCTCTGTGGTTTCCACCTCCACCCGTAACTTCCCGAACCGTCTGGGTAAAGGTGCCAACGTCTACCTGACCTCTGCGGAGCTGGCCGCCGTTGCCGCCATCCTCGGCAAGATCCCGACCGTGGCGGAATACCTGCAGTACGCCAAGGCGCTGGATGCCACTGCGGCAGATACTTACCGCTACCTCAACTTCAACGAGATCGCCTCCTACACCAAGAAGGCCGATGCGGTGATCCTGCAGCAAGCCGTTTAACTGAGTTCTTGCGCGATTTGCGCGATAAGAAGCCAATAATGCCGCGTATTTACGCGGCATTATTTATTTTTGTGTTATTCACCGTCTTTTTTGAAGATTGTTTGCACGATCCTTGCTAGAGAGATCCAACCACCTGTTTGGTGGTTCGTTTTATAAACGCTTTGGGTTATGTTGTTCGGTTATGTGCGGTAATGATGAGGCATCGTTATCGAGGGAAAGTGGATATCTGTTCACTGGGTGCTTGCGTTGGCAGGCCTGACGAATTGCGGCGTGGTTCTTTATGTTTCTGTTCAGGATCGATCTCTCCCGAACCGGGTTACGCTTCGGCGGTGCCTTGCTGGTCTTTACCCTGCCGCTGCTGGTGGGAGCTTGGCTCATCCACAGCAATTATGTGCAGGAGCTGAAAGCGGAATCCAGCGCCTCGGCCCACAAGGCCAGAACCCTGATGGAGTCGATGCTGGATCATGCGGAGCAGGCCAATCGCTCCGTGCTGCCCTTGGTGAATGCACCCTGTCGCGACAACCTGCTGGTGCTGCGCAAGAAGGTCGCCATCGAGCCCTTCCTGCGTTCGGTCAATCTGGTGCGAAACGGCATCATCAATTGCACTTCGCTGTTTGGTGAGGCCAATGATGCCGATGACGGCTCCATCTACACCGGCCGCAAGCTGTTGCTGATGAGTGGCAACCGGGTGCGGCAAAATCACCCGCTGCTGGTGGTGCGCACCGAGCAGGGCAAGGATGCCGCCTTGAGTGCCATCGACAGTACCCAGCTCAGCTTCATGCTCTCCATGAGCGGAAAATCCAGTGCGCTCTATCTGCAGGTGGGATCGGCCTGGCTCAATGAGTCTGGCCGCTATCTGAGCGAGGCGCCCACCCTCCATCGCGGGATCAGCCAGGCCCTCACCTCATCCCATTATCCTTTCACCATCCATGCCGGTTATGCCATGCCGGTCTACTGGAAGTCGCTGTGGGCCGCGCGGCATGTGGCGCTGTCGTGGCTGGCGGTTTCCTCGCTTTTGCTGGCCTGGCTGGTGTGGTGGGTGCTGGGGCGTCCCGGCTCGCCAACAGATGAATTGCGACGCGCCCTGCGGGCCAGGGAGTTTGTTCCCTATCTGCAGCCGCTGATTGCCAGCCACGATGGCAAGATGATGGGCGCCGAGGTGCTGATGCGCTGGGAGCATGTCAATGAAGGGGTGATCCGGCCCGATCTCTTTATTCCGCAAGCGGAGGAGTCGGGACTGATCGTCCCCATGACCACCCATATCATGAAGCAGGTGGCGACACGGTTGAACCGCTCTCAGGAGCAGTTGCCAGATGGGTTTCATATCAGCTTCAACATCAGCGCCGCCCATTGCCACGATTTTGCCCTGCTGGCCGAGTGCCGCGCCTTCCTCGGGCATTTCCTCCCCGGCAAGGTGGTACTGGTGCTGGAGCTGACCGAGCGGGAGCTGTTGATGTCAGATCCCCAGACCCTCTCCCTGTTCCGCCAGCTGGACGAGATGGGGGTCAAACTCGCCATCGACGACTTTGGTACCGGCCACTCCAGCCTGGCTTACCTGCAGCAGTTTCATGTGGATTACCTCAAGATCGACAAATCCTTTATCGCCCGCATCGGTACCGAGTCGCTCTCGGAACATATCGTGGACAACGTGATCGATCTGGCGACACGGCTCGGTCTGGCGCTGGTGGCGGAAGGGGTGGAGAGCGAGCGTCAGGCTGACTACCTCAGGGCCAAAGGGGTCGATTATCTGCAGGGATACCTGTTTGCCCGCCCCATGCCGCTGCGCCAGTTCTGCGAGGAGCTGCTGCCGGAAGAGGCACAAACCCGCCAGCCAGATGGGGTGCGAGGCATCCCGAATGCGACCTGATTTATCGGTGACAGACGGGCGGACAAGCTCCCGTCTGGCAGGGTAGGGGAGTGCTCTCTCCCTATCCCCCCTCGAGTGCAGGGGCTTGTTTTTCATGCCTTGCTGCTCGCTTTTCGGTAGAATCAGCGCTCATTTTGACGTCAGTAAAAGATGAGGCGCGGTATGACGGTTCAGTTCCAGGCATTTCACAGCATCAAGGCGATCGGTAATCGGGAGGTGCTGTTCAACTGGTCGAGAACCAATCCCCTCGGTGCGCTGGATCAGGTGTGGCGTCCGAAAACCCGCGACGAGTTGCAAATGCTGCTGCGGGAACACCCCGAGCGCAAGCTGCGCCTTATCGGCTCCGGCCTCTCCTTCGAACCCATCCACAGCGTCTATGCCGAGGGCAGTCAGGCGCTGCTGGTGGACTTGCACCACCTGCGCGGCCAGCTGGCCAAAACCGCCGATACCGTGACCTATCAGGCGGGTACGCCCCTCGATACCGTTTATGCCGAGCTGATCGCCATGGAGCGGATGCTGCCCGCATCCCCGGGCGTTATCGGCATCCAGACCCTGGGCGGCGCCCTCAGCACCGGTACCCACGGTCAGGGGCTGCACCAGTCTGCCCTGTGCGATGCGGTGGAGGCGATGACGGTGATGCTGGCCAATGGCGACATCATCCGGGTGGATCGCACCGATCCGCGCTTCGGCGCCTTCGTGATGGGGATGGGGATGCTCGGCATCATGCTCGACGTCACCCTGCGCACCGTGCCAAATCGCATTATGCGCTGCACCAAGTTCACCACCGACTATCCCTTCCTGCTGGAGCACAACGAGCGGCTCAACCGCGAGCACGGCTTTGTGAAGAGCTGGTGGTTTGCCTGGACCGGCGAGAGCCACATCTGGCTGGTGGATCCCGCCTCCGATGAGGAGGTTGCCCGCTACCGCGCAGGTGGCAGCGAGCCGCTGCTGCTGGATGGCGATATCGACGCCCGCATGAATGCCACCATTGATGCCACTTTGCAGAAGATGGCGAAAGACACCAAGGATGAGGCGCTGGCGGGGGAGCACTTCGAGACGGTGCGCCGCTTCAAGGATGCCTCCGATCTGGTGGGCAACGTCTACCAAATTCTCTGCAAGGGGATCCCGGCTCCCCAGATCAACTGCGAGGTGGCGGTGCCGCTTCATCGCATGAACGAGGCGCTGGAGACCCTGCAAGCGTGGCAGCAGGCCAACCCGGGCGTGCTGCACTACCCCTTTATTCTGCGTTGCACCGGCCCTTCCGAGGCCTGGCTAAGTGCCGCTTACGGCCAGCCGGTCTGCTGGATCGGTTTTCTGGTCTATCTGGCGGCGGACGGCACCTTCGTCAACGGCTCCATGGAGCAGATGCGCGAGCTGCAACAACTGCTGGTGCCGCTCGGCGGCATTCCCCATTTCGGCAAGCATCTGGCGATGGATCTGTATGACTTCCCGGCCCTGCTGCCGCGCTGGAACGACTTCGTGGCGTTGAAAGCCGAGCTCGACCCCCACGGCCGCTTTGAAAACCGCTGGCTCAGCGACCTGTTTGCCAACCGGTAAGGAGCTGACATGACCGATATGCAAGATACCCGTATCCCTGTGACCCTGCTGACCGGCTTTCTCGGCAGCGGCAAGACAACTCTGCTCAACCACTGGGTCAAGCAGCCGGAGCTCGGTGAGTGCGCCGTGCTGATCAACGAGTTCGGCTCGGTGGGGCTGGATCACCATCTGGTGCAACAGGTGGATGAGCAGGTGATGCTGCTCGACTCCGGCTGCATCTGCTGCTCGGTGCAGGGCTCTCTGGTGGAGGCGCTGCAGGGGCTCTTTATGAAGGCCATCCAGCGCAAGATCAAACCGTTCAAGCGGCTGATTATCGAGACCACCGGTCTGGCTGACCCAGCCCCCGTTCTGTTCACGTTGAGGGAAGAGGGCTTTATCGCCCAGCGCTACCGCTTCGATGGCACTGTCACCGTGGTGGATGCTGGCCATATCGAGCAGCAGTTGGCGGCTCAATATGAAGCGGTGAAGCAGGTAGCGCTGGCGGATCTGCTGGTGGTGAGCAAGGGGGATCTGGTGGATGGCGAGCAGTTGGCACGGGTCGAAGCCCAGTTGGCGGCACTCAACCCGGCGGCCCCCATCCAGCAGGTGACCAATGGCGAACTGTCGCCAGCGGTGCTGGAGAAGCTCGGCGCCTACAACGAAGCGGCAGGGCGCGATGTGCGCCAGCTGCTGGCCTGGCTGCGCACCGAATCCCCCAAGCAGGGGCTGGCGTCACCGATGCAGCCGAAGATGCAACCGTTCGCCGCCAAGGTGGGCACAGCTGCGCCCACCCACTTCGAGCACGGCAACATCGAGAGTTTCTCCCTGCGTATCGGTGAGCCGCTCAAGCCCTCTCGCCTGCTGGCCGCCATCGATGCGGTGCAGGCGCAGTATGGCGATGCCCTGCTGCGCCTCAAGGGGATCTTGCAGCTGGAAGGGGAGAGCCAGCCGGTGGTGATCCACGGCGTCCACGGCCAGCTCTATCCGCTGCAGGCGCTGGGCGACTGGCCGGAGGGCAAGGCCCAGTCCCGACTGGTGTTTATCGTGAAAAGTCAGGACAAGGCCGGTATCGAGCAGCTCTTTATGGCGACCCTCAAGGCCCCCGAGCCCACTCTGGAAGAGCGGCTCAAAGCCATGCTGGGTCAGCCCGACAACTGATCTTGCGCGTTGCAGCTCTCCTGCACCGGGTCAGGACGGCGACGGTTGAACAGCACAAACGCCACCGGCACAAAGTAGAACGAGAGCAGGGTCGCCAGCGCTGTGCCACCGGCGATGGCGATGGCAAAGGGGGGCCAGAAGCCGCCGCCCCCCAGCAATAGCGGGATGAAGCCGCCCACCGTGGTGATGGTGGTCGAGACGATGTGGCGGCTGCAACCGGCCACCAGATCGCGGATCTGCGGCAGATTGCCCTGTTGTGCCAGCGGGTCTGCCCTCAGCTCGGCCAGAATGACGATGGCGGCGTTGATGGCCAGCCCCATCAGTCCCAGCAGGGCGATGATCACCGTAAACCCGAAAGGGTAACCCAGCAACCAGACCCACAGCAGCCCGAGCCCCGCCGACTGGATCGCCACCAGGGTGACGATGCCTGCCAGCCGGAACGAGTTGAAGCTGAGCACCAGCACGGCCACCAGCAGCACGGCGACCAGGCTGACATGGGCCATCAGATTACCCACCGATTCATCCCGTTTGGCGGCTTCTCCGCCAAACTCCAGTCGATAGCCCGGCGGCAACGCCAGCGCCTTGGCGGCCAGCCTCTCTTTGACCTGCTCCAGCACAGTTTGCGGCAGTACGCCGACCGCCAGATAGGCCTCCAGCACATTGACCCGCTCACCATCCCGACGGCTGATCTCCCCCCAGCTTGGCAGCAGCTCGGGAGTGGCAAGTGCCCGCAAGGTGAGATTGGCAGCCCCTTGCTGGCCGGTGCCGGTGCCGGTGAGCGACAGCGGCACATTGAGCAGCGCATCCGGATCCTGACGCAAGGGCTCGGCCAGTCGCACCCGAACCGGGATTGACTCGGTGCCTTCCAGCACAGTGCCGCCCAACCTGCCATCCAGTGCGCCCGCCAGCCGGGAGGCAACATCGGTCAGGCTCATGCCTGCCAGTCGGGCGGCCTCCTCATCGACCTGCAACCAGAGTTTGGGGGCCCCGGCCTGCAAGGTGGCGCGGGTCTGCACCACTGCCGGGGTATTGGCGAGCAGACTGCGCAGCTCCTCTCCCAGACGGTGTAGTTGTTCAAGGTCGGGGCCAAACAGCCGCAGCTCGACGGGGGCATTGAAAGGCGGCCCCTGTTCCAGCTTGCGCACCAGGATCTGCGCTTCGGGAAATTTTGCATCGAGCCGCTGCTGCAGTTGTGGAATGAGCCACTCGGCAGCATCGGCATCCTGCAGAGTGATCATCCCCTGGGCGTAATCGGCCCGCCCCTGTTTTCTGGGCACCAGGTTGTAGTAGAAGCTGGGGGCGTTGTCGCCCACCACCCAATCCTGACGAACCAGCTCGGGGAGGCTGGCCAGCTCGGCGGAGATCCCCAGTGCCAACTCGCGGGTGCGCGCCAGGCTCGCCTGTGGGGAGAGGCTGGCCTCGATGTGGATCATGTCCCGGTCGGCAGGGGGAAAGAACTGTTCGGTGAGGCGGCCCGCCACCCAGAAACCGAGCAGGGGCAGCAGACTGACCAGCAGCAGGGTGCGCCAGGGGTGAGCCAGCGCCATGGCGATGCTCTGCTGGAAACGGGCGCTCACCCGGGGCAGGTGCAAGCCATCCTGATACCAGCGTCCCCCCTGGTCACTGCCAATCCAGCGGGCTGCGAGGCCTGCCACCAGGGTGTGGGCGATGAGGTAGGAGCCCAGCAGCGAACAGATCACCGCCCAGGCGATGCCGCCGACAAACTCGCCCGCCGGGCCCGGCATCAGAATGATCGGCATAAAGGCGAGCATGGTGGTGAGGGTGGAGCCCAGCAGTGGCAGCCAGAGGTGGCCGATGGCTTCCAGTGCGGCGGCACTCATGGCCATGCCGTGGCGGCGCTGATACTGCACCCGATCCGCCATGACGATGGCGTTGTCCACCATGATCCCGAGCGCCACCACCAGACCGGTGACCGACATCTGGTGAATGGGCAGATTGATCAGGTTCATGCAGGCGAATGAGAACGCCACGGTAAGCGGCAGCGACAGGGCCACGATAATGGCGGCCTTGACTCCCAAGGTCATCAGCAGCACTGCCACTATGATGAGGAAGCCCTGCACAATGTTGATGAGCAGGGTGTCGAGCCGCTGATCGGTATAACGCTGCTGATCGAAGCTGGTGACGAGGCCTATATTATCCGGCAAGTCCTGTTGCAGCTGGGCCAGCATGGTATCGACCCGTGCCGACCAGAGGTCGATGCGGTGATCCTGTGCCATGCGCAGGCCGACCACCACGGCCCGTTCACCATTGGCAAAGGCCAGCTGGCTCTCCGGCTGGTGCAGGGTACGCCGTACCTCGGCCAGATCGCCAAGGCGCAGGGTCTGGCCCTGCTCGCCGGTGCGCAGCGGGATCTGGCGGATCCGCTCCAGGGTATCGAGGGCACCGCGGATCTCCACCTGAAAGCGATTGTGGCTGCCCTGCAACTCCCCGGCGGCCACTTTGGCATCGGCACCGCTCAGCGCCTGGGCAAGCTGTTCGCCACTCATGCCGCTGGCACTGAGGGCGAGGGGATCGAACCGCACCTCGATCTCCTCTTGCGGTGCCCCGACCCGCTCGACGTATTCGGTGCCCGGCAGCTGGCGAGCCCGGCGTTCCAGCTCGGCACTGTAGCGGGCGAGGCGATCCAGCTGCGGCTGGCCCGGCCCGCGCCAGACCACATTGACCAGCCGGGTGAAGGGGTAGCCTTTCTCATCATCCAGCTTGGGGGCACTGGCGCCGGCTGGTAGCACGGCGGCCAGATCTGCCAGCCGATCACGGACTCTGGACCAGACCGGCTCGACATCGCTGACCTCATCCTTGAGCTCCAGATTGATGATGGAGAGACCGGGGCGAGAGCTCGACTCGATCAGCTTGATCTCGCTCTGGGCCCGCAGCCGGTTCTCGATGGGCTCGCTCACCAGCGCCTCCACCCGCTCGGCACTGGCCCCGGGGAAGTGGGTAACTACGCTGGCAAAACGGCTGGTGAGCTGGGGATCTTCGGTTCTGGGCAGAGTCTGCAATGCCGCAAGGGCGGCCGTCAGCAGCAGTGCGACCGTCAACAGCAGCAGTCGGCCATTCTCGATAAACGGGCGGATCATGACTGTGGCTCCGGATGGCCAGCCTGATGATCCACGCTGGTTGTCAGGGTGACCTGCTGGCCCGGCACCAGTTTATGCAGGCCATCGGTCACCAGCTGTTCCTGCCCATTCAGGGCGCCACTGATCCAGGCCCGCTCGCCATCTTGCTGCAGCAGGGTGACGTCCCGACTGACCACCCGGGGTGGCGTTTCGTCGTTGAGCAGATAGAGGGTCCAGCTGCCGCGCAATCCCTGGGTCAGCGCGGTGAGCGGTACCTCGTAGGCGCGGGTAGGCTCGCGGGTCTGATGCAACAGGGTGATCAGTTGCCCCTCTGCCAGTTGTTCGCCACCCCGGGTCAGCTGGAAGCGGGCGGTGCGGGTGTGGGTCTGCCCGTCCACTTGTACCCCCAGATTAAGCAGGCGCCCCTCCAGTGATTGCGCCCCGCTTTGCAGGGGGTAGTGTTGGCCGACGATCAGGGACTCGGCCTGTTTCACCGGCACGCCGATATCGGCCTCCCACTGGCCGCTGCGGGTCAGGGAGAAGAGAGGCTGGCCTGCAGCCACCACGGCCCCCAATGCCTGCTCGCGGCTGACTACGATCCCGTTGAAGGGGGCGCGCAGCTGTGATTTCTCCTGTTTGACCCGGTTGGCTTCGAGGGCGGCGGCCAGCTGGTTGGCGCTTGCCTCCAGCATGCGGACTTTGCCTTGCTGTTCATCCAGCGCCTGACGGGAGCTGAACTGCTGCTGGCGCAGGGCGGTGAGTCGTTCGAGCGTCTGTCGGGCAAGGGTCAGCTCGGCCTCGTTCTGGGCGGCCCGGGCGGCCAGCTCTTTGGCTTCCACTGCCAGCAGCCGGGTATCCAGTGTGGCGAGCAGTTCGCCAGCCGCGACCGGCTCTCCCCGTCCCTTGTGCAGGGTGGCGATCCGCCCTGCCAGCTCGAAGCCTATCTGGCTGTGCTCGGGGGCGATCACCCTGCCATTGAAGCGGTGTAGCACCGGGTAGTGATCGCTGGCTTGCTGTGGCTGGGCGATCACCCGGGTCAGGGCGGGTGTTTCTTCTGACTCTGTGACCGGGCTGCAGCCACTCAGTAACAGCGCCAGCAGGATTAAGCAAAGTGTCATGACATCATCCTCTGGTTGACATAACATCAAATCACACCGGTGAGTCTAGTTTTTCGAAACTAGACTGTCCAGTTTGATTGTGGAGGAAAAATGAACATTTCACCCCGTAGTCAGCAGAAGCGGGCTGCGATCCTCGATGCTGCCGGGCGGCTCTTCTGTCAGCACGGTCTGCATCTGGTCAGCATGGACATGGTGGCCAGTGAAGCGGGCGTCTCCAAGCAGACGGTCTACAGCCATTTTGCCAACAAGGAGTCGCTGTTTGCCGAAGCGGTGGGCAGCAAGTGCGTCAGCAGCGAGCTGATGCCGGAGGTATTGTTGCGTGGCAACAATGTGCGGGAGAGCCTGATTGCCTTTGGTCGCAGCTTTCGCAAGTTGATCCTGAGCGATGATGCCATCAATATCTTTCGCACCTGCATCAGCTGCAACGATGCCCAGCTGGCCACCCTTTTTTTCGAGGCGGGCCCGCTCTACGTGACCGAGATGCTGTCCAACTGGCTGGAGCAGCAGAAGCAGCAAGGCCTGCTGTGCCATCAAGACAGCGAACAGGCCGCCTTGCAGCTGTTGCTGATGTGGCAGGGCAAGGAGCGGATGCTCCGTGAGCTGGGTCTGCCGTTGACCCAAAGCGCTGCCGAGCAGGATGCCTGGACCCTGAGTTGTGTCGATCTCTTCCTGACCGCCGCCGCTCCCCCGCAAAAATAATGGAGGTGGCAATGAGCCACACAGTGACAGATGCCCAGCGCAAGTGGCTGCCCCTGCTGGCGGCGGTCGGTTTCTTTATGCAGGCGCTGGATGGCACCATTCTCAACACCGCCCTGCCCAGCATGGCCGAGACCTTGGGAGAGAGCCCGCTGCAGATGCAGTCGGTGATCATCGCCTACATGTTGACGGTGGCGTTGCTGATCCCGGCCTCCGGCTGGCTGGCTGACAGATTCGGCACCCGCCGCATCTATTTGGCTGCCATCTCGCTCTTTACCCTCGGCTCGCTCGCCTGCGCCGCCTCCAATTCGCTCTCCATGCTGGTTGCCGCCCGTGTGCTTCAGGGGATTGGCGGTGCGCTGCTGATGCCGGTAGGACGGTTGGCAGTGCTGCGGGTTTATGACAAGCACGAGCTGCTGCGGGTGATGTCGTTTGTCACCATCCCGGGGTTGCTTGGCCCGCTGATGGGGCCGGCGCTCGGTGGCTGGCTGGTGGAAGTGGCGAGCTGGCACTGGGTGTTTCTCATCAACCTGCCGGTGGGGCTGCTCGGCTTTATCGCCAGCTGGCACTTTATGCCGGAGCTGCGGCAGCAGACCGCCCGGTTCGACTGGCAGGGCTTTGTGATGTTCAGCGTCGGCATGGTGCTGGTGTCGGTCGGCTTGCAGGGACTGGGGGAGCACAGCATCTCCACCGGTTGGGCGCTGTTTGCACTGATCTTCGGCTTGGCGGCGATGGCGAGCTACTGGCTCTATGCCGCCAATGCACCGCAGCCGCTCTTTAGCCTGAACCTGTTCAAGACCGCCACCTTTGCCATCGGCATCTGGGGCAACCTGTTTGCCCGCCTCGGCAGCGGCGCCATGCCCTTCCTCACCCCGCTGTTTCTGCAGCTGGGGCTCGGCTTCTCCCCGAGCAAGGCGGGGATGACCATGATCCCCACCGTGATTGGCGCCATGCTGACCAAGACGCTGGTGAACAAGCTGATTCCGAAGGTGGGCTATCGCCGCATTCTGATCGGCAACACCCTGTTGCTGGGGGCGATGATCGCCAGCTTCTACTTTATCGACAACCAGCTCCCCTACGGGGTCTTGCTGGGCTGGCTGGCGATCTTCGGCGCCATCAACTCGCTGCAGTTCTCCGCCATGAACACTCTCACGCTGCAAGATCTCAGCCCGACCCTGGCCAGCAGTGGCAACGGTCTGCTCTCGGTGGTGATGCAGCTCTCCATGAGCTTGGGGGTGGCGATTGCCGCCAGCCTGCTCGGGCTCTTCTCGGCGGGTACCTCAGCGGCCAACGGCCAGTGGCTGGCCGGGTTCCACCTTACCTACCTCTGTGTCGGGCTGCTCTCCATGCTGGCGGCGCTGATCTTCGCCCAGCTGGCGCGCGATGGGGCTACGCCGTCGGCGCGGGCAGATAGCTGACCTCGCAGGGGAGCTGCGCCAGTACCTCGGCCAGATGCTCGGTCGCCAGCAGAAAGGTCTGCTCCGGGTGGCCCGGAGTCCAGGTGAAGGCGGTGTGGTTGAGCAGTTGCGGATCCACCAGTAGCGGAATATCGGCACGGGGCAGGAAGGGGCAGACAGCCCCCGGCAGGCAGCCAATCTCCGCCTGCATCTCTTCGGCGGTGCAGATGGAGGGCTTGGCACCGAGTGCGGCCTTGACCGCCTTGTTGTCGAGCCGTCCCTCCCTGTGGGTCAGCAGCAGGGCGAAGCGGCCATCCTTGAACTTGAGAAACAGGGTCTTGCTGAACTCCGCCTGCCAGCCGAGGCGGGCCTTGACCTTTTCATCGGTGGCGTAGTCGAGGATGGGCTCGTGCTCATAGCGCTGGTGGGGCAGTTCGGCCAGCAACTGGCAGTTGAAATGGTGAATGGTATCGAGTGGCATGGGGTTCTCCTGTAGTGGGCGCTATCCTGCCAGCCTCGCAGGGTCAGGCCCAATGACACTTTCTTATCCGTGATAAGCAACCCTGTCCGTGAAAACAACAAGGGCGCCGTGAGGCGCCCTTGCGGATCAGTGATGTTGCAATTCGCACGCTTCCCAGTGAAAGGGAATGGGGCACAGCTGCTGGGAGGCCTTGTCATAGGCTTGCCACAGCTCGCCCATGGTGCGGCCATCGACGGGGTGGCGCAGTTTGGGGGCCAGCTCGGCCAGCGGCCAGAGCACGAAGGCGTTGGTGAGCACTTCACCGCGCGGCAGCACCAGCGGGGTGTCGCAGACCATATCGCCATAGAGCAGCAGATCGAGATCCAGGGTGCGCGGGGCGAACTTCTTGGCATCCGGCTCGCGGCCGTGGGCGAACTCCATGGCCCGCAGTCGCTGGCAGACGGTGGTCAGCGGCAGATCGGTCTCGGCAGCCGCCACCAGGTTGTAGAAGGGGCGGCCGTTGAAGCCGACCGCTTCGCTCTCGAATACCCGGGAGACCCGCAGCTCGCCAAATTCGGCGTGCAGGGCATCGAGTCCGGCACGGATATGGCGATCCCGCTCGATGTTGGAGCCCAGGCTGATATAGATGGTGGTCATCAGTTGCTGCTCGCGGCCGGGGTGCGATGGCGCAGGATCTCGACGCCGACCCCGGCGGCATTGGGCACGGCGCCCGGCTTGGTGAGCGTCACCTTGACCCACTGTACCCGCTCGTCGGTGAGCACCAGCATGGCAACCTGCTCGGCCATGGTCTCGACCAGTTCGACGACTTTGCCGGTGACATGCTCGCAAATCTTGTTGGAGAGGTCGGCATAATCCAGTGCCAGATTGATGTCGTCGGTTGCTGCCGCGGGGCGGTTGTCGAACCCCATCTCGAGGTCAAAACGGAGCTTTTGGCGAATGCCCTTCTCCCACTCATATACACCGATGGTGGTCAAAACTTCGAGTCCGCGAATAAACACCTTGTCCATGACTGTACTTCTTCTTTACTCTTGATGGGCTGTGATGACAGCGCAGGGATGCTGGCCGGGCAACAGGCTTGCCGAGGCGCTCTGGGTGGGCATGGGCCCATGCCAGCGTATGTGGCCCGCATCATACCCCATTCATATCGTGGTAAAAACGACCAAGATGACGGCCCTGACGATTTTGATGATTATTCTGGCCTACCTGGGTGGTTCACTATCCAGTGCTGTGCTGGTCTCCCGCTGCACCGGTCTACCCGACCCGCGGGATCATGGCTCCCACAATCCGGGGGCAACCAATGTGCTGCGCCTCGGTGGCCGGATGGCGGCGCTGGTGGTGCTGCTGCTCGATGTGCTCAAGGGCACTGTGCCCGTCTATCTCGCCTGGTATCTGCAGATCAAACCCGTCTACCTCGGCTTTATCGGGGTCGCCGCCTGTCTCGGCCATATGTACCCCATCTTCTTTCATTTTCGTGGTGGCAAAGGGGTTGCCACGGCACTCGGCACCATGATGCCCATCGGTTTCACCATGGGGGGCGCCGTGATTGGCACCTGGCTGCTGGTGTTGCTGGTGAGCGGCTACTCCTCGCTGGCCTCCATCATTACCGTGCTGCTGACGCCGCTCTTTACCTACCTGCTCAAACCCGAATACACCCTCCCTGTCTCGCTGCTCTCCTGCCTTATCCTGATCCGCCATCACGAGAACATCTCCCGCCTGCTCAAGGGGGAGGAACCCAGAGTCTGGGAGCGAAAAGGCGCGGCCTGTGCCGAAGAAGTGGCAGAAATGGACGATGTTGCGCAAAAAAGAGACGAACGAGACAAAAAGTGAAATTTCCCGTTGACCATCTGCCTTAAAATCCGTTTAATAGCGCCCACGCCCAGATAGCTCAGTCGGTAGAGCAGGGGATTGAAAATCCCCGTGTCGGCGGTTCGATTCCGTCTCTGGGCACCAATTTTGGTGCCATGAAATAAAAAATTTGTTCATGCGCAATGGTTTAAAGTGTGCCGGCTTAGCTCAGTAGGTAGAGCAACTGACTTGTAATCAGTAGGTCACCAGTTCGATTCCGGTAGCCGGCACCATTTGCCCAGATAGCTCAGTCGGTAGAGCAGGGGATTGAAAATCCCCGTGTCGGCGGTTCGATTCCGTCTCTGGGCACCAATTACAATTCCTCCTTAGTTCAGTCGGTAGAACGGCGGACTGTTAATCCGTATGTCACTGGTTCAAGTCCAGTAGGAGGAGCCAATTCAAAAAGCCCTTGTCGCAAGACAAGGGCTTTTTTCTATTTGGCGCAGCCATTTTTTAACCATAAAAACAACCACACACGCACAGATGAACCGCAGGATAGATATGGAAAATCATGTAGTTATAGAGTCAAAGGGGCGACTTGCCGCCATTAGGAACTGGATGGAACCCGTGCTGGTACTGCTTATTCTTGGCAGCCTGTTCGGTTACCTCGGCAGCCAGATGGGCCTCTCTGCCATGGTCAACACCCTGTTCAATACCGCCCACCAGCTGCTGCTCAATACCGTGCTCTTTATCATGGGGATCACGGTGCTCTCCGGTGCCCTGAGCCAACTCTTGAGCGAGTTCGGGGTGATCCGCCTGCTGGAGGTGCTGCTGGCGCCGCTGATGAAGCCGGTGTTTCGTCTGCCCGGTCGCACCGCGCTGGCGGCCCTGATGACCTTCTTCTCCGACAACCCGGCGGTGATCAGCCTCGCCAAGGACAGCCGCTTTCGCAAAGGTTTCACCCCCTGGCAGCTGGTGTCGCTCACCAACTTCGGCACCGCCTTTGGCATGGGACTGATCGTGGTGACCTTTATGGCCACCTTGCAGCTGCCGAGCGGTGAATCCACTGCCAGCGCGGCGCTGATTGGGTTGCTGGGTGCTCTGGTGGGCTCGGTGGTCTCTACCCGACTGATGCAGCGGATGATCCGTCCCTTGGTGGGGGAAGTGCTGAACGAAGACGCTGTATCGTCCGACGGCCGCAAGGTAGGGGTGACCAAAGAGGCGGCTCCCGGCTGGCTGCGGATCCTCAACTCTCTGCTCGATGGCGGCAAATCTGGCGTGGAGCTGGGGATGGCGGTGATCCCCGGGGTGCTGATCATCAGTACCTTCGTGATGCTGCTCACCTTCGGCCCCGGCGACAAGGGGTATACCGGCGAAGCGTTTCAGGGGGTTGCCCTGCTGCCGGTGCTGGCTGCCAAGGTGAGCTGGCTGTTTGACCTGCTGTTCGGCTTCCAGCAGCCGGAGCTGGTTGCCTTCCCGGCTACCTCGCTTGGTGCGGTTGGTGCCGCCATGTCGCTGGTGCCCCCTTTTATCGCCAAGGGGTGGATCACTGGTAACGAGGTCGCGGTGTTTACCGCCATGGGGATGTGCTGGAGCGGCTTTTTGAGCACCCATACAGCCATGCTCGATGCCCTCGGCTATCGCCACCTCACCTCCCGCGCCATCGTTGCCCACACCATCGGCGGCCTGTGCGCCGGTGTGGCCGCTCACCAGCTCTATCTGCTGCTGGGTTGAGTCGGGTTCAGACACGGAAACAAAAAGAGGCTCTTCGGAGCCTCTTTTCATTTCTATTGGTCACGCCTTGTGGGCGGATCACCGCTCGATTAGTAAGCCCGCAGGTCGTTATTCGGTGCCTGATCGCTGCGGTGCTTTTGTCAGGTTTTACTCTGTTGGTGCCATCAGCAGCGCAAGTGGCTCAAAGAGTTGGCGATCAGGGTGTGAAAGGAAGGCGTCGCGGCTCGGGTGGGCGGCAAAACGCTTTGCCACCATATTGCCACTACCGCCCGTGGCGGCAGCTACTGTCCGCCGGACTTCCCTTTGCGCTCGGCTATCTCCTGCGTGCTGGTTGAATAAATAGATCAGCCATTCAAGGGATTAGCCGGTGCAGTGCGTTTTATCGCCGTGCTGGCCCCGCTTATGCACTCCTCCTGGCAACACCATCAAGGGTCGTTGTCGCGGAGAGTTATCATGATCAGCAGCCTGCTTCCCCTTGCCTCGCTCGCCCTCAAGCTGGGCAACCAGCTGCTTGGCAACAGTAGCAAACCCCAGCCCGTGCAGCCTGCCGTACAGGAGGAGCGCCTACCGCCGACCGTCCAGAGCTTGTTCAAGCGGTTAGGAATCAAGGAGGCCAATAGCGAGCAGAACCGCGCAGCCATGAACCACTTTATGGGGGAGCTGATGCAGACTCTGGGGCAGGAGAATGGCGGCCAATCCCTCCCGGCTGCCATCGATAGCGCCCGCAACCAGCTGGCGAGCGGCACCCAGAGCACCCGCCTCGACGCGCTGCAAAGCGAGCTCGATACCCTCAAGGATTCCCTCGGTGCCAGCCATCTCAACCTCGACCAGCTGCTCGATGCCTTTAAACAGACCCTGCCCAATGGCAAGGGGGAGGGGGTTGGCAAACTGCTCAATGCCAGTGCCTGAACCGCGGTGAGCAATAAAAAACGGCAACCTGAGGTTGCCGTTTTGCTTTCTAGTTCGAATGACAAGCAGGTTGGTTTAACCCGTCCGTTTTGCCAGCCAGGTTTCGGCTGCGGTCAGGGCTGCCTCAACCTGTTCGCGGGCAACGCCGCCTTTGGCAACCCGCTTGGCCAGGGTCGCTTCCAGCTCCAGATTGGGATAGACATCCTCGCCAATGACGGGGCTGAAGCGCTGGAACTCAGGCAAAGAGAGATCTTCCAGCGGCTTCTTCACCTCAAGCGCATAGACCACAACCTCGCCAACGATATGGTGCGCTTCACGGAACGGAATCCCCTTGGCTACCAGATAGTCCGCCAGCTCGGTGGCGTTGGCGTAGCCGCCTTGCGCCGCCGCCATGGTGCGCTCGCCATTCACTTTCAGATCGATCAGCACCAGCGCGGCCATATCGAGGCAGTCGTGCCAGGTGTCGAGGGCATCGAACAGCCCCTCCTTGTCTTCCTGCATATCCTTGTTGTAGGCCAGCGGCAGCGCCTTGAGGCTCATCAGCATGCCCATCTGGGCGCCGACTACCCGGCCGGTCTTGCCGCGAATAAGCTCCAGCGCATCGGGGTTCTTCTTCTGCGGCATCAGCGACGATCCGGAGGTCACCGCATCGGAGAGCTCGACAAAGCCCGCCTCACCGGTGTTGTAGAAGATAAGGTCTTCGGCAAAGCGCGACAGGTGGGTCATGGAGAGGGACGCCACGTGCATCAGCTCCACCACGTGATCCCGATCGGAGACCGAATCCAGACTGTTGCGGGTGGCGCCACTAAAGCCCATATCGAGCGCCAGCGCTTCACGGTCGATGGCGTAGGCGGTGCCCGCCAGGGCGCCGCAGCCGAGCGGGCTGGTGTCGAGCCGCTTGAGGGCATCCTGCAGCCGGGAGTAATCCCGCTCCAGCATCTCCACATAGGCCAGCGCCCAGTGGGCGAAGGTGACCGGTTGGGCCCGCTGCAGGTGGGTGTAACCGGGCAGCACGGCAGCCTGATTGGCGCGAGCGGAGGCGACCAGCCCCTGCTGCAGGGCGGTGATGGAGCCGAGCAGCAGCTCGCCCTGCGCCTTGCACCAGAGTTTGAGGTCGGTGGCGACCTGATCGTTGCGCGAGCGGCCGGTGTGCAGTTTCTTGCCAAGATCGCCGACGGCGGCAATCAGTTGGCTCTCGACCCAGGAGTGGATATCTTCGGCGTCCGAACTCAGGATCTGCTGGGGATCCTGCTGCACCGAGGCGAGCAGCACCTCCATCGCCTGTTGCAGTTTGCCCTGCTCATCGGCGGTCAATACACCCACTTTCACCAGCGCTTTGGCCCAGGCCATGGAGCCCTGAATATCCTGCTCCGCCAAGCGGTAATCGAACCGCAGCGAATCGTTGAACTGCTTGAACCGGCTATCGGCTCCCTGACTGAAGCGTCCACCCCAAAGTGCCATACTGCTCTCCTTGAATGCGTTGTCGGTAGGCGTTTACGCCTGCCGTACTCGCGCGGCCTCTTGGCCTGCGCGCAGAAATCTTGCCCTGTATTTTCCTGAATAACAGTGCGGTGGTGATGAGTGCTGTTGCCGTTGAACACGTCAAATCCAGCAACTGCGAATCGGTTCCCTCTCCCTCTGGGAGAGGGCTAGGGTGAGGGTAATTCCCCCCTCATCCCCGCCCCTTCTCCCGCAAGGGGAGAAGGGAGAAAATACGTCAGCATCATATTCACACAGCCCCTGTTATCTCACAGAAGCGGCCGGGGCGCTGCCGCTCTTGTCACACCCGCTGTTGATGGGTCAGGGGTTATGCCCTCTGCCTGTAGAAGAGGGGGCCATGCCCCCTCAACGGAATCAACGGGTTATCACGCTTGCTTAGCCGTGGGTGTGATCCCCACCGATAGCCTGATGCTGTTCCTTCATGGCGCGGATCCGGCTGGCCAGGGTGTAGAGACGGATAAAGCCTTCGGCATGGCTCTGGTCATACACTTCGTCGGCGCCGAAGGTGGCGAAATCTTCGGAGTAGAGGCTGTTCGGCGACTTCTTCTGCACCGCAGTGACCTGACCCTTGTACATCTTCAGCACCACTTCACCGTCCAGATCTTCGGCGATGGCGTTGGCAGAGGCGAGGATCGCCTTGCACAGCGGGGTGAACCAGCGGCCGTCATAGACCAGATGGGAGAACTCGGCACCCAGCTTCTCCCGCCAGGCGCGGGTCGGGCGATCCAGTACCAGCTCTTCCACGGCGCGCAGCGCGGCGACCATCACGGTACCGCCCGGGGTCTCGTAGCAGCCGCGGGACTTCATCCCCACCATCCGGTTTTCGGTGATGTCGATGCGGCCCACGCCGTGCTTGCCGGCACGCTCGTTCAGGGTCATCAGGATCTGGTGCGGGCTGAGCGGCTGGTCGTCAACGGCCACCACTTCACCCTGCGCCACGGTCAGCTTGACGTACTCCGGCTGATCCGGTGCCTGTTCGGCCGGTACGGTCCACTGCCAGACCGCTTCGGACGGCTCGTTCCAGGTGCTCTCCAGCTCGCCACCCTCGGTGGAGATGTGCCAGGCGTTGGCATCGCGGCTGTAGATCTTCTTCAGGGTCGCCTTGCAGGGGATGTTGCGGGTCTCCAGATAGGAGAGCAGATCTTCCCGGGAGCGCATGTCCCAGATCCGCCACGGGGCGATCACTTTCAGCTGGGGCGCCAGCGCGGCAACCGCACCTTCGAAACGCACCTGATCGTTACCCTTGCCGGTGCAGCCGTGGGAGATGGCATCAGCCCCTTCCGCCAGTGCCGCTTCCACCATCGCCTTGGCGATCACCGGACGGGCCATGGAGGTACCCAGCAGATAGGTGCCTTCATAGACGGCGCCGGTCTTCAGGGTCGGGTAGACGTACTCTTTGACGAACTCTTCCCGCAGATCCTTGATGATGCACTTGGTGGCGCCGGAGGCGATCGCCTTCTGCTCGATCCCTTCCAGATCGTCGCGCTCCTGACCCACATCGGCCACGAAGGCAATGATTTCGGCGTCATAGTGCTCTTTCAGCCAGGGAATGATGGCCGAGGTATCCAGTCCACCCGAGTAAGCCAGTACGATCTTGTTGATTCCGCTCATGTTACTTCTCTCCGTGATGATTCGATGATGATTCAATAAAAGTGTCGTGATTCAGGTTGAGTGCCACGTTACTTGCCGCCGAGAAGGGTCAGCAACACGGCGTTCTGGATATGCATCCGGTTTTCGGCCTCGTCCATGATGAGGGTGGCGGGGCCATCCATCACCTGCGAGGTGATCTCCAGCTCCCGGTGGGCCGGTTGGCAGTGCAGCACATGCTGGATGCCGGTGCGGTCGAGCAGGGCCTGGTTGATCTGGTAAGGCATAAAGAGGTCTTTGACCTGCTCCATCGGGGTGTTGTCGCCCATGGAGACCCAGGTATCGGTGTAGGCCACGTCGAACCCTTCGATATCTGCCACGTCATCGCTGATGTGGATGGTTGCCCCCGACTTGGCCGCCAGAGCCTGCGCTTGCAGGAAGATCTGGGTATCCGGGCCGTGGCCTTTCGGGCAGATGAGGGTGACGTCGGTGCCGAGGGTCGCCCCCAGCAGCAGCAGAGAGTGGCTGACGTTGTTGCCATCACCGAGATAGGCAAGCTTCACCTTCGACAGATCGTCGTAGTGCTCGGCAATGGTCATAAAGTCGGCCAGCCCCTGACAGGGGTGGTAGAGGTTGCACAGGCTGTTCACCACCGGCACAGAGCCGTGTTCAGCAAGCTCAACAAGCGTCTGGTGATCGAACACCCGGGCGACGATGGCATCACACCAGCGCGACAGGTTGGCGGCGAAATCCTTCACCGACTCCCGCTTGCCCAGCGCCCCGTTTTGCTGATCCAGATAGACGCTGTGGCCGCCCAGCTTGGCGATGCCGATGTCGAAGGTGACCCGGGTGCGCAGGGAGGGTTTCTCGAACAGGGTGACCACGCTCTTGCCCGCCAGCGCCTGGCTGTACTTCTTCGGGTCGGCCTTGACCGCTTTGCCCAGCGAAATCAGCGCTTCAATCTGGGCTTTGTTCAGATCACTGTCTTTCAGAAGATGTTGCATCGGATGTTCCTTGTTCCGGTGGAGATCAAATGGCCACTTGAGTGCCGACGGCGCCGCCAGCCAGCAGCTTGAGCAGCTGGTCCGGGTAACGCCAGCTGGCGACACAGACCGGCTTGCCGAGGGTCTGGGCGGCGTGCAGGGCGGCTTCTACCTTGACCGCCATGCCATCGCGGATCACCCCTTTCTCCATCAGATCCTGCGCGGTCAGCTTGTCGAGCTGGGGCACCAGCTTGCCCTTGCCATCAAGGATGCCGCTCACGTCGGAGAGCATCACCAGATCGGCACCGAGCGCCTCGGCAATGGCGGTGGCCGCCTGATCCGCGTTGACGTTCATCAGCTGCCCCTCGGCTGTGATGCCGATGGAGCTCACCACCGGCAGGAAGCCCTGACCGAGGATCCCCGCCACCAGTGCCGGGTTGCCCGGCTTGCACTCGCCGACTGCACCGAGATCCGGGTCGAGCTGGGTCACCTGACAGAGGCCGCCATCTGCCAGACAGAGCCCCACAGCCGGAATGCCGGTGGCGATCGCCTTGGCCATCATCTGCTTGTTGGCCGTCCCCGCCAGCGCCCCGGCAATGAAAGGGATCTGCTCGAACGGGGTCACCCGCAGGCCGTTCTTCTTGGTAGAGGTGAGACCCAGCCCCTTGAGCAGGTCATCCACCAGACAGCCACCGCCGTGCACCAGCACCAGCGGACGGTGCTGATCGTCGAGAAAGGTTTTGAGGGTGGCGAACAGGGCGGTCAGCGCCTCGTCGTTCTCGATAAGGGCGCCGCCCAGCTTGATTACCAACGTCTGTTTGTCCATGTTCGAGATCCTTCCTAAGTCCTTAAATCAGGCCGGTGGCCGGTTCAAATCCGAATTTGATATTTATGCACTGAATGGCTTGCGAGGCAGCGCCCTTGAGCAGGTTGTCGATGGCAGAGACCACCACCAGCATGTTGCCCTGCTGTTGCCAGGCGATATCGCAGTAAGGGGTGTTTGCCACACCGCGAATAGAGGGCATCTGGCCGGTGAGGCGCACCAGCGGCTTGCCTTCATAAGCCTTGAGGAAGGCCTGATCCACCTGGGTGGGGGTGACGCCGTCCGCCAGCTGCACATAGATGGTGGCCAGAATGCCGCGCACATAGTTGCCAAGGTGGGGCTGGAACAGCACCTCCTTGCCGAGGTGGTGGCTGATCTCCGGCTGGTGTCTGTGATTGAAGGTGCCGTAAGGGTTGAGGCTCACTTCGCAGAAGCTGGTGTTGATGGCGGCCTTGCGCCCGGCGCCGGAGACCCCGGAGACGGCGTTGATGATGGGCTGCCAACCCTTGGCAATCAGGCCATCCTGCTGCAGCGGTTTGAGGGCGCACAGCGATGCGGTCGGGTAGCAACCGGGCACGGCTACCAGCTGGGCGCTGGCGATGGCATCGGCATTCCACTCGGCCAGGCCATAGGCGGCCTGATCCAGCCACTGTTCGCTCTGGTGGGTGAAGCCGTAGAAGCTGTCGTAAAAGCCCTGATCCTTGACCCGGAAGGCGCCGGAGAGATCGAACACCGGCAGCCCCTTGGCGAGAAACTTGGGTGCCAGCTCGGCGCTCACCTCGTGGGCGGTGGCCAGCAGCACCAGATCGGCCTGGGTCAGGATCCGGGTCATGCCGTCGTCGTCCAGCGGCAGCAGCGGCTGATCGAGGGCGCCGACCCATTGGGGATGCAGGGAAGAGAAGCGCTTGTGGGCATCCTGACTGCCGGCGGAGACATAGAGACCGAACAGCTTGAGTTGTGGATGGTTCTGTACCAGTGCGGCCAGTTCGGCTCCCGCGTAGCCACTGGCACCGACGATAACGGTGTTAAGCATGTTGAATATTCCAAGTCAGAGTTCGAGATTCACAGCATGACGCTGCAGTGCACAAGGGTGTTCGATCGCCCCTTTGCACAAGTGCGGAGGGGCAATTCAGGCGGGTGTGTGTCGTCGGTTATAGATCAGGTGACAGAACATTAACTTTCCCTTACAACTAGAAGCCTTTGTTGATGAGCCAGATATTCAGGTAAAATTACAGAATATTCATGCACTCACTTTGCATTTGTATTTTCTAACAGAAACATTCCGGGGACGCAAGGAGGAGCTGATGGCCAATCTGGATTTTTTTTCACTTTATAAGAATATTATTGCGATTCCCTCTATCAGCAGCACGGATCCCAAGTGGGATCAGAGCAACGAGGCGGTGATCCGGCTGCTGGCTGACTGGTTCGGTCAGCTCGGTTTTCAGTGCGAGGTGACGGCGCTCCCCGACCTGCCGGGCAAGTTCAATCTGGTGGCGACGCTCGGTCAGGGGGAGGGCGGACTGCTGCTGGCGGGTCACACCGATACGGTGCCGTTCGATGAGGGGGGCTGGAGCAAGGATCCCTTCAAGGTGACCGAAGAGGGCGATCGCCTCTATGGCCTCGGCACCATCGATATGAAGGGCTTCTTCGCCTTTATCGTCGAGGCGCTCAAAGAGATCGACCTCACCAAGCTGACCAAGCCGCTGCGCATTCTCGCCACTGCCGACGAAGAGACCACCATGGCGGGGGCCCGCGCCATCGCCGCGGCGGCCGAATTGAAACCCGACTACGCCGTGATTGGCGAGCCGACCGGACTGGTGCCCGTGGTGGCCCACAAGGGGCATATGTCGGAGGCGATCCGCATTACCGGCAAGAGCGGTCACAGCTCGGATCCCGCCAACGGCGTCAACGCCATGGAGATCATGCACAAGGCGATGGGGCAGGTGCTGCGCTTGCAGCAGGATCTGAAAGATCGCTACGCCGACCACCGCTTTGCCGTTCCGCAGCCAACCCTGAACCTCGGTTACATTCAGGGCGGTGACAGCCCGAACCGCATCTGCGGTTGCTGCGAGCTGCATATCGACCTGCGACCCACTCCGCAGGTGGGGCCGGACGAGTTGATGGGGATGCTCAAAGAGGCGCTGTCGCCCATCGAGATCCACCAGCCGGGCTGCCTGCATCTGCAACATCTGCACGAACCTATTCCCGCCTATGCCTGCGCCGATGACTCTGTGCTGGTACGCGAAGCTGAGAAGGCGAGCGGCCGCGCCGCCGAGTCGGTCAACTACTGCACCGAAGCGCCGTTTATCCAGCAGCTTGGCTGCGAGACCATAGTGATGGGTCCCGGTCATATCACCCAGGCGCACCAGCCGGATGAGTATCTCGACCTCTCCTTCGTCAAGCCGACCACCTCGGTTTTGCAGCACCTGATCAGACGTTTTTGCCTGTAGCGGCGGCGGTGAAAGGGGCGTAAGAACTGTAAGTAAGTTACATAACAAGCCGGTTGTGGAGTGGTGATGGAAATACATGTTCTGAATCGGCCTGTTATTTGACCTTGCGCAGACAATCTGGGTAGATTGTCACCCTAAGATGACGGAGCATATGTTGTAATCGCACAACAATAAGTGAGGTCGTCTAGCACCCCGGATGGGTGTCAGGCACCAACAAGATAAGGATGTGGAATGAACGAAAAGTACGCCGCACTACGCGCCAACGTAGGTATGCTGGGTCAGCTGCTGGGTAAATCCATCAAGGATCATCAGGGTCAGGCCTTTCTCGACAAGATCGAAACCATTCGCCAATTGGCCAAGTCCTCCCGCAAGGGCAATGAATCAGACCGGGAACGTCTGCTCGATACCCTGCGCACCCTGAGCGATGATGAACTGCTGCCGGTGGCCCGCGCCTTCAGCCAGTTCCTCAATCTGGCCAACGTGGCGGAACAGTTCCACACCATCTCCCGTCGCTGCGAAGAGCAGGTCTGCACCCCGGATCCGCTGGAGCAGATGTTCGACAAGCTGAAAGCCTCCAACCTGTCGCAAGAGGCCATCATTCAGGCCGTGCGCGAGCTGGATATCGATCTGGTGCTGACCGCTCACCCCACCGAGGTGACCCGCCGCACCCTGATCCACAAGCACGTACAGCTCAACGACTGCCTCGAGGCGCTGGAGCTCTCCGACCTGCTGCCCCGCGAGCGGGACAAGATCCTCAATCGCATCGAACAGCTCATCAATCAGGCGTGGCACACCAACGAGATCCGCGAACAGCGCCCGACTCCAGTCGACGAGGCCAAGTGGGGCTTCGCTGTGGTGGAGAACAGCCTGTGGCCTGCCATCCCAGAATTCATGCGCAATCTGGACGAGCGTTTGCAACACCATCTGGGTGTGCGGCTGCCGCTGGATGCCGCGCCGGTCAAGTTCACCTCCTGGATGGGCGGTGACCGTGACGGCAACCCCTTCGTCACCGCCAAGGTGACTGCCGAAGTGCTGGAGCTGGGCCGCTGGATGGCGGTGAGCCTGTTCTACAAAGACATCAAGGAGCTCACCTCCGAGCTCTCCATGTCCGACTGTACCGACGCTGTGCGCGCTCGCGTTGGCGATCACCCAGAGCCCTACCGTGCGCTGGTGCGCGAGCTGCGTGAAGCGCTGCGCGAAACCAAGGAGCACCTCACTGCCAAGGTGCAGGGGCAGGTGAGCGAGAGCCAGGATCTGGTCAAGACTACCGCCCAGCTGCGCGAGCCGCTGGAGCTCTGCTACCACTCATTGCACGCCTGCGGCATGGGCAATATCGCCGATGGCATGTTGCTGGACGTGCTGCGCAAGGTCGCCTGTTTCGGCATCCATCTGGTCAAGCTGGATATCCGTCAGGATGGCGAGCGTCACGGGCTGGTCTTCTCCGAGCTGACCCGCTATCTGGGTCTGGGTGACTACGCCGAGTGGAGCGAAGATGACAAGCAGGCCTTCCTGCTTAACGAACTGAACTCCCGTCGCCCGCTCATTCCCCACGACTGGGAACCGAGCGCCGAGGTGCGCGAGACGCTCGATACCTGTCAGGTCATCGCCGAGCACGACCCCGATGCGTTCGGCATCTACATCATCTCCATGGCCGGTGCGCCGTCCGATGTGCTGTCGGTGCAACTGCTGCTCAAAGAGGCGGGCTGCAAGTTCCGCATGCCGGTCGCCCCGCTGTTTGAGACCCAGGATGACCTGATGGCAGGCACCGCCGTGATGGAGCGTCTGCTCTCGGTGGACTGGTATCGCGGCTACATTCAGGGCCGTCAGTACGTGATGATCGGTTACTCCGACTCTGCCAAGGATGCGGGCATGATGGCCGCAGGCTGGGCCCAGTACGCTGCCATGGAATCCCTGGTGGGTCTGGCCGAAGCCAACAATATCCGCCTCACCCTGTTCCATGGCCGTGGCGGTACCGTCGGTCGTGGTGGTGCCCCTGCCCATCAGGCCATCCTCTCCCAGCCGCCGGGATCCCTGCGCGGCGGTCTGCGTACCACCGAACAGGGGGAGATGATCCGCTTCAAGTTCGGTCTGCCGAAAGTGGCGATCAAGAGTCTGGAGCTCTACACCAGCGCCGTGCTGGAAGGGAACCTGCTGCCGCCGCCCAAGCCGAAAGAGTGCTGGCGCGAGGTGATGGAACAGCTGGCCGCCGACTCCTGCGATCACTACCGCAGCATTGTGCGCGGTCATCCGGACTTCGTCCCTTACTTCCGTGCCGCCACCCCGGAGATGGAGCTCGGCAAGCTGCCGCTCGGCTCCCGTCCCTCCAAGCGCAAGCCAAACGGCGGCGTCGAGAGCCTGCGCGCCATTCCGTGGATCTTCGCCTGGACCCAGAACCGCCTGATGCTGCCGGCCTGGCTCGGTGCCCACAAGGCGCTGCAACAGGCTATCGACGGCGGCAAGCTGGCGGTGCTGGAAGAGATGAGCGCCCAGTGGCCCTTCTTCCGCACTCGCCTCGAAATGCTGGAGATGGTATTCCTCAAGGCGGACGTCTGGCTCGCCGAGTACTACGACACCCGTCTGGTGCCGCAGGAGCTGTGGGGCCTTGGCAAACAGCTGCGTCAGGAGCTCGCCGAATCCATCGAGGTGGTGCTGAAGCTGAGCCCGCGCGGGGATCTGCTGGAGGATCAGCCCTGGATCAAGGAGTCCATCAAGCTCCGCAACCCCTACACAGACCCGCTCAACGTGCTGCAGGCCGAGCTGCTCAACCGCTCCCGCAACCACCCGGAGACCCTGCACCCCGAGCTGGACAAGGCGCTGATGGTCACCATCGCCGGTATTGCCGCAGGTATGCGCAACACCGGTTGATAGCCAGCTCAATCCAGCAGGCTTCAGCGATATCCATCAAGCCAAAGGGCGCCGACAAGGCGCCCTTTGTTGTTTCTACGATCTCGCTTGGTTTACAGGTTGTCTCTATGGGATTGCCGCTTCCAGCGCGGCTATCTCGCCGCCGCTGATGAGCGGCAGGTTGCGGCTGATCTGCTCTACCGGCCAGTCCCACCAGGCGATGGCGTTGAGACGGGCGATGGTGTCGTCGTCGAAGCGGTAGCGGATCACCTTGGCGGGGTTGCCGCCGACCACGGCGTAGGCGGGCACGTCGCCGGTAACCACGGAGCGGGCGGCGATGATGGCTCCGTTGCCTACCTTGACCCCCGGCATGATCAGAGCGTCATAGCCAATCCAGACATCGTTGCCGATCACGGTATCGCCCTTGTAGGGGAGGCTGCCCGGGGCGGGTGCGGCATGCTCCCAGCCGTTGCCGAAGATAAAGAAGGGGTAGGTGGAGAAGCCGGAGGTCTGGTGGTTGGCGCCGTTCATGATGAACTTCACCCCGCGGGCGATGGCGCAGAACTTGCCGATGATCAGCTTGTCGCCGATGAAGGGGAAGTGGTAGAGGACGTTGCGCTCGAAGCCCGCCGAATCCTCCGGGTCGTCGTAATAGGTGTAGTCACCCACCTCGATATTGGGCCCCTTGATGGTGTTCTTGATAAAGCACACCTGGGGAAAGCCGTTCATGGGGTGGGGATTGGCGGGATCGGGTCCGTGCATCTGGTCTCCTTGGATGGGCCGGGCTAGAGCGCCGGGAAGTAGCAGGCGCTCATGTCGATGGGGTGATCTGGGCAATTGGGCAGATAGAATTGCCAGCCCGCATCGGAGAAGGCGCGCAGCTCGGTTTCGACAAACTTGATGGCGAGGCTCAGGGCCTGCAGGCTGTCGATGCCGTAGATAAAGGTCTTTTCGCTCAGCCCCGCCAGCTTCACCTTGCAGCGCCAGTCACCGCTGGCGGACTTGGGATCCGGCTCGGGGGCCTTGATGGTGATCTTGAGGGTGAGCTGTTCCCCTTCGGTGCTGATGGCGTCGAAGTGGGCGGTGACGATGGCGTTTTTCATCTGGCGATTCCTTTTCCGTGGTACAGCCCCTGCGGTTGCGGGTGGCTAGTGTTCCTGATGGCTGATGAGGTGAAAACTGGACTCAGGACGGCCAGCGTAAATGAACTTGTGAGTTGAAACAATGGGATATGCGTGACCGGGGGAGGGGGCTTTCGCTACTGTGAGCGAGCGCAGTGGCGGGAGTAGCAACGCGTTGGCCACCTGTGGTGGCCGAGAGGCTGACGGGCTGCTAGATGTAAAGGATTGTTGGCTGTGGCCGCAGATTTTTCTGCGCTGACGATGAGGGCGAGTGAGTCCTCTTGAGGCAGAATATCTCCCCCCTGTTTGACGTTGAAGTACAGGAGTCTTCGTGGCGCTTTCGGTAACCCAGCTTTATGAAGTGATGGCCCAGCTGCCAGATCCCGTCTTTATCCTCAGTGAAGATGGCTATTACGTGGAATATATCGGCGGCATGGAGCAGCAATCCTATCACGACGGCAATCCGCTGGCGGGAAAGCAGCTGGCCGATGTGCTGCCACCCGAGATGGCCATGTGGGTCAAGGCGCAGGTGGCCGAGTCGCTGGCGAGCGGTCAGGTGCGGGTGGTGGAGTATGAGCTCTCAGCAGCCGAGGTGGGGGGGATCAATGCTGCCGCCGGGCCGCAAGGGATACAGCGTTTTGAGGGCAAGATTGCGCCGCTGCCCTCCCTCTATGACGGCAAGCGGGCGGTGGCCTGGGTGACCCGCAATATCACCCGCCAGTACGAGTTGCAGCAGCGACTGCTGCGCCAGAGTGAAACCGACCAGCTGACCGGCCTCTACAACCGCCGTTTCTTCTTCGAGCACTGCCAGCCGTTGCGGGCAGGGGAGGCCCCCTGCGGCCTCATCATGCTCGACATCGATCACTTCAAGCAGCTCAACGATCGTTACGGCCACCAGCAGGGAGATCGGGCCTTGCAGCGCTTCAGTAGTTGTATCGATGCCCTGTTGCGGGCGGACGACCTCTTTGTGCGCAGCGGTGGCGAGGAGTTTCTGATCCTGCTACCGCGGATCGATGAGGCCGGTTTGCAGCAGATGGCGGAGCAGATCCGTGCCGCCGTCGAAGCGCTGCCTGCCGATCCGGTCGCCATCACGGTCAGTCTGGGCACAACCCTGGTGCAGCCGGAGGAGGAGATAAATCAGGCGCTAGCCCGGGCCGACGAGTGGCTCTATCGGGCCAAGCGGGCAGGCCGCAACCGGGTGGCGCACTGCCCAGCAGGTTGAGAGTGCTGCCCCGGTCGCTGTCGGAAATAGCCTGCGCTTTTACTCTGAATAAATTGGCTGACATCACTGTCAATTAGTAGAAAAGTTGGCCGTATTATTTAACTCATATTCCACAGCTTAAGGTGTTAATATTATCTGCCTGATCGCTGGTCTTATTTGTGTTGTTGGGCAACAGCATGAGGTTTTATCGGTATGTTATCAAACAGGCGTGAATCTGGTTTTGGGTGACGAATGTGATACATCCTGTTGTCTTTTGAAACATTCCGATTCAAACAGTCATGAATTATTAACCTTGACCCGGATAGCGATTTCAACGATGGTAGCGTGGCAGCTCCGTTTCTCTCCGGTGGCCCTGTTGGCCGCTGGCGGCGTTGTTTTTTCATGTGCATGGTGATATGCAACGACATATCTCCAGCCTGTTATTCGGGCCAATAAAAATAATGATGACAGATTAATAAGGTATATATTGCAATGAGTGTTTCTATTGCTGAAAAGAGTAACCCTGTTTCAAAATTGAAATGGGAGAAAAGCGATTCGGTATGGACCATGGGCCTATATGCCACTGCTGTCGGTGCCGGTACGTTATTTCTCCCTATTACGGTTGGCAGTAATTCTCCGGTTATTTTACTGTTTATTTTATTGCTGGCTTTTCCGCTCTCTTATTATTCCCACCGGGCATTGAGCCGCTTTGTGCTCTCCAGCTCCCACAAGGAGGGGGATATCACCCATGTGGTGGAGGAGCACTTCGGTGCCAAGGCGGGCAAACTGCTGATGCTGGTCTATCTGATGGCCTTCTACCCCATCATTCTGGTCTACAGCATCTCCATCACCAACGCGATCCAGAGCTTCGTGGTTCACCAGCTGGGGGATGCCAAGCTGCCGCGCGGCTTGCTGGTGCTGGGGGTGATGCTGGGCCTGCATCTGGTGCTGCTGGCCGGCAAACAGATCGTGGTGTCGGCCATCAGCGTGCTGGCACTGCCGATGGTTGCCTTTCTGATTGGCCTCTCCATCTATCTGCTGCCCCAGTGGAGCCTCTCCTATTTCAGCGAGAGTCAGGCGGTGGACTGGCGTGATCCGGCGTTCTGGAAATCCCTCTGGCTGATCGTGCCGGTGATGGTCTTCTCCTTCAGCCATGCGCCCATTATTTCTTCTTTCAGCGCGGCGCAGAAGAAGCGTTGCCAAGAGAGCGCCGACCTGCGTGCCAAGCGGATCATCAAGTGCAGCAGCATGCTGATTTGCGGCAGCGTGCTCTTTTTCGTGGTGAGCTGCGTGATGAGCCTGAGTCAGGCCGAGATGGCGCTGGCCCGCACCGACAATATCTCGGTGCTGTCGGCGCTGGCGAACAAGTTCTCCAATCCGCTGATCGCCTATGTGGGGCCGCTCATCGCCATTCTGGCCATGTCCAAATCTTTCCTCGGCACCTCCATGGGGGTGAGCGAGGGGACGGTGAGCATGGTGAGCGGTGCCTGTCAGGGGCTGGGGCTCTCCCTCAAGGAGTCGACCATCGCCCGGGTGTCATCGGTGATCCTGTTTATGGTGACCGCCGTTATCACCTATCTGAACCCCAACGTGCTCGACATCATCGAGCGCGTCAGTGGCCCGCTGATCGCGGTGATCCTGTTTCTGCTGCCGGCCTGCTCCATCTATCGCTTGCCCGCACTCAAGCGTTATCGCGGGCCGAGTACCCTTTTTGTGTTGGTGATGGGGCTGCTTGCCATCTCGGCCCTTATCTACGATCTGCTTTGACCGGGCGGTATCCCGCACAAATCAAAAAGGGCGACCATCTGGTCGCCCTTTTTCTGTGCATCGGGGTTAGCCGAGCAGGCCGCTGGCGCTCTGGCCCGCCATCAGTAAGCCGATGGCCAGCACGCTGAACCAGACCAGGGTTGCGCTTACCAGCAGATAGCCGCTGGCGACGAACAGACCGTCCCGCTGCAACATGCCGGTGGCCAGCAGCAGGATGGCCCAGGCAGGCATGGCGTTGGTGAATGGGATGGCGCCCAGGGGCAGCATCAGCAGCAGGGCGGCCAGCATGATCAGCAGGCCGTTGCAGCGGTTGACCGTGTTGCTGCCGGTCAGCACCAGCAGGCGCGGGCGGATAACGCGATCGACCCGGGCCAGCAGATCCGCCCCCTTGTGCAGGGTCGGCTTGAGCTGGTCGGCGGCGAAGCGGCGCTCCATCAGCATGGCGGGCAGCCAGGGCACCCGATTGAGGGTGATGCCGATCCCGATAAAGAGGATCAGCAGGCCAAACGGGGTGCTGACCCCGGGAATGGAGACCGGCAGCAGGAAGGGGACGGTGAGCAGCACGCAAAACAGCAGCATCCCCTGTTCACCCACCAGCGCGAGCATCTGGCGCAGGCTGATGTGGTTCTCGTCGATGGCATGCGCGGTGGCCCGCAGGGTATCCGCAAGGGTAGTTTTGGGGTCGTGAAGTTGCGCGGCAACCATTCCCTGATGTCCTTCTGAGTGGTGATAACGGGCCCCGATGACCCGATTTGGCGCCAGCATACGTGGCAGAGGTTAACCGTCGATGAATGGTGGCGGGGGCGCATAGCGGCGCCAGTGGGGCGGCTCGGCAGAGGTTCCGGTGAGAGGGAAATCCCGCGATGAAAGTGACCCGGTACAGCCGCCGTTTAGGATGGGCCTAGGATGCCTCTGGTATGCTTTCTGCACAATCACACAGGGAGCAGGGGATGATGATGAAGAGAGCCGGGATAGTGATGATGGGGCTGTTGCTGCCACTGGGGCAGGCCTGGAGTAGCGAGGCCGCGACCACATCCGGTTGGCAGGTGACGCCATTTTTCGGCTACAGCTCAGCCATCGATTTTGAGAAGAGTGATGAGGTGCAGCCGGTCTCTCGCTCGGCCTCGCTCGATTCACTGCAAGGACAGAGCTCCGGCAGCTGGGGCTTCTTTATCAGCAAGGAGGTGGATGATCCGGGCATGATCGAGCTGCTCTACAGCCATCAGTCCACCCCCCTCTCTCCCGACCAGCCTGACCGCCTGACGGTGGACATCCTGCACTTTGCTGGTGCGCTGACTCTCTCTGACAACCTGATGGCGCCCTATATCGGCGCCGGGATCGGGGTGACCCGCTTTGCCGCCTACGACAGCGAGGTGACCCCTTCCATGTCGCTGGCGCTCGGGGTGCAACCGCGCCTCGCCGAGCATCTGGCCCTGCGGGCCGAGGTGCGCGGTTATGGTTCGCTGGTCAACGATAACAACCAGTTTCTCTGCAACCCGGAGCAGTGCGTGTTCAAGGTGCGCGGGGAGCTGGTAACCCAGTGGCAGGCCAATATCGGTCTTACCTTCCGCTTTTAGACGGGGGATTTTCCCCATGAAACAGGGGCCCTTGGGCCCCTGTTTCAGCAGCAATGTTCCGCCGTGATCGGTAATCAATCGGCAGCTCTTCACGCCTCCTTGTTAGTCGGCGTCGCCCATACCGCGCAGTTTCTGCCCGCCTCCTTGGCGCCATAAAGCGCCTGATCCACCCGCTTGAACAGCGAGACTGCCGGTTCCTTGGGCTCGCGGACTCCCACTCCCAGACTGACCGTCATGGTATGGGTCGGGTCGGGGGCTATGGTGCGGGTCGCAGTGAGCAGGGTGTTGGCCAGTTGCTGTAGCTCGGCTTCGTGGGCTACGGGCAGCAGCAGGGCAAACTCTTCACCCCCGACACGGGCCGCCAGCGCACCGGGCGGGCAGTGCTGTTGCAACAGCTCGCCAAACTGCTGCAACACCCGATCCCCGATATCGTGGCCGTAGTTGTCATTGATCAGCTTGAAGTGATCCAGATCCAGCAGGATGAGGGCGTGGCAAATCCCCTGTTCCAGAAACAGCTGCTGATGAAAGTAGCGCCGGTTTGGCAGCCTAGTCAGATCGTCAAACAGCGCCTGCTGTCTGAGCTGGGTATTGATGTGGAAGAGGTGGTGCATGGTGCTCAGGATGCCGATGCTGCTGAGCAGGATGCCGCTGGAGCGCAGCAGATCCTCGGCATAGATGGCGAGCCAGAGTGGCTGCGCCACCAGCTCATCCATGATGTCGGCGGTGGCCCCCATGATCCACAACATCAGACCGCAGGAGAGCATGCGGTAGGTGTGGGTGGGCAGGTGGGCGCACTGCACCACCCAGAACAGGAACAGCATGGTGAGCCAGTTGATCACCTCGAAGCCAAAGCTGACGGCGTAAAAGCGCTCGTAAGGGAAGTGGGGCAGCAGCAACAGATGAAGGGCCATGATGGCCAGCATCACTATCCCCAGCAGCGCGATGTGGGCGCGATGCTCCCGGTCGAGATGACGGTAGTGGGAGAGGCTGATGTCGAGACGATCGAACTGCATGGTGTTCCTCGGATTGGGACTGCCATCAGGTTGCAAACAAGAGGCTGCGTAATGGCATGCCGTGGTCGGATAACAGGAAACGGCTGGTCTGTCAGTGTAAACGAGCGGGCCCGCAGCGCGCGATATCGATGACGTCAGCTTGTGGGCTGGCTCCGGGTTTGCGCACTTCTGGTGCGCGACGTATCGCCTGCCCTGTGACAGGGCGACCCTGGGCAGGTTAGCGCAGCTCATGCGCCAAATTGGTGCATTGATGATGCGCATTCTTACTAATACCATGATTTAAAAGGATTTAAATTTGTGGCCCGCTTTATGCTTTTTACATGTCAGACGGTCTCTTGCGGTCATCGGCGGCAGATGCAGTGATGAGGAAGTGGCAAGAGGCATCCCCGTGCCGGGCGCGGGTGTGATTCTGGCGGGTTGCAGCAACACCTTGCGGTTCGCCACAGATTCAATCAGGGAAACGGAGCCGGTCTTGTACCGGTACGACAGGGAAGGAGAGTGCTCTATGGTCAAAAAATGGATGATGGCGGGTCTGACGATGTTGCCTGCCTTGCTGGTTACCCCAAGTTGGGCCGAAGAGGTCGCTCAGGTACAGGCGGCGGTGGCGCCGGTTGCCGCCATGACAATCAACAAGGGTGACAACACCTGGATGCTGCTCTCGGCTGCGCTGGTGATCCTGATGTCGATCCCCGGTCTGGCCCTCTTCTACGGTGGTCTGGTGCGGGCCAAAAACATGCTGAGCGTGCTGATGCAGGTCTTTACCCTGTTCTGCCTCATCTGCGTGCTCTGGGTGATCTACGGCTATTCGCTGGCCTTTACCGAGGGGGGCAATTTCTATGGCTCCTTCAGCAAGGTGCTGCTCAAGGGGGTGACCCCTGACTCCATCGCCGCCACCTTCAGCAAGGGTGTCGGGATCAGCGAGCTGATCTATGTGGTGTTCCAGGGGGCCTTTGCCGCCATCACCTGCGGCCTTATCGTGGGGGCGTTTGCCGAGCGCATTAAGTTTGCTGCCGTGCTGCTCTTCTCGGTGATCTGGTTCACCTTCGCCTATATCCCGCTGGCTCATATGGTGTGGTACTGGGCGGGTCCGGATGCCTATACCAGCGCCGAGGCTGCGTCCACAGCGACCGCCACTGCCGGCTATCTGTTCCAGCATGGTGCGCTGGACTTTGCAGGCGGCACAGTGGTGCACATCAACGCCGCCGTGGCGGGTCTGGTGGGTGCCTATCTGGTGGGCAAGCGTCTGGGCTACGGTCGTGATCCCATGACCCCCCACAGCCTGACCATGACCATGATCGGTGCCTCCCTGCTCTGGTTCGGCTGGTTTGGTTTCAACGCCGGCTCCGCGCTGGAAGCCAACGGTATCGCCGCACTCGCCTTTATCAACACCTGGGTGGCGCCGGCTGCGGCAGCTCTCTCATGGACCTTGGCCGAGTGGGTGATGAAGGGACGTCCCTCCCTGCTGGGGGCGGCATCCGGTGCGGTGTCCGGTCTGGTGGTGATCACCCCGGCAGCCGGTTTCGTCGGTGTGGGCGGTGGTCTGGTGATGGGCCTTATCAGTGGCGTGGCAGGTCTGTGGGGTGTCCACGGTCTCAAGCGCCTGCTGGGTGCCGATGACAGTCTGGACGTGTTTGGCGTACACGGGGTGTGCGGCATTCTCGGTGCTCTGCTGACCGGCGTTTTTGCCAGCCCGGATCTGGGCGGCACCGGGGTGTGGGACTATGTCACCAATCAGGTGGCCGAGGGTTACTCCATTCTGACTCAGGTGAAGATCCAGGCTATCGGGGTCGGTGTCACTCTGCTCTGGTCCGGTGCCGTGGCGGCGATTGCCTTCAAGGCGGTCGACATGCTGGTGGGTCTGCGGGTGAATGGCGATGCCGAGCGGGAAGGGCTGGATGTCACCTCCCACGGCGAGAAGGCTTACAGCATGTAATCCCGAATGCCAGACAACAAAAAACCGCCGGAACCGGCGGTTTTTTTATGACTCTATAGCTGCAAAGCCTGAGTTCACACTCTTAGTTCACGACGGCCACGTTGATGCTGCCATTGCCCTGGGTCATGCGCACGCGAGCACCCGGGGTGAAGGTGGGGCTGGCTTTCTGCACGACCACGATGGCTTCGCCATTCTCTTTCTTGATCTCCAGCTCGACGCCGTCGACCTGATTCATCTTGTTGCCGATGGCGTTACCTGCTGCTGCACCGGCGATGGCGCCGCCTGCGGCTGCGATGTCGCGTCCGGTGCCGCCACCGACTGTGCTGCCCAGCAGGCCACCGACCACGGCGCCGCCAATGGTGCCAATCAGGGAGTTCTCATCGGCCTGGATCTTCACCGGGCGGGTGGAGATGATGGTGCCGTAGCTGACGGTCTGCACCTGTTTGGCGCGGTCTTTGGTGTAAACATCGCCAGAGTAAACGTCACTGTTGGCGCATCCGGTGATGGTGGTCGCTGCCAGCAGGGCAATAAGGGTCATACGCTTCAACATGGTGGGCCTCCTGGGCTGCACGTAATTTGAACAATCCGGTTGATGAGTGAACTTTACTCCAACCCCGTCACACATGAAATCGGCAAAATGTAACCAATTATGCGTTCTGTAACCGGTTTTGTCCTTGAATCGCAGCTGTACCGGAGAGGGTTTTAACCAGCAGCAGACGGTCTTCTCCGGGGCCGAAATAGTCGGCTACTTCCGCCTGCAATGTGTAACCGAGCCGGTAGTAGAGGCGCTGGGCTGGATTGGCCGGATCGACCGTGAGCCGCAGTTCGCTGATCTGCAGCGCCTGCTGGTTGGCCTCCATCTGGCGCATCATTCGCTCGGCCAGACCAAAACCGCGTGCCTCGGGCAGCACCGCCAGCGAGAGTACCCAGCCTTGCGACCGCTCCTGACCGACCCCCCCCAGCACATAACCCACCAGTTGCCCCTCGTATTCGGCCACCAGCAACAACTCGGGCCACAAATCCATCGCCTGACGGAAGAAGAAGGCGGGATAGACATCTTCGCCAAACACCTTGGCATCGATCTGCCAGATGGCGTGCATGTCATTGTGGGTGGCGGGGCGTAGCAGGGGCGGGTTGTGGTGCATCAGGACTCCATTGGCAGCAAACGGATCGGCAACGCCGCTGACCTTGGGGTCAACGGCAAAAAAGGAGTCATAGGGTAGTGGTTATCCCCTGCCGGATGCAAGGGATTGGCGGTTATGGCGGCAGGGGGCGGCTCTGGGGCAGTTTGGGCGCTTTGCGCAAGCCGTCGAGCAGATGGCGAAGGGTGAGCCAGGGGTGGCGCAGCAACATGCGCGGGCCGCTCCACTTCATCACCTGCTGGATCTGTTTGCGCATCGCCGGTGCGTAACAGTGGATATTGCAGTTGGCGCAGGTGGGTTTGTGGCCATGGTCATAACGGCAGCGACGAAGGCGCTGATGGGCGAAATCCCGCAACTGGCGACAGTGGCGGCAATGGGGATCCTGATGATGGTGCTGGCAGTAGAGGCGGATCATGGCGCTGACCGTCTGCTGCTCGCGCATGAGTCTGGGGTGGTCACTCGCCTTTTTGCTGGCTGCGGCGTGTGAGCCCCGGGCTGGGCTGGCATGATGACTTTTCATGGCCGCCATTCTCCTGACCTGCTCGCTTTGGAGTGTTGATACAGGTCAAAAGGGGGGATAAAAAACAGGGCCCGCAGGCCCTGTGTCATCAGATGAGGCTGGTTGCCTGCTCCAGCCAGGCGAGATCCTCGCCCTCGAGCAGCGGGCTCAGGCGGCGGAACACCTCGACATGGTATTCGTTGATCCAGCGGAATTCGGCCGGGCTCAGCAGGCTGCGGTCGATCAGGCGGGTATCGAACGGCACGTAGGTCAGGCGCTCGAAGCCCAGCATCGGCAGCTCGCCAACCTGTTCCAGCTCGGTCACGACTACCAGGTTCTCGCAGCGGATACCGAAGCCATCTTCGCGGTAGTAGCCCGGCTCGTTGGAGAGCACCATGCCCGGTTGCAGGGCAACCATGCTCCCTTTCGGCGCGATGCGCTGGGGCCCTTCGTGGACACTCAGGAAGTGGCCGACGCCGTGACCGGTGCCGTGGTCATAGTTGTAACCGGCTTGCCACAGCGGCATGCGGGCCAGCACGTCGAGCTGGATACCGGCGGTACCACGGGGGAAGCGGGCCTGATCCAGCGCGATATGGCCCTGCAGTACCCGGGTAAACATCGCTTTCTGCTCGTCGCTCACCTCACCCACCTTGATGGTGCGGGTGATGTCGGTGGTGCCATCCATATACTGGGCGCCGGAGTCCAGCAGATAGAGGCTGTCCTGACCAAACGCACGGGGGGTGCCGTTGGTGTGGTGGTAGTGGCACATGGCGGCGTTGGGGCCGAGCGCAGAGATGGTATCGAAGCTCGGCTCGACGTAGTGCTCCTGCTCGCGGCGGAACGCTTCCACCTGATCGGCCAGGGTGCCTTCATCCACCCCCTCGAACTCGCCGGAGGCGACCAGCCGATCCAGCCAGGCGAGGAAGCGGGTCATGGCCACGCCATCACGCAGGTGAGCGGCACGCATGCCGGTCAGCTCGATCTCGTTCTTGCACGCTTTCGGCAGCATGGTGGGGTCCTGCCCTGCCACCAGAATGGCGCCCGCCTCTTCCATGACGAGCTGGGTCCAGGCGTTGGCGCTGTCCGGATCGGCCAGCACCTTCTGCTGATCTTCACCGATGCGCTGCAACACGTCGCCCAGCTTGTCGATGGGGTAGACGGAGACATCCTGCCCCACGTGCTGGGTAAAGGCGAAGCAGTCAATTTTGTCGGTATCGACGAAGAAATCCATGCTGGTGTTGGCGTAGAGCACCGCAAAGCCCAGCACCACCGGCAGCCGGTCGATATCGCGACCACGCAGGTTTAGCAGCCAGTTGATGGGCTCGGCCTGGGTCAGCAGCACCGCATCCAGCCCGCGCTTGCGCAGGTCGGCCGCCAGCTGTTCACGTTTGGACTGGCTGGACTGGCCCGCCAACTCCTCGCTGTAGAGGATGACCGGGCTCTTGGTCGGCTCCGGGCGATCGCTCCAGTTCAGGTCGATGGGGTTCTGCTCGACGCGGATCAGCTCGATACCGCGATCGGCCAGCACGGCCTTGGCGTTCTTGTACCAGGTCAGGCTGTGCAGGCGGGCATCGAAGCCAACCCGGGAGCCTGACGGCAGCTGCTCGGCCAGCCACTGGACATGAGGATTTTCAATGAGGTGGAGGAATTCGAACAGTTCGGCGGGAGTTTGCATCCGCGCCTGCACCGTATAGCGACCATCGACAAAGAGGGCTGCTCGCTGGGCCATGATGATGGCGACGCCGGCAGAGCCGTTGAAACCGGTGATCCAGTCAAGCCGCTCGGCATAGGCGGGGATGTACTCGCCGAGGTGCTCATCATCGTGGGGGACGATAAATGCGTCCAACTCCTGCATGGCCAGCTCGGCCCTGACTTGGGCGACGCGGGTTTCAATTATCTCGAAATTATTCATGTCGTTAGTGCCAGATGGTTGCTATATGAGTGTTCAGTTTTTATGGCCGCTGGCCAGGATCCGCTTGATCGACTGACCCGCTGCTTCGATATGCTGCCTGAGCAGCACCACCGCCTCGTGCTTGCGCCGGGCGCGGCACAGTTCCAGCAATTGGGCGTGTTCACGCTCCGCCTTGTCCACCCCGTCGCTGGCAAACAGCAGCTCGAAGCGGACATAGCGGTCACAGCTCAGATTGATCTGGGCGATCAGTTCAAGTGCCTGGGGGCGACCGGCTGCCTGATAGAGGGTGGCGTGAAAGCTGTGGTTCAACTCGGCCCAATGTTCGATCTGGGTGCCTGACTCCAGGGCGTGATCAAACTGGGCGAGGATCGCCTCCGCTTGTGCGAAGGTGGCTTCCGTCATCTTGTCGACGGCGTGAAACAGGGTATCGGCTTCCAGCAGCGCTCGCAAATAAAAGAGCTCTTCAATGGCCGAGGCGTCCAGCATGGTGACCACGGCGCCGCGATGGGCTTCGAACTTCACCAGCCCCTGCGCTTCCAGTTGCATCAGGGCTTCGCGCACCGGAATGCGGCTCACGGCCAGCTCTTTGGCAATCGCATCCTGACGCAAGGGGGCGCCAGCGGGGAACTCCCCACGGAGGATCCGGCCACGGAGGTTTTCCATCACCATCTGGGTTCGGGTCTTGTAGGGTGGGGTCATGGTCGGGTCACGATTGGGCGTTACAGAATTGTATATTGTATAAAGTTTGGCTGAATCTAACCTGTCACAATGGGCAAAGGCAAGGTTTTGGCCCCTTTAACGGGGCCGATGGCGGCGTTCGGGGCTCCACAAAAACAAAAATGCCGGTCAGCGTGGCTGACCGGCATGATGTCACTGATACGAAGCGAGCCAGTTACAGCTGCGGGCCTGCCGCAACCAGACGTTTGCCTTCGTCGTTATCGGTGAAGCGCTCGAAGTTTTTGATGAAGCGCCCTGCCAGATCGACGGCCTTGGCATCCCACTCGGCCTTGTCGGCGTAAGTGTCGCGCGGGTCGAGGATCGCCGGGTTCACATCGTGCAGTGCGGTCGGGATCTCCAGATTGAAGATCGGCAGCACCTTGGTCTCGGCCTTCTCGATGGAGCCATCCAGGATGGCGTCGATGATGGCGCGGGTATCCTTGATGGAGATGCGCTTGCCGGTGCCGTTCCAGCCGGTGTTGACCAGATAGGCCTCTGCCCCTGCCGCTTCCATCCGTTTCACCAGCTCCTGACCGTACTTGGTCGGGTGCAGGGAGAGGAAGGCTGCGCCGAAGCAGGAGGAGAAGGTCGGAGTCGGCTCAGTGATGCCGCGCTCGGTACCGGCCAGTTTGGCGGTGAAGCCAGACAGGAAGTGGTACTTGGTCTGCTCCTTGGTCAGTTTGGAGACCGGGGGCAGCACGCCGAAGGCGTCGGCAGTCAGGAAGATCACCTTGGTGGCGTGACCTGCCTTGGAGACCGGCTTGACGATGTTGTCGATGTGATAGATGGGGTAGGAGACGCGGGTGTTCTCGGTCTTGGAGCCATCATCGAAGTCGATGGTGCCATCGGCAGCAACGGTTACGTTCTCCAGCAGCGCATCGCGACGGATGGCGTGGTAGATGTCCGGCTCAGCCTCTTCGGAGAGCTTGATGGTCTTGGCGTAGCAGCCCCCTTCGAAGTTGAACACGCCGTGGTCATCCCAGCCGTGCTCGTCATCGCCGATCAGCTGACGCTTGGGATCGGTGGAGAGGGTGGTCTTGCCTGTGCCGGAGAGGCCGAAGAAGATGGCCACGTCGCCGTCCTGACCCACGTTGGCGGAGCAGTGCATGGAGGCAATGCCGCGCAGGGGCAGGAAGTAGTTCATCATGGAGAACATGCCCTTCTTCATCTCGCCACCGTACCAGGTGCCACCGATGAGCTGCATCTTCTCGGTCATGTTGAAGGCAACAAAGTTCTCGGAGTTGAGACCCTGCTCCTTCCAGTTCGGGTTGGTGCACTTGGCACCGTTCATCACCACGAAGTCAGGCTTGAAGGTTTTCAGCTCTTCATCGCTCGGGCGGATGAACATGTTTTTCACGAAGTGTGCCTGCCAGGCCACCTCGGTGATGATGCGCACGGCCAGGCGGGTATCCGGGTTGGCACCGCAGAAACCATCGACCACAAACAGGCGCTTGCCGGAGAGCTGTTTGGTGACCAGCCCTTTCAGATGTGACCACACTTCCGGGGTAATCGCTTTGTTATCGTTTTTACCCTGGTCAGACCACCATACAGTATCCTGGGTAGTGGCATCTTTGACGATATATTTATCTTTCGGGGAGCGACCGGTGAAGATACCGGTATTTACGTTGACGGCGCCCAGCTCGGTCACCACACCGCGCTCGAACCCTTCCAGGTCAGGGCGTGTCTCTTCCGCGAAAAGCTGCTCGTAAGAGGGGTTGCGAACGATTTCTTGGCTGTTTTTGATGCCGTACTGGTCCAGTCCTAATTGTTGGGCCAGGGTGGGTTCTGCCACGATTGTCATTGTATTCTCCTGGGTTCAGAGGTTGGTAGGGTTCTATCTGACGGTCATCCTATCACTTAGGTGGTAGAGTTTAGCGATCGCCATCAAACTTTATAAAATAGGGTATTTTTTTGTTATTAAAGTTAAAGGCGGGTTTTGCCCGCCTTTAATTAGTGTAACTGGTTTGCATCATTGCCGGGAGCCCTGCTGAACAGGGTTTCGACATCGATCCCATTAAATTGGTACTGGGCGCCGCAATAATCACAGTGCATGTCGATCTTGCCGAGCTCCTGCACCATCTCCATGACCTCTTCCTTTTCTATCTGCAGCAGGGCCCCTTCGCAGCGCTCGCGGGAGCAGGTGCAACGGAACTCGACCGCCTGCGGATCGAACACCCGCACCTTGTCCTGATGGTAGAGACGGTAGAGGATCTCCTCTGCCTGCAGGCCGAACAGCTCTTCATCCTTGATGGTGCTGGTGAGCTGGGTCAGGTGATCGAAATCGTTGCTGTGATCCTCGCTCTGGGCGGGCAGCTCCTGCAGCATGATGCCGGCAGCGCGCGGCGCACCTTCGTGATAGCCGGTGCGGATCCACAGCTTGGTGGCCAGCTGTTCGGAGCGGGCGAAGTAGTGCTCCAGGCAGCCCGCCAGGGTGTCGGCATCCAGCGCGATGATGCCCTGATAGCGCTCGCCCTGCTCCGGGGTGATGGTGATGATCAGCTGGCCGTTGCCAATCAGGCTCTGCAGCTTGCCATCGCTCGGCAGCTCGCCTTCATAGCGGGCCACGCCGCGCAGCTGCTGGTTGTTGTCACCGTTGATCACGGCCAGACGCACCGGGCCATCGCCCTGCAGCTGTACGGTAATGGAGCCTTCAAACTTGAGGGTGGCGGTCAGCAGGCTGGTGGCGACCAGCAGCTCGCCCAGCAGTTTTTGCACCTGCACCGGGTAGTTCTGGGCTTCCACCACGTGGCGGTAGGTGTGATCCAGCTGGACCAGCTCGCCACGCACTTCGTACTCTTCAAACAGATAGCGATACAGCAGATCTTGGTTGCTCATCATGTATTCCTGGCTTTTCGGTGAGGTAAATCGGGCGGGCTGGGGTTGATGCCAGCCCGGTATCAAATCGGGGTCGGTCAGTACTGTTTGACCTTGAGCAACTGGCGTCGCTCCTGCTTGTCGGGGCGGCGCTCGGGGCTGGGGGCAAACTGGCTGTTGAAGCGGCGCGCCTCGCTGTTCTCGGCCCGTTTTTTCTGGCTCTCGGCGGTCTCTTCATAGAGCTGCTGGGCCAGCGGTGCCGATTTGCGCTGCTCGCTCAAGGCCAGCACCCGCACTTCGCGTTCGTCCTGCCCCTGCCAGAAGCGGATCAGTGCCCCCACTTCCACCTGTTTGCCCGGTTTGCTGCGCTGACCATTGTAGTGCACCTTGCCCCCGTCTATCTGATCCCGCGCAATGGAGCGGGTCTTGTAGAAACGGGCTGCCCACAACCACTTGTCGAGACGAACCTCGAGGGCACTTTCTGCATGATTGGGCATGAACAGGCTCCATAACGGGGAAAAGAGGTGGTCGATTATACCAGAGCACGGGGTCGGGATAGAAACCGGGCAGCCGCCGCGCGGGGCGCAAACCATGTCAAGGTGATGCAACATATGGGCAGTTTGCTGATTCACAAGGGAAAGCCGCTGCTTTATCGGGTATTCATGGGGGCTGGGAGGGGCCTTCATACCGCGCATATAAAGCTGCCGCCCCGGTTGGGGGCGGCAGCGTTCACATCCATCAACCATGTCAGAGTCAGAAGTGATCGTGCTGATCCGGCTTCTTCTGGTCGTGCGGCCCTTCGCTGTGGGCGATGGCGGTGCGGATCAGATCAACCCCGGCGCGGATAATCAGCACCCCCATGTTGACCAGCTTGACGCAGACCCACATGAAGGTGATGAGCAGGATCAGCTTGAGCACGGTCTGGAAGGCTTCCAGGAAATTCTGCTCCAGCTGGGCGGTCAGGCCGTTGGCGCTGGTCATCAGCCAGGTGTAGACCTCGCGCACGAACGGGATGCGGCTTGGCATCTCCAGTACATCCAGTGCGGCAGGGAGCGCCTGGAAGATGACGATGCTGCCGAACAGGATCAAAATGACACCGATGGCGATGCCGAGGAAAAAGCCGAACTGTCTCATGGAGGGCTCCAGCGTTTGCTGCATGAAATTGAAGATAGCCGCCAATAGTAGGGAGTGCCCTGCTTCATCGCAATCTTCCGTGCACCGCCTGCGTGGCGGGAACCGCGGCAATCCGGCCGCTACCGTTGCCCAACTATCTGATTTCTGGGAGGCTTGTCGCCATTGTGCATAGGGAAAGCAAATTGATGTCTAGAACCCTCTTTTTACTCTTGCTGGCGCTGTTTGCCGCTCTGCCAGCCCTGAGTGCCGAACCGGCTGGCCCCACGGCAGCGGCCTGCGCCATCCGTCATCAGGATCAACTGCTGCTGGTGCAGGATCGCATCTCCTCCCGCTACAGCCTGAGCGGTGGCTATATCGATGGCGGCGAGCGCCCCGAGCAGGCGGCGCTGCGCGAACTCTATGAAGAGACCGGCTTGCGGGGGGAGGTGGTGCAGGAGTTGGGCCGCTGGCAGCGGGCGGTTATCTTCGCCTGCCGCACGCTGGAACCGATTGTCGCGCAGCAAGATTCCGATTTTGTCTCGCTGCTGAAGGCCCCCAATCTGGGGGGAGAGATCCTTAACGCCCGGCTGATCGCCATTGACCAGCTCCCCCGCGAGCAGCGCCGCTTCCCGGATCAGCTCGACTGGCTGCAATCCCGACTGGATAAGGTGCCCGAGAGCGAGGTGCACTGGCAGGCCGATTTCGTGGCGCAGGGCAATGCGCTGCATCAGGCCGAGATCCCGCTGATGCAGCGGCTGCAGCAGTGGCTGGGGCCCGATGTGTGGTGGCTGTCAGTCAGCAATCTGTCTGGTTCAGGCGGCTTTCAGCTTGCCCTGATACCTTTGCTGCTCCCGCTGCTGGGGTGGCCACGGTTGCGCCAGCTGCTGTTCGCCATGCTGTGGCTTGGCTTGCTGGTGCAGGCGAGCAAGGAGGGAATTGGCTGGCCGCGCCCCTTCCATCTGCAACCGCTGCTGGCAACCCAGAGCGCGCAAGGCTTTGGCATGCCGAGCGGCCATACCGCCTCGGCCCTGCTGTTCTGGGGGGCGCTGCTTGGCTGGTTCTGGCCTGCCCGGCGCGGGCTGGCCTATTCGCTGGCCTTGCTGCTGGCGCTGACTACAGGTCTGGCGCGGGTTTGGCTCGGGGTGCACTTTATCTCCGACGTGGCGGTGGGCCTGCTGATAGGCGCCTTGCTGCTGGCCGCGCGTCCCTGCTGGCGTGCCGACAGGCATTCGGCGGTTTGGCTGCTGCTGATCGCATCTGCACTGGCGTTTGGTGGGCTGACCCAATCGGCCCATCTGGCCGGGATCGGGCTGGCGGCTCTCGGGCTCTGGGTTGGCGGTTTGCGCTCCCTGACTCGCGGCGGTTATTCCCCCATCCTGACCGGCGCGGTCACCCTGGCGGGAGGCGCGGTGATTGGGGCGGGACTCTGGGCGCTGCCGCTGCTGACCAGCAGTTCGCTGGCTATCCTGCTTGGTCAGTTTGTGCTCTTTTTCGGGCTGGGGCTCTGGTTGAGCGCTGGCCTCTGGTGGATACTCTCTTTCTTGAAATGCGACACACGACCCAAGGGCAACGGCTCTGACAAGGGAACTCTATGAATGTGAAAAAAGTGGATTTGGCCAAGATAACCCTGGGGGTGCTGTTTCTCAGCATCCTGATTATCTCCTGTTTCCTGGTGTTGCAGCCCTTCCTGCCTGCGCTGGTGTGGGCCACCATGATCACCATCGCCACCTGGCCGCTGATGTTGATGGTGCAGCGCCTGTTGTGGGGCAAGCGCACCCTGGCGGCCCTCTTTATGACGCTGGTGCTGCTGCTGATGTTTGTCATCCCGCTTTTTATGACGCTGGCCAATGTGGCGGAGAAGGCGCCCATGCTGATCGAGCTGGGTACCCATATCAGCCAGTCACCGCCACCGGAGCTGCTCTGGCTGCAACAGATCCCGCTGGTGGGCGACAAGCTCTATGACTTCTGGCAGCAAATTCTGGCGAGCGGTGGTCAGGTGCTGTTTGCCAAGCTGGCCCCCTATTTTGGCCAGACCGCCCGCTGGTTGGCCTCTCAGGCGGGTAATCTTGGGCTGCTGTTTGTCCACTTCCTGCTGACGGTCGGTATCTGCGGTGTGCTCTATCACTCAGGTGAAGTGGTGGCGACCGGCATTCGCCGCTTCGCCCACCGGCTGGCGGGTCAGCGTGGCGACAACGCCACTGTGCTCGCTTCACAGGCGATCCGTGCCGTGGCGATGGGGGTGGTGGTGACCGCGCTGGTGCAATCCTCGGTGGCCGGTGTCGGCCTGCTGATTGCCGGTATCCCCTACGCCATGGTGCTGGTGGTGGTGATGTTCCTGCTGATCGTCGCCCAGATCGGCCCCTTCCCGGTGCTGCTGGCCTGTATCGGCTACCTCTACTGGAGCGGTGATACCACCTGGGGCACCTTCCTGCTGGTGTGGTCACTGATTGCGGGCACCATGGACAACTTCCTGCGCCCCTTCCTGATCAAGCGGGGCGCCGACCTGCCGCTCATCCTCATTCTGGTGGGGGTAATCGGTGGCTTGCTGACCATGGGGATCATCGGTTTGTTTATCGGCCCCGTGGTGCTGGCGGTGGGCTACACCCTGCTGGATGCCTGGATCAAGGAAGATGACCAACCGGCGACTGCTGCGGTGGAACCGCCCAAGGCCCAATAACGATTCAGTAAAAAGACGATTCGGTAACAAGATGAATCAGTCACCATCGCTGATACCAAGAGCCGCCCATAAGGGCGGCTCTTTGGTTTCTGACGACCGTGATTTATGGCGATCGTGTCAGGCTGGCTGATCTGCGCCAACCGGCATATCCCACATATTACCGTCCCATGCAGGTTCGATTAGCGAAGCGTAATCGGACGATCGAGATACCGCTGTCCAGGTGTTTCCGTGAATCAGCGGCATCTGGCAGAGGAGAAATATGGATGGCCGTTATCGCGGGGGAATTAATTTACGCGAACGTCCGATTACCCCTGACGGCTAATCTAACCTACGGGCCTAACACCCGTAGTACACCTCAGAGATCCCCTCATTTTTAGAGACTCAAATAATTCCAAGTGTGCGGGTATATAAGCGGTGTTGCTTCAGGTAGT
>NZ_JAPDCL010000005.1:187540-234901 GCF_027706025.1 Aeromonas sp. Y311-2 | reverse complement strand
CGGCCAAAGGGATCAGACTGTAAATCTGACGGCTCTGCCTTCGAAGGTTCGAATCCTTCTCCCTCCACCATCATTCAAGAAAACCCGGCCTCGCGCCGGGTTTTCGCTTTCTGCTATCCCCCTCACACTTTTTCGGCATTGTCAGATCTGACAGTTGCAATTGCATCCCATCTTGCTCATCGTGGCATCATCGACATCAGAGTGTTCACATCATGTTTGAAGTCTGGGACGAGCATGGTCACGCCACCGGTCTGACATTGCAGGCGCTCAAAGTCAGAATCAGCAACGACTATCAGGGTGATCTGATGGTGCGCTACAGCAACAAGCTGGGACTCCCCACGACCCTCTTTCTGACCATTCATCAGGGCGTTGCCTATCAACGCTTCAAAGCGGGCTCGCCAAAACTGGATTGGGAATGGCTGGCCACCGCAGGCAATGGCCACAGCCCCCGCAATTTTATGAGCGAACAGTTCCCCTTACTCCAGCTCTCCCTCGATAACTGAATGCCCCTCTCTTTCGCTCAATAACGTCAATTCATCGATGATTTGCTGTAATTGGGTACGAAAGCGTGTCAGCTCATCGGTACAAGCTGGCGATCCAAACTGACGGATTTTTTCTTCCAATCGCCATGCCTGTTCAGCCAATTCCGGCGCCATCATCATGCTGATGGTCCCCGCCTGACGATGCACCCAATTGGCCAATGCATTGTCATCAAGTGGCTCCTGCACCATCGACTGTTCAAGCTCCTGGCGAAATAGTGGAAACATCTGCTGCAACTTGTCACCATGACCAAAAAATGCCTCCATAGCTGCAATATCAATCAAGGTTGGCGCGGGTAAGATCTGCCACTTCTGCAACATCTGATGCAGAGCATCCAGCAGCACCGGTTTGCCCAACAGATCGTCCATGCCCGCGGCAAAACAGCGCTGAGCCTGCTCTGGCAACACATTGGCCGTCATGGCGATGATCAGCTGCCGCTCGCCTTTCTCTGCAGCCCGTATTCTGCGGGTAAACTCGTAACCATCCATCACCGGCATCTGACAGTCACAGAGCACCAGCTCATAGGGATGCTGCGCGACCATCTCGAGAGCCTGCTGGCCATGCTCTGCCACATCGCAGTTCATCCCAAGTTGCCTGAGCTGGCGTATCACCAGCGACTGGTTGAGGGGATTATCCTCCACCAGCAATACCCGGCAGGGCTGCATGGGTGCGCTCTTTCGCATCGCTTTCGTTGCCGTCCCATCGCTCAAGCCAAGCTGGCGATAGCAAACTTCCCGCACCGCATGCCAGGTCATGGGATTGCTGTTGAGGATGTAACCCTCCTCATCACAACGATAACCGAGAGGGGTTGCCAGCGGCAGCACCCGGATGAGCCCGTTGCCCGCCAACTCATGGTCTGTGAAACGCAAATGAGCATCACCAGACTCCAACGTTCGTGTTACCCCCAAGGCATCAAGATGCAACAGCAGGGTGTGGCACAGCTTCTCGTCATGGAGATCGATATGGGCTTGCACGCCATTGAGACGGAGATCAGGCTCTCGCTGTGCCAGCACTGGCAACGTGACCGTCAGGCTGATGAAAGTGCCCAGCCCAGGAGCACTCTCCAGCCGGATCTCGCCACCCATCAAGGTGGCCAGGGTCTGGCAGATACTCAGGCCCAAGCCGGTACCACCATAACTGCGGGTGGTGGAGCTCTCTGCCTGTTCAAAGGCATTGAAGATCCGGCCAAGCGCCTCTGGGCTCATACCGATGCCGCTGTCGCGCACACCGAAGCACAATTGCTGATGCCCCTCCCCCTGCGACAGCAGTTGCACCGAGATCTCGATAAAGCCCCGCTCGGTAAATTTGATGGCATTGCTGACAAAGTTGAAGAGGATCTGGCGCAGACGCAGCGCATCACCACTAACCCGAGCCGCCACACCGGCATCCGCCCAGAGATAGACGCGCAATCCCTTGCGATGTACTTCGCTCACCGTCATGGTCAGCACGCTGTCGATCAATTCACGGATGAGAAAAGGGGCCTCTTCGAGTTGCATTTTGCCCGCCTCCAGCTTGGCGAAGTCGAGCACGTTGTCGATCAGCGCATGCAACCCCTGGGCACCGCGGTTGATAACCTCGACCATCTGGCGCTGATCCTGGGTCAGCTCGGTAAAAGTGAGCTGTTCCGCCATACCGACAATGCCATTCATGGGCGTGCGAATCTCGTGGCTCATGGTGGCCAGAAACTCCCCTTTCTGGGTGGCGGCAGACTCCGCTTTGGCCTTGGCTCTGGCCAATGCAGCCTCAACCTGATGACGACGGACTATCTCCTGACGCAGCCGCCAGTAAGCCACCGACAACACCAGAATAAAGAGCGTGATCGCCACCCCGGCGGGCAGCAGGGTACGCACCAGTTTCGCTCTGGGGATACCTTCGCTGTAATTGAGCGCCAGCCAGCTGTTGCGTATCTGGCGCTTCTCCTTGTCGCTCATGCTGGCAAGCACCCGGTTGGTCAAGGGCAGCAAGGGGACGTAAGGCTCACGTACTGCAACGGCCAACTCATCCTTGAAGGGGGTGGGTGCGGCAATATGAAGTCGGTCATCAAACTGTTCGGTGATAAGACGGGAAACCACCACCAGATTGCCGATATAGGCATCCCCCTGCCCTGCTGCAACCCGGGCGAGCCCCTCGCCAGCACTCTTGGTCGTGATCAGTTTAAGGTCAGGCACCATTGCCCTCAGCTGGGGGATCAGCATACTGTCGGTCAGCAACAGCTTTTTACCAGCCAGATCAGAGAGATCCCCGATCGGAATACTACCGCGCGCCGTCACCAGCACCATCGGGAATGATGCGAAGGGTTCGCTGGCATGCCAACCCACCAGCCGCTCGATAATGCGAGCGGGTAATACCGCCAGGTCGACTTCGTGATGCAGCAGTTGCTGTTGCAGGTCAGGCCAATCCTTTACCGATATTCGGCTGTAAGCCAACCCTAACTTCTCTTGCAACACCTTCAGATAATCCGCTATCAAGCCGACCGAGTTGCCCTCCTCATCGAGATGGGAGAAGGGCACCCAGCCGGGGATCAACCCCAGCTTGAGCGGTGGCAGCATCGAGAGCCAGCCACGCTCATCAGGACGCAGTAAAAAATGACTGTGCCCCATAAAGTTGGGCTCCAGGCTCTCCCCCAACCAGCGTTTCTCCAGTTCACTGCGCGCCTCGACCGTTAGCGACTGAATGGCAGTATCAAGCCGGATAGCAAGAGTGTGTTTCTGGCTGGCGACGCCAAGATGCAGGGTTTCCATCAACAAGGGAGACTGGGCAACCACCGCCAACGCCGGGTGACGCTCGATAAACAGATTGGCCACATGAAGGTTGCCGATGTAGGCATCTGCCCGACCTTGCTCAACCGCCAGCAATGCACGGTGCGTATCGACAAAGAGTCGCGGTGTGACATTGGGATAGTGCAGCTTGACCAGCTTCTCGGTCAGAAAGCCTTTTTCGATAGCAATGCTGGCGGACTGCAACCGGCTCACATCCCGAAACAGGGGGCTGTCCTGACGAACCACCACCACGGTCGGCGAAGTGTAGTAAGGCAGGCTATAGGTGACACACTGACGCACCTCAGAATTAAATGCATCGAGCAGGATATCCAGCTTGCCACGGCAGGCATCGGCATACATGGTTTTCCAGTCAGGGTAGACCTGCCAGGCAATCCGGTAGTCAAGCTTTTTGGCTATTTCCTCCATCAATTCAACACTGAAGCCAGCGGCGACCTTGCCGTCCCACTGCTGGAATGGTCCCCATCCGCCAGCCAATATGCCCACTTCAATCGTTGGTACAGAATGTACCTCCGCCGAAAATACGGAAGGCGTCAAGGAAAAAACAGCGACAATAATTATGAATCGCTTGATTAATGACATAAGCAAACAATACATAGACATAACGATTCACATATATTTGTCAAAAGATATATGCTCCTAAAAAAATGGGGTGCGCACGGTAGTATAGAAATGTTAGCTTTGGTAGCCTGAATATTATTCACCGTTTTATAAGAGGCTCATCCATGTCCTTCAAGATTATTCTTGCTGATGACCACCCCTTGATTCTGACCGGGATCCGTAGCCTGATTGACCAGATAACACCCCATTGTGAAGTGATCGCCGAGGCATATCAGGTATCTGACTTGCTGAAATTATTGCAACAGCATCATTGTGATCTGTTGATCACTGATTTCAGCATGCCGGGAGATATCCGCTGTGATGGACTGGTGATGATCCAGCAGTTGCGTCGGGATTATCCAAACCTGCCCATTATTGTGCTGACCCAGATCCAGAACAGCGCCATCTTGCAATCTCTTATTCAGGTTGGGGTCAACGGTCTGATACTGAAAAAATCGGTTATCAATGAACTGGCCGATGCCATTCGCCAGATATTGCTCGGTCATCGCTATATTGGTCCTGCGGTAAAAATACTGCTGGCCAATGCCGGAATCTCTGCCCAAGGCGAACCCCACCCGCTTACACCAAAGGAGAGCGAAGTGGTGCGCCTACTTGCCAGCGGCATGTCCGTCACTCAGGTTGCCGACTATCTTCATCGCAGTGTCAAAACCATCAGCACCCAGAAAAAGAGCGCAATGATACGGCTGGGTATTAGCAGCGATAGCGCCCTCTTTGACTATGCCAAAAGCAGCGGACTCTATTAATCAATAGCCGCATCAAATATCAGGGTAACATCACCTTTAAAGGAGGAGCCAGGGTATTTCATCATCTCGGCGACCGTCCCACCCACAATCTGAAATCGAATCGCTCTGGCAGCATTGATAACCGGACTTCCCTGTACAGGAAGTACAAATCTGGTTTTATTTGTAGTCAACAGAAACATTTCATTTATGCTGTTAACATAGTGCGTTTTTAAAGGCACTGTTCGCCCCTTGCTATCTTTTAATGCGCACTCGCCACTAGTAGACCATTGATATTGGCAACGAAGTGAGACAGTAAATGGGGCACTAAACCATATTCGAAAAGGAAGATCTTGCTGCAATATGCTTGGCTCTCGCTTTCCACTATGAATCCAATTACTCCACCCACCTGGTGGCAATAAGGTTACTTGGCTATGGCCATCGCTATCTCCTTTGGGAAAATCAACTTTCAATTGATGACGGACTGTCAGTGTAAATTTAAGTTCATGCTCTGTTCCCCCAGAATAGGTTGCATCACCCAGGTCAATATCCTTATTACGCCCCACCATTATTTTTAAACTACCAGTATACTTTCCGTTTGACATAGTCAATGGATTAGGTGCTTTGATACGAAAGCCATAATTCAGCCAATCGACAGAGTATGATGTTCCATTACCAAGTTGGCTATTGTGATAGCACTCAGACGCGCCATTTTGAGCTAAATCATTAATAGAATATAAAAAAAGTTGCCCAGTTACTACAGACCCGAACCACCCCCAAGTACTAAAGCTTTGATAGCAATCACCACCAATAGTATGCATGGGCCATCTATTATTATTGACAATTGGATACTCCATTTTTATTACCTTGGCACCTATATTGGTTGGAATAAATGCCAATTCATGGCGTTCTCCATTGTTGCTATTTGTCAACGTGACCTTTTTAGGCCCAGAAAGTCGATAGTAACTTAGGTAGTTCTGTTTACCCTTCGCCGAATTTATTGTTTTTCCTATCGACACAGGGAGTTTTACTATAACCGATGACTCTAGCGGCTTCAGGGGATCACAATAAGAAATCTCATTGCCGACATCGCACGGAGTGGTGTTGATAAAACGCCCACCACTCACTTCATAACTCTCCGGTTTATAGTCTGCCGTAATATCAATCACATCAGCCAAAGAAGAGTGACTGATAATCAGTAGAACTAATATTTTAATGCTTTTCATTTTTTACAGTAACACCAGGTGAACATATTAACTCTCCCAACATAATAATCTCCGATGCCTCCGTGCGACTCTGCACTCCTGACGAGTTGTTGCAACGGAGAGTGCCATTATGTTCCACGCTAAATTGTGGCTGTCGTCGACTCGCCTCCAGCGCAAAGAAGCCATCGTTTTCGGTAAATGCCCGCCCTATGGGGTTGCTGACCATGGCACCACGCAGCGGCCTATTTTGCTCGTCGAGCAGGCGACCAATCACAGTGACGGTACTTATGGCGTTCACCTGGCCATAGCCCACTCCGCCGCGATTAAGGTGGTAGGGGAGCACGGTGGGCTTGATGGTGAGCGGCGTCCCCTCGTGGTCGGCCATCTCCAGTTGCAAGGCACCGCTCTGCAAGGCTGGCACCGAGACCAGATGGCGACCGGGCCCAAGGGTCTGTACGCTGCCGTGATCATCGCTGACCCGGATCCGCGCCGCCTCATCATCGGCCGCAATATCGAGGATCATCGCAGCCTCATTGCCCATGCCGCCCATCTCGCGAGAACCCAGTGCTAGCTCCCCCTCCCGTCCCAGTGCCACCACGCTCTCCAGATTGATACCGCCAGTCACCTGTTCGTTATAGGAGGAGTGCTGGGCAAACAGGTCGCCCCCCAACCAGGGAGCCGCGAAGCGGCCATAGCCGGATAGACCGGTACCATAGCTGTCGTGGGTACTGCCGACGCTGACCTGACGCAACGGGCCCCAATCCACCTCCTGCTGGTAGTTGAGATAGGCGCTGCGCTGGGCACCGCCCGAGCGGGAGGTATTGCTGCCCAGCCCCAGCGACAACTGGCGATCATCTCCCCCCAAGTTGATAGTGAGACTCAGCGTGCTACCGCGATCCCGCTGCTGCGCCGTGCTCTCGCTGCCAGGACGATCGAACAGGGTCACCCCCCAGGTCACCCAGCGCCCCCACAACCGATCGCTATAGTGCCACCCCACATCAGCACCATTGCCACGACCAGACTGGTGAGAAACATAGAGACTGAGGGAGCCCCACTTTTCCAGCGACTGCTGCAGTGACAGACTGGACACCGCAGTTGCTTCAACCTGCTTGCGCAGATTGCGCGAATGGCTGGCCACCAGACTGCTGTTGCCATGCCAGTAGATCCCCTGCAGATCGTAGCCCCACCCCATGCCAACACTCTGGTTGAGGGAGGCAAAGCCGTGAAGCTGACTGGTCGCCTCCCAGTCGAGCGAGAGGGAGTGCTGAGTCCGTCTGTCCACATACTGGCTACCCGCCCCCACCACCAACGAAGGAAGCAACAGGTGGTTCACCGCTACGCCGCCACTGGCGCCTTCCAGATCGCTATCTCCCTGCCGCACCAGCCAGCGGGTCTGACGCCCGGCAAAGAGGTTGAAGCGCCACGGCTCTTCCGGCGTCTGCCAGTTGGAGGGTTTGTAGATCATCTCGCGCCAACGACGGGTCTCCTGACCATCCTCCAGCAGCCGCAGCTCTACCTCGTAGATACCGCCGGGCAGCGAGCGGGTATCAAGCGCCTGCAGACCGGATACGACCAGCTGGGACTGGATCAGGTTGCCGTCCCGATAGATCTCCACCATGCCCGGTCGTGCCGGTGCCACCTGGATCGGCGCCAGACTGGGCACCCCGCGTTCCCGACGTAGCAGATCCGAGCTGCCCCACATCACGCCAAGCACTGTGGGCGTCGCACCACTGTAGTAGTTGGGTTGACGCACCAACCCCTGCGCCGAGGGAAAGAAGAAGCCGAGACGATAAAAATTGGCCTCATGGAGCCGTTCTCCATAGACCTGAGCCATCCCGAGATCAGTTGGCCCACCCTCTTGCCAGGTGGCATCCCCCTCCATAAAAGGGGTCCACTGTCCCCAGCTGCCCTCCAGCTGCAGGTTGTAGTGACCGTTGCGCTGACTGCCCTGTACCAGGTTCAGCTGGTTCTGGACCAGCAACCCCCTGCTCTCTTGAGGCAATGCTATAAAGCGCTGATCCCGCGCCTCCTGCTCTACCTCACCGGTCAGTACCGAGAGCTGGGACTCCTCCAGACTATATTGCAATCCCACGATGCCTTCGGGACAGGCACGGCTGCACTCGCCGAGCGGCAGGTGCGACCCCAACCTGGTCAGCCAGCGTTCACGCGCCCCCTCGTCAAACTCGCTCTCCTGCACATCCACCAGTGAAAGCAGCTGTACCGAGTTATCCCGCCCGAGCAGCACTTCCCCATCCCCCAGCAGGCGACCGTCGACGGTCACCCGCACCATCAGGGGAACACCAAAAAAGTGCGCTTCAAACCCTTCTGGCAACTGCCGCGCCTGTTGCAGCAACAGTGCCGGGTCTGCCGCCGCCAGTGAGGCAAAGAGCAACGACCCGAGCAAGAAAAGAAGAGAACGAACCATGAAGTGCAACCTGAATGCCTGGAATATCAATTAAAGGGGGCCTGATGACCCCCACATACTCATGTCAGCTGCCTTGAGCAGGCGGTACCTCCGATTCAAACATCATGCTGACAATCCCCTGATAGTTGCCGGGTTTGTAGCCACCGGTTGGCGCCGCGGCCGGAATAATCTCCAGCCCTACCTGTTTGCCAGTATTGGCATCCGCTTGGTTCAGCAAGTCGGCGGATGTAGTGGTCAGCGCAACGCCTGCCACCTTGACCGTCAAGCCGATACTCTCCTTGCCGCTGGCCATGGTTGCGGGATAAACCAGATAACCCTTGATGGGACCAATGGTGCTCTTCATCTCCAGCTGCTTGGCCAAGGGATCCAGCTTTTGGCTAAAGGGGTTGAAGGTCAGTTTCTGTGGGGTACTCATCCAATCACCCACGGGTTGCACATAAAAGTTTTCGGTCGGGATCTGCGCCGTTACCGTCACCGTATGCTCAATGCGCTCGGCCGCCATCAGCGATCCGCTCGCCAGCAACAGGGCGGGAAAAAGCGATAACATCTTCATAGCCACTCCTTCAGGTGTGATTGTCGTTCTTGTGATATATCGGGATCAGAGCTTGAACTCCCTGAATACCGATTTTTTCCCTTCGATCAGTTCAAAACGAACCAATCGGGTTGCCTCTTGACTGACCCGCTTTTTAACGCCGGGCAGCAGATGCAGCTTCTCCGGTTGACTGCATGACCTCTCTTTTTGGTCACACAGTTCCAGATAATCGAGAATAACGGTGGCATTGCCCCGGTTCTCCACATAGAGAACACCGTTTTTACGGTCAATACGGGTGTCATAACGGGTCTCTTTGGGGGCCACAAAGAGAATGGTGCCAAAACCGGTCATGATGCTGACCCCCGCGCTAATTTGTTGCTGTGGTGGTAATTCGGTTATTTCATCATCCTGCGGTTTGACCGGCACAAAACGCACCCGAAAATAACGTTCTCGCTCCCGCACGCCCATATAGATAAAACGGGTAGCCTGCATACCACCTGCCGGAATAATCAACCGAGATGGACTTGTCACCAGCTGACGAACGCCCTCCTCCGGTAACTCCCGCTCCTTCGGCACGCCATCGGCACCATATATAATTTCGGCCAAGGTTATTTTGACAAATGCCGTCTCATCACCAAGATTTCTAACCCGCTTGAGCAGCGTAGTTTTTTCTGCCGACATATAATCATATAAGGTACCAACGCTAATATCCGGCGACGCCAAGGCATTGCTGCTGAATATAAGCAGCAACACAGTAAAAATCTTATTCATGAATAATAATCACACTGTAAAAACGATAGAGAGTAGTGCCTTCATTGCAGGCTCCGAAAGATATATTAGTTCCATATATGCAAATCGCCAGATGGTCATATTTGGCTCGGCGATTCGTCATTGAGGCCAGTTTAGATAATCCACACAGCGGACTTAATCGGAATAATCTGATACTGCCAAAGTATTTTTTCTGCAAACAATCAGACAATTCCTACAGCCAGCTTTCAACATCCTCCCCTATTATCCGAAATCATCTCAGTCAGCAGGGAAGTGACATGTTTGCGTTTAAAGAAGAGTTTCCGGTCGGTGACGTGGCATCCCTGACGACAGCGGACATTACCGTGCCCTTTTATCAGCCAATCGTTGACCGGGATCGCCAGATCATCGGCTTTGAGGTGCTGGCCAGACGCTGGGAACCCCACCAGCAGCGCTATCAGGGAATAGACTTTCCCTCTCTCAGCGATGAGGAGTCCCTGCATGTGGATATCGTTATGCTCAGAGCCATTTGGCGTGATCTGACCGCGCTGGCACGCCATGCTCCTTGCTCCCTCTCGATAAACCTCAACCCCGCTTTTGAGAGCACAACATATAAGAACCTGCTGTTACTCACCCTCTTACAGGCCCGCAAGCTGGATATCGCAATCTGGTTCGAGGTGGTGGAGTACGCCCCGCTAGAGCGCAAGGAGCTGGCCCTGATCGAGGTACTGCGCAGCCACGGCGCCCATATCGCCTGCGATGACTTTGGCACCCAGGAGTGCAATTTTCAGCGAGTGATGGCGCTCCCCTACGAGATCATCAAGCTGGATCGCTCCCTGCTGCTGCAAGCGACCAAGAGTAGCCATGCCTTGCGCATGCTGACCGGACTGGTGGAGTACCTGCAGCGACTCGGCATGAAGGTGGTGTGCGAAGGGGTGGAAAACCAGACCCATATCGAGATTGCCGATCAGCTCGGCTGTGACTATCAACAGGGTTACGTCTACGCCATGCCCTCCCCCCTCTCCCGTTGGGCCTGAGCGGCGGTTTCATTTCGGCATCCTATCGGCTCGCGCAGCCAATAATTTCCTGCCAAATTGCATGATGACGTGGGGGCGAGTACAATCTCGCACCCCGAATATCCGGCGCATCTTCTTTCGATAGCCCCGGATATGCCGTCATCGGGTCGCGCTGCATTGAGCCTCCTCTCGGAGGGCATCTTGCACCGCAGCTCAACCACTACGATGCCATCAGGTGGCATCGTCCTGATTTGCAATCAGATATAAAGAGTCCGCCATGTTTAAACCAGAATTGCTCTCCCCCGCAGGTTCCCTCAAGAACATGCGTTACGCCTACGCCTATGGCGCCGATGCCGTCTATGCCGGTCAGCCCCGCTACAGCCTGCGGGTGCGCAACAACGAATTCGATCACGAAAACCTGCAGTTGGGCATCAACGAAGCCCATGCACTGGGCAAGCAGTTCTATGTGGTGGCCAACATCCAGCCCCACAACTCCAAGCTCAAGACCTTTATCCGCGACATGCGCCCCGTGGTGGAGATGAAGCCCGATGCGCTGATCATGTCCGACCCCGGTCTTATCATGATGATGCGTGAAGCCTTCCCGGATATGCCCATTCACCTCTCGGTGCAGGCCAACGCGGTCAACTGGGCCACGGTGAAGTTCTGGCATCAAATGGGCCTGACCCGCGCCATCCTCTCCCGCGAGCTGTCGCTGGACGAGATCGAAGAGATCCGCATGCAGGTACCGGAGATGGAGCTGGAAGTGTTCGTTCACGGCGCGCTGTGCATGGCCTACTCTGGCCGCTGCCTGCTCTCCGGCTACATCAACAAGCGTGACCCCAACCAGGGCACCTGCACCAACTCCTGCCGCTGGGAGTACAAGGTGCACGAAGGTAAAGAAGATGACGTGGGCCAGATCGTCCACCGTCAGGAGCCCATCGCAGTGCGTCCGGACAACACGTTAGGCCTTGGCAAACCGACCGATGCGCTGGTGCTGCTGGAAGAGTCCAACCGCCCGGGCGAGTACATGAGCGCGTTCGAGGACGAGCACGGCACCTACATCATGAACTCCAAGGACTTGCGCGCCGTCGAGCACGTCGAGCGACTGACCAAGATGGGCGTTCACTCCCTGAAAATCGAAGGGCGCACCAAATCCTTCTACTACTGCGCACGTACCGCGCAGGTTTACCGCAAGGCCATCGACGATGCAGTGGCGGGACGTCCGTTCGACCGCAGTCTGATGGGCACCCTCGAAAATCTGGCCCACCGCGGCTACACCGAGGGCTTCCTGCGCCGTCACAACCACAGCGAATACCAGAACTACGACTACGGCTACTCCGTCTCCGACACCCAACAGTTTGTCGGCGAGATCACCGGTCGCAAAGGTGACATGGTCGAGGTCGAGGTGAAGAACAAGTTCCTGGTGGGCAACAACCTGGAGCTGATGACCCCGCAGGGCAACGTCCGTTTCAATCTGGAGCAGATGGAGAACCGCAAGGGCGAGCTTATCGACACCGCGCCGGGCAACGGTCACGTAGTCTATGTGCCGGTCCCGAAAGATCTGGATGTGAACTACGGCATCCTGCTGCGCAATCTGGGCGACAGCCAGGATACCCGCAACCCGCACACGGCGGCCTGAAATGGCGCTGCTCATCACCGACAAGTGCATCAACTGTGACATGTGCGATCCCGAGTGCCCCAACCAGGCCATCAGCCTGGGTGAGGAGATCTACGAGATCGACCCCAGTCGCTGCACCGAGTGCGTCGGTCACTATGAGAAGCCGACCTGCATCAGTGTCTGCCCTATCGACTGCATCATCTGGGATCCCGCTCATGTGGAGACCGAAGATCAGCTGATGGAGAAGTTTGTGCGGATGCACCGGCAGTAGCGGATACACAGACCGTAAAACGAAAAAAGGCCGAGCAATCGGCCTTTTTTGATCCTGCGTGCAGCGGCTGGCCATCACTTGCCGACCAGCCGGATCAGTTTGTCCAGCTCACGCTGGGCCTCCAGCATCCGGGTCTGGGACTCCTCCAGCCTGGCCTGCCGCTTGGCAATCTTCTCCGGTTTGCCACTGACTCTCGCCTCCTGCAACTCGAGCAGACGCTCACCCACCTCGCCACGCAGTTTGTTAACCCGCTCTTTCTGCTCCTTAAGCAGACCTTCATCGGTACAGTTGGCCTTGATATTGCGCGCGGCCTGTTCCAGCCCGGCAATCTGCCCGGCGTTATTGTGTGCTTTGGCAAACACCAGCTGGTCGTTGACGGCCTGCAGACGAGCCTTGCAACCGACCGCCTCACTGCCAAAGGCCTGACCCGCCAACAGCAGCAAGCCGGCTCCCAATACTTTCCACATCTCGATTCATCCGGTCTTGTTTGCGAGCTGACCATAAAAACCTCGATCGGCAGCAGGGTCAAGCAAGCGGGAAAAAGGTGTGACAGAAGTTGTGCAACATCACGCAATTGCCACCCTGTTGGTTCTACAATGGCGCTCTTTCCAATCGGGAGTCTGTTATGAATCAACAAATTGTGGTCATTGCCAACGGTGCCCCCTATGGCAGCGAATCCCTGTTCAACGCCCTGCGTCTCGCTATCGCCCTCAACGAACAGGGTGGTGCCAGCCTGAAGCTGTTCCTGATGTCCGATGCGGTGAGTGCAGCACTGGCCGGTCAGGCACCGGCCGAAGGGTACAACCTGCGCCAGATGCTGGAGATCCTGCTGGCACAAGGCGCCACCATTCGCCTGTGCAAGACCTGCACCGATGCCCGTGGCATCACCACCCTGCCGCTGATCGAGGGCATTGAGGTCGGCAACCTGCCGATGCTGGCCCAATGGACCCTGGCTGCCGACAAGGTGCTGACCTTCTGAGCCCCCCCTCCGGATCTCTTGCCCCTTTAGCTCTCATCTGACCCTCCATGGCCCCCGCCATACGGGGGCATTGCGCACGCCGCCAGCCTCACTGACTACACTATCAGTTGCCACGCCAGCTTGTTTGTCCCACCTCACGGACAGCGTAACGCCCAGTAATAAACCGAGGACGACGATGAATCCGACCGAACAGACCCTGCTTGAGCAGATGAGGATCACCGACTTCGAGATTGCCCATCGCAAGGAGTTATTGCTGCTCAATGAGCAGGATGTGGCACGGCTGGCAAGTTATTGCAGCAAAATAGAACCACGGATCGACGCCCTGGTGGATCGCTTCTACCAGCAGCAGACAGCCATCACCGAAATCGCCCTGTTGATCGGGGATGCTGATACCCTCATACGGTTGCGCACCGCGCAACGGCGCTATGTGCTCGATCTCTTCAGCGGCCATTACGATCTGGAGTACGTCAACAACCGGCTGCGGATCGGGCTGGTTCACAAGCGGATCGGGGTCGAACCCAAGCTCTATCTGGCCGCCATCAACACCCTCAAAGCCCTTCTGATCGAGGATATGTTCGAGCAGATCCACGATGAGCCGGAGCGCCTCGTCATGCTGGCCGCACTGGACAAACTCTTTCTGTTCGACATCACTCTGGTCTTCGAAACCTACATTCGCAGTCTGGTGTCGGAAATAGAGTCATCCAGAGAGAAGTCGGAGAACTATGCCAAGAGTCTGGAGCAGAAAGTACGCGAGCGTACCAAACAACTGGAGGAGCTGAACCGCACCGATGCCCTGACCGGATTGCTCAACGTTCGCCACCTCAACGAGCTGTTGCTGCTAAGCCTGCGCACCTGTCAGCGCCGTGCCGAACCCATGGCCATCGCCTATCTCGATATCGACAACTTCAAGCAAATCAACGATACCGAAGGTCACCAGCGCGGAGACGAGATCCTGCGCATCGTCGGCAACTGCATCCGTCAGGTATTTCGCGCCGAAGACTGCTGCTTTCGTTATGGCGGAGATGAGTTCTGCCTGATCCTGCCCAACTGCAACGAGAGTCAAGCGCGGGATATCTATCTCAAACGATTGATCAACACCGTCAAGGAGCAGCTGGGCGATCTCACCCTCAGTATCGGCATCGTGCAGACCGGGCCGGAGCACTACGACGACGGGCTAAACCTGATCCGGCTCGCCGACGAGAGGATGTACGCAGCCAAGAAGGCGCTCAAAGAGAAGACGCCGGGTAGCACGCACTGAACATTCAGCATCACAGATCCCCGCATTAACCGGGTCAGCTCCGCTCAACCACAGAAGAGGCCACTGCGGGACGCTGTACTCTGGCCCCCCACTCATAGAGCGCAAAAATCGCCACACAAAGCAGCGCCATCAGCACATAGAGCAACTGCCCGCTCCACTGCTCGAGGATCCAGCCTCCCAGCAGGGCGCCTGCGGCCCCTCCCAACCCGGCCAGTGCGCTGGCACCAAAGTAGCTCCCCTTGAGGTGGGTAGGAGCCATCTGGTCGATCAGCACGTTGAGCAGGGGGAACAGGATGGTCTCGCCGATGCTGAGCAACAGCACGGCGCCAAACCAGTGGCTGCGCACCATCGGGTCCCCCAGCGCGAAGAGCAGCTGGGCCGCCAGAAAGAGCGTCATACCGATATGAAGCCGCACCCGCACCGGCCAGCGTGACAACAACCGCAGCAGCGGAAACTGCAGCAGCACCACGGTCAGGGCATTGGTCGCCACCAGCAGGGCAACCAGCTCGGCCACCTGCGGCATACCGGCCCGGGTCAGGTATTGCACCAGCGGCGAGTGAAACTGGGAGTAGACCAGCACCATCAGGAGATTGGCCATCACCAGCAGCAGGAAGGCGCGATCCGCCAGCAACACCTTGATGGCATCCCGCAGTCCGGGGCCAGCAGCACCCGGCTTGCCTGTGCTGCCAGCCCGGCGAAATCCCCAGCCAAAGGCCAGCGCCAGCAGCAGATAGCTCACCACCAGAAACAGGAAGGTCTCCTGCTGGGCGTTGATCCCGAGGGTCACCCCGAGCAGCGGCCCCAGCGCGGCCCCCAGGTTGAGCAGAAAATAGCGCAGGTGCAGTGCCAGCTCCCGCGCCTTGGCCGAGGCCAGACTGTCAGCCATCAGCGCCTTGCCGGGGGCATCGATGAGCCCTGACGAGAGGCCGCTGCCCATCACCCCGATCCCAAGCCAGAACACCGCATGGGAGAAGCCGAGCAGGGCGAAACAGATCATCGCCACCAGACAACCGGCCAGCAGTATGCTGCGCCGCCCGAAGCGATCAGAGAGCCAGCCGCCGTAAAAACTGACCAGGGTAGAGAGGGCCATCGAGCCACCCAGCAACAGGCCGATGAAGGTGGCCGAAAGGTCATACTCCCGATAGAGCAGAATGGAGAGGAAGGGCCACACCATGTAGTAGCTGGTACGCACCATGAAGGTGCCCAGAATGACGATCCAGACCAGCGGGGTAAATTGCCTGAAGGTGCTCCATGACATCGCTATGCTCCATGCCCCGCAGCTCTTACCACAAGATCCTGTCATAAACGGGGAAAGCATTCAGTTGTAACAGAGGGCCTCAATAGAAACAACCTTTGCTCACCGACAAGGTGCAACCGGATGCAAAAAGGCCAGCCGATGGGCTCGGCTGGCCTTTTTATCACGGGATTTCCCTCGGGCTAGCGCCAGAGGGCCAGGCTTAGCGCCAAGGGCTTTGCTGCCACAGCCGCCCAAGTCCTGCCTCGAGCGCCTGCGCGCCCTGCTGCCCCAGCTTCTGGGTCAGGCTTTTTGGCTTACGATAGCTAATGCCGATCACCTTGTGGTGGCTGGCCTGCGCCAGCAGATAGTCATCGCTGGTGCAGAGGGTATCCACCAGCCCCAACCCCTTGGCCTGACTCGCCAGCCAGTGTTCACCGGTCGTGACCTGATCGATATCGAGTTGCGGGCGGTGTTCGGCCACAAAGGCCTTGAATCGCTCGTGGATCGCCGCCAGCTCCTCGCGAAACTTCTCGCGCCCCAGATCGTCGTTCTCGCCAAACATGGTGATGGTGCGCTTGTACTGACCGGCGGTGTGCATCTCGAATTCGATGTCATGCTTTTTCAACAACTTGTTGAAGTTCGGCATCTGGGCGATCACCCCGATGGAGCCGACGATGGCAAAGGGGGCAGCCAGGATCTTGTCCGCCACGCAGGCCATCATGTAGCCGCCGCTCGCCGCCACCTTGTCGATAGCCACGGTGAGCTTGATGTCACGATCGCGCAGCCGCTGCAGCTGGGAAGCGGCCAAGCCGTAACCATGCACCACGCCGCCACCGGATTCGAGCCGCAGCAGCACCTCGTCGCCGGGCTGGGCGACGCCGATCACCGCGCTCACCTCCTCGCGCAGGGAGGCCACCTCTTTGGCATCCATGCTGCCGTTGAAATCGAGCACGAACAGGCGACTGCGCTCATCCCCCGCCTTGGCGCGTTTTTTCTGCTCCTCTTTCTGCTGCTTTTCCATCACCTTGCGCTCGGTCTTGCTGGCGAGCGCGCTCTTGAGCGCAAACTGCCCCTGCTCCAGCTCGCTCGAGAGATCGGTCACCACCAGCTCACCCTTGCGCGCTTTCGGCTGGCGAGTGCTGACGATCATCAGGATGATGGCGCCGATGGCCAGCAGGAAGGTCACTGTCTTGGCCAGAAACAGGCCATATTCGGTCAGAAATGTCACGATGGACTCCAGAATGGATCGGTTTTCGTCACATTCTAGGGAGTTTGATGGAGGCGCGCAAAAAATCGCAGCCAGTGCCAGGAAAAACCAACCCGAGCATCACAACCTCTCTATTTTCTTCACATTTTTCTTGCCGCTGGCTGGTCAAACAGGCGCGCGGATCAGTACACTTGGCGCCGATTGCCATGCACTTATGGCCGGAATTTGTTAACAGGAGTTGTCATGCTCGATTATCAGGCGCCCCGCGATCTGCTCAAGGATAAAGTCATTCTGGTCACCGGTGCCGGCGACGGGATCGGCCGCGAAGCCGCCCTCACCTACGCCGCCCACGGTGCCACCGTGATCCTGCTCGGCCGCACCAGCGCCAAACTCGAAGCCGTGTATGACCAGATTGAAGCAGCCGGTTATCCGCTGCCCGCCATCGTGCCGGTGGATCTGAAAGGGGCCACCGCCGCCCACTACCGCGGCATGGCCGAAACCTTCGCCCAGCAGTTTGGCCGCCTCGACGGCGTGCTGTTCAACGCCGGTCTGCTCGGCACCCTCTCTCCGTTTGAACATATTCAGGAGAAGGAGTGGGACGAAGTGATGCAGGTCAACGTCAAATCGGAATTCCTGCTGACCCAGGCGCTGCTGCCGCTGCTACGCCAGACAGCCAAGGCGCAGGGCGATGCCTCTATCGTCTACACCTCCTCCAGCGTGGGACGCAAGGGGCGCGCCTACTGGGGCACCTATGCCATCTCCAAATTTGCCATCGAGGGGATGATGGAAGTGCTGGCCGACGAGCTTGAGAACACCGGCGTGCGGGTCAATACCCTCAATCCGGGCGGTACCCGTACCAAGATGCGCGCCAGCGCATTCCCGGCGGAAGATCCCATGAACCTCAAGACTCCGGCCGATCTGATGCCGCTCTACCTCTACCTGATGGGGTCGGACAGCCGCGGCAAAACCGGCCAGACCTTTGTGGCTCAGCCAAAATAAACAGGCGGCTCAGCCCAAATAAATCAATAAAATACCCAGAGTGTTGTGCGGCAGGGGTTAAATTGAATAGGGGGCACAGGCTCCCTGTTCGAACCACTGACCATCCTATCTCCAATCAGGTTGAACTATGTTTCGTCCCAAGAGCACGTTTGAGCAATGGCGGATCTTTCAGGCGGTGGTCGACTGCGGCGGCTACGCCCAGGCGGCCGAGGCGCTGAACAAGAGCCAGTCCTCCCTCAATCATGCGGTTGCGAAGTTGCAGCAGAGTCTGGGGGTGCCCTTGCTGGAGGTGCGCGGCCGCAAGGCGGTGCTGACCCCGGCGGGCGAGATCTTCCTCAAGCGGGCCCGTCAGTTGAGCCAACAGGTGGAAGAGCTGGAAAATCTGGCCAACAACCTGGAGCGGCAATGGGAGCCGCAGATCAACCTCTATGTCTCGGCGCTGCAGCCAAGGGATCGCCTCTATCGGGCGCTGGCCAGCTTCTATCCCCGCAGCCGGGGTTGCCGGGTCAACCTGCACGAACGCATTCACTGCCACTTCAACGCCCTGCAACCGGGGGATCTGATGCTCTCCGAGCACCTGCCCGGCGATCGCACCGGCCTGTTGCTGGACGAGGTGTGCCTGCTGCCTCTCTGCGCCGCCAGCCATCCGCTGGCACAGGAGGAGGGGGCCATCCGCAGCGATGTGCTGACCAGCCACAACCAGATCAGCCTTCATCCCCCCATTCACCGCTCGGTGGACTGGAACGATGCGGATGACACTGGCTGGAAGGCCACCCACTACCACGAAGTGCTCGCCATGCTGCGCCTTGGCCTCGGCTATGCCTGGCTGCCGCGCCATCTGGTAGAGCGGGAGCTGGCGGAAGGGTCACTCATACAGCTGGATCTGGAGAGCGGCAACGAGCGCCACCTCTACACCTATCTGCTGACCCTCTCACCCGAATCTCTCGGCCCCGCGACCGAGCTGCTGCTGCGCTGCCTGCGTAACGAGTATCAGGGCGAATCAGCGCCGCTTCCGCACGCCTAGCCCCAACACGACAAATAACAGCCAGCCCCCCTGTCAGACGTTGGGCACCCGCCAGCTGGCGGCCAGTGCCACCAGTGCCAATCCCAACGCCACCATAAAGACCCCGTGGAAACTCCACACCTCCGCCACCACACCGGCGATGGCCCCTGCCATGATGGAGCCGGTGCGGATACTGTTGGCAAACAGGGTGGTCGCCACCCCGGCTCGCCCCGGCATCAGATCCTGAAAGTAAGACATGCCGATCCCCGCCACGATACCGATGAAGATGGCGTTGAACAGCTGCAAGGCGATCAGGGCGTATTGGTCGGTGAGAGTCACCAGACCGGTGTAAAAGGCCGCGCCAGCCAGCACCGCCAGCAACATCATGGGGCGCTTGCCAAAACGGGCCGTGTAGTAACCCGCCAGCAGCATGAAGGGGATCTCGAGCGCAGCTGCCGTGCCCATCAGGATACCAGCAAGCTTCTCATCCATCCCGAGCTCTCGGGTGATGTAAAGCGGCATATTGATGAGGTACATGCTGTTGCAGGTCCACATCAGGGTTGAGGCGATAAAGAGTGCCCGCACCGCCGGATCCCGCCAGCTGCTGACCCGCTCGCTCTCTTCAGCCAGCTTGGGCAGCGGCAGAGAGGGCAGCCAGCGCCACACCACCAGGGCGCAGAGCAGGTAGGCCAGTGCCGAGGCCAGATACATCAGCTCAAAACCGTAGCCGATGGCCAGCGCAAAGGCGATGGGCGGGCCTATGACCCAGGCCAGCGAAAACTGGGCGCGCATCACCGAGCTGAACATGTCCGCCCGCCGGTTGCGGCTGTCGGAGTACTCCCGCGCCAGCGCAAACAGCTGGGGACTGGCAGTGGCCGCCAGCGCAGCCAGCATAACCCCCAGACTCGCCAGCAGCCAGTAGTTGCGGTTCCAGGCAAACAGCAAGGAGAGCGCCACTCCGGCAAAACAGCAGCGCATGATCAGTCGCTTGCGATCCCCCTTGTTGTCGGAGCGATGGCCCAGCCACTGGCTGACCAGAATGCCCACCACCGCATTGATGGTATAGAAGAGCCCGACCAGAAAGGGGCGCACCTGCACCTCTTCGGCCAGAAACAGACTTAAGGTAGGCACCTGCAGTGCCACCGCGACGCCAGTCATAAAGGTCACGGCAAGAAATGAAAGAGAGACGGGGTCAGGGCGTTTGACCGCCGCTATCGACAAGCTCATAGGGTTACCACTGGTTGGAGGGACGATACGGGCTAACGGGCGGCAGCCGTATGAAAATTCGGCGCCTATCTTATGTCACTATCAAGAGCGGGCTCAAGGATGGCATAAGCGGGTGTGCGCCTTGCGAGGGAGGCCGCGACCCCGTAGAGTGAAAGCCCATCCTGCCAGCACAAGGAGTTCGCATGTTTGATTTTGATCAGGAAGTAGACCGCAGTGGCACCATGAGCCTGAAATGGGACAAGTACAAGGGTCAGGATGTGCTGCCCATGTGGGTTGCCGATACCGACTTTGTCTCCCCCCCGTCCGTGATCGAGGCGTTGACCAAACGGGTTGCCCACGGCATTTTCGGCTATTCACGCCCCTCGCCGCGCCTGATCGAACTCATTATCGAACGGATGGCGACCCGCTATGGCTGGGCCATCGAGCCCGAATGGCTGGTGTTCCTACCCGGCGTGGTGCCGGGGCTCAACCTCGCCTGCAAGGCGTGGAGCCAGCATGGCCGCGGTATCATCACCCCCAAGCCGGTCTACTACCCCTTCCTGCAGGCGCCGGGCTTCAATGATCGTCCCCTGCTCACCGTGCCGATGATTGAAGAGGCCGGGCGCTGGGTGCTGGATCTGGCAGAGCTTGAGCGTCAGGCCCCCGCCGCAGATCTGCTGCTGCTCTGCAACCCCCACAACCCGGGCGGCACCATCTTCACCCGTGACGAGCTGCTGGCCATCGATGCCATCGCCGCGCGCCACAATCTGGTGATCTGCTCCGATGAAATCCACTGCGATCTGCTGCTGGATAAGAATGCCCGCCACATTCCCTACGGCGCCATCAGTGCACAAGCAGCCGAGCGCTGCGCGGTGATGATGGCCCCGAGCAAGACCTTCAATATCGCCGGTCTCTGTTGCTCCTTCGCCATTATCCCCAACGCCCGTCTGCGCTTCAGGCTGCAACAGGCGATGCGCGGCATCAGCGCCGACGTCAACCTGCTGGGCTTTGTCGCCGCCGAAGCGGCCTATGAGGGTGGCGAACAGTGGCTGACCGAGCAACTCGACTATCTGGCAGCCAATCTGGCCCTGATCCAGCAAGCGGTTGCCCGCTGGCCCGGCGTCAAGCTGGCCTGTCATCAGGCGACGTATCTGGCCTGGATCGATGTGAGCGCCCTTGGCCTTGCCGATCCCATCGCCTTCTTCGAGCAGGCCGGCGTTGGTCTCTCCCCCGGCGCCCAGTTTGGCGACGGTCAGTTCGTGCGGCTCAACTTCGGCTGCACCAGAGCACGGCTGACCGACGCGCTGGCGCGGATGGAGCAGGCAATCCTCAACCACAGCAAGCCCTGATCAGCCAGCAACGGGATGGGCAAGCCCCATCCCTTTTTCCCTGTGTCATCAGCCAGCAGTCAACTCAGTCAACGGTCAATTATGTCTCTACGGATCTTGCATCACCTTCTGCTTCCCCTCTGTGCACTCTCTGCGCTGCTCCCCTTTGGCAGCCAGGCGCTGACTATCGGAACGGGCCCGCTCAATGGGGTCTACTACCCGACCGGTGGCGCCATCTGCCGGGTGCTCAATGCCGGCCATGCCCTGCATGGGGACAGCTGCACCGTGCAGAGCACCCGTGGCTCGATGGCCAACCTCAAGGCACTCGACAAAGGGGACGTACAACTGGCGCTGGTGCAGTCCGATGTGTTGCACCACGCACTGCACGGCACCGGCCCCTTCAGCGGGCAGGGGGCCAACAATGAGCTGCGCAGCCTGTTTCGCCTCTATCAGGAGTCGCTGACCCTGCTGGCTGCCCCCAATAGCGGCATCACCACCCTGGCAGATATCGAAGGGAAGCGGGTTTATCCGGGCAACAAGGGCGCCGGTGAGCAGATCACCAGCCAGGCCCTGATGGCGGCCATGGGATGGCAACCCGGGCAGTTTGCTGCCTATCAGCTCAAGTCGGACAGCGAACCGCTGGAAGGGCTGTGCGATGGCTCGCTGGATGCCGCTTTTGTGGTGGCCGGTCACCCCAGTCTGGCGGTCGGCGACCTGATCAGCCGCTGCAAGGTGCGCCTCATCCCCATCGAAGGGGAGCAGATCGACACGCTACTCAAGCAGCACCCCTACTACCAGCGCAGCCGCATCGCCGCCAACCTCTATCCGGGGCAGACTACTGCCATCAACAACATCGGGATGAGTGCCGAACTGGTGGCGCTGGCCAGCCTGCCGGACCCCATCGTCCGTACCGTGCGCGATACCCTGCTGGCCCGGGTCAAACAGTTCAGTCGGCTGCATCCTGCCCTGAGCAAGGTGACCCCCGAGCAGTTGCAGGCGCAGACCGAGCTGCCCCTCCATGCGGGGATGTCGGATCAACCGCCAGCCCCCTTGCCACTGACCCCCGAGCAGTTAACTGCGGAACAGCTGACACCGGAGCCGTTAACACCAGCGCCATCGGCCTCGGAGGCGGTGCCCACGACAGTGCCGGTGAGCGCCGCCAACGGGACGACTGCGCCCTCTGACGCGACCGCCACCAGCAGTGCCGCAGTGGCAACAGAAGCCACAGAGGTTAATCCCTTGCCCGAAGAGGCACTTGAGGTCACCTCCGAGCTCACTTCTACGCCAACCACCGAGGGTGAGAGCATGGCTCCTTCTGCCGCAGCGTCAACGGTTCCATCACCATCGGCTGCCGTGTCGACTCAGTTGCCACAGAGCGCCTCTGCGGCCACTTCGCTACAAGAACAGGCAAACCAGCCGGCCAGCAGTGCGGTGACTGGCGAAACCTCGCAGCAGGATAAAACCGATACACTGCCCTCCCCTGCCGCCAACGCAGCCACACAGCTGCAACCCTGAATGGTCAGCACCCACAAATGCATCAGGGCAGCCTCGGCTGCCCTGATTGTTTACGCGCGTTCGATAGTGACGCAATTGATGGCAGCACAGTCACCCCGATAGGCCTGCTCACCTTGCCGCCCCGCTACGGCTCCATCACACGGGTCAGATAGGGGTTGGGCTTCTGGATCTCCTCCTCCACCCAGTGCAGCAACTGCTTGATGGCCCGCGACAACACCTGATTCTGGCGCACCACGTAGCCCAGACTGGTACCGGGAAAGTCGCCGAGGCTGGTGACCGGCGCGGTGAGGTTGAGGCGCGGATGCAGGGAGAAATCCGGCACGATGGCGACACCAAAGCCTGCCTCGGCCCAATCGAGCTGGGCGTCCACGCTGCCCACCTCCATGATGCGACAGGGGGGCAAGGCCAGCAGCGGCAGGGACGGGTCGATCAGCGCCCGGGTGCGGGTGTCGTGACCGAGCAGGATCAGGGTCGGCTCGTCGAGGGGGTCGCTCTCCCCCGCCACCGCCCGCGCCTGCCAGCGGGCAAGGCCGTGGCCCAGCGCGCACCAGGTCACCTGTTGCAGCTCGGTGTAGAAGAGCGGCTCGCTGCGCTTTTGCGCCATGACAAAACCCAGATCCGCCTTGCCCGCCTTGACCAGCTCGGCGGCCTGATCCGAAGTGGTGTTGAACAGGGTAAGGTCGATGCCGGGGAACTCCCGCTTGAAGCGCTGGAACGGCTGGATCAGCAGCAGGCGGGAGATGATGTCGCTGGCGGCGATGGCCAGCGTCCCCTGACTCAGCTGGTTGAGGGCATTGAGATCGGACTGGCAGAGCTGCAACTCGGCGATGGTGCGCTCGGCGCTTTGCAGCAGCCGCTCCCCCGCCTGCGTCAGGCGAAACGGACTGCGCTCGATCAGCCGCACCCGGGTCGCCTGCTCCAGCCGCTTGATATGCAGGCTGACATTGGGCTGGGTCATGTGCAGCTCGGTGGCGGTCTGGCCAAAATGTTGCAATCGGGCCAGGGTGACAAAGGTTTGCAGCCAGTGAATATCCAGCATAAGAGTCCCTCAACCCGCGATGTGCGGGGCTTGCCAGGCAAAATCGGACGGTTTGCCGCTTAATTGGCCATAATTATATGGCTCTCTTATCGGAATTATAAAGATAATTAATTTTTCTAATCCGCATCAGGCTCCTAGGATGGACGCCTAACGTCTTAGGAGAAAGAGTCATGTCGTCTATCGTAGTCGTAGGTGCTAACTGGGGTGATGAAGGCAAAGGCCGCATCGTGGATTATCTGGCAGGTCAAGCTGGCGCCAGCATTCGCTTCCAGGGCGGCAACAACGCTGGCCACACCGTGGTCAACGACCTTGGCACCTTCAAGCTGCACCAGGTTCCGAGTGGCGTATTCAACCCGGATTGCCTGGTTGTCCTCGGCCCGGGCATGGTGATCAGCCCCGAGAAACTGACCGTCGAGCTCGACGAAGTCAAAGCCTCCGGCGTGACTCCGAAGCTGGCCATCTCTGACCGCGCAACCCTCTGCCTGCCGCTGCACGCACTGGAAGATACCCTGGAAGAGCAACGTCTGGGTGACGGCGCCTATGGCTCCACCCGTCAGGGCATCGCTCCTGCCTACGGCGATCGCGTGATGAAGAAAGCGATCCTGGTCGGCTGGCTGAAACAGCCGGACGTGCTGGTCGAGCGCATCCAGTTCATGCTGGACTGGAAACTGCCGCAGATGAAGGCTATCTACCCCTCCTTCGAATTCACCCAGACTGCCCAGGAGATGGCCGACTGGCTGCTGGAAGTCTCTGCCCCCTGGATCGACGCCGTGTGCAACGTCAGCATGCCGCTCAAAGCGCTGCAGGCAGAAGGCAAGACCCTGCTGTTCGAAGCGCAGCTGGGCGCTGGCCGTGACCTGATCTACGGCGAATACCCCTGGGTCACCTCCTCCCACGTATCTGGCGCCTACGCCGGTATCGGTGGCGGTCTGCCGGGTCTGCGCCCGGAGCGCGTCATCGCTGTGGCCAAGGCATTCAGCTCCTCTGTCGGTACCGGCACCCTGCTGACCGCCATGGAGAACCAGGACGAGTTCCGCAAGATCACCAACGAGTTCGGTGCCACCACCGGCCGTCCCCGTGATGTCGGTTACTTCGATGCTGTCGCCACCAAGAACGGTGTCGAGCTGCAAGCCGCCACCGAAGTGGCCCTGACCAAGCTGGACTGCCTGACCGGTCTGCCAGATCTGAAGATCTGCGTGGCTTACGAAGGTGCCCACACCGAGAACCCGATTTGGCCGCAAACCGCTGCCCTGAAGCCAGTTTACGAGCAGATGGAAAGCTGGAGCGAAGACATCACCGGCTGCCGCACCTTCGAAGAGCTGCCCAAAGCGGCCCAGCAGTACGTGCTGCGTATCGAAGAGCTGCTCGGCGTACCGGTTCCGATGGTTTCCGTCGGCCCGGGCCGTGACGAGATGATCCTGCGCTAAGCCGCACCTCTTATCGTCAAACAAAAAACCGGCATCCCTGATGCCGGTTTTTTTTATGGCTGCTATTTACCTTATCGCCATAAAAACCACCCAAAGGCTCAATTAACTCAACAATCGACCTCACATTGAGCCGTTCTGCAATATTATTCTGCCCTGCTCTCGCTAAAGTGAACCCGTTACCACACGAGGAGTCACCCGATGAAATTGCTCAAACACAGTGCCCTGTTGCCACTGCTCTGCCTGACGACCATGCCAGCCTTTGCCATGACCCTGAAGAGCACGGACATTCACGAAGGCCAGCTGATGGACAAACAGTTCAGCTTCAACGGCTTTGGCTGCAGCGGCGACAACCACTCGCCCCAGCTGAGTTGGCAGGATCTGCCGGCAGGCACCAAGAGTGTTGCCATCACCGCCTATGACCCAGATGCCCCCACCGGCAGCGGTTGGTGGCACTGGCTGGTGGTTAACCTGCCTGCCACCCAGAGCGAACTGGCCAGCAATGCCTCCGGCAAGCTCAAGCAGGGATTGGAGATCCGCACCGACTTTGGCAGCCAGGGTTATGGCGGCCCCTGCCCGCCCGCTGGTCACGGCATGCACCGCTATCAGTTCACCGCCTGGGCCCTGCCCCATGATCTCGAGGTAAAGGCTGATACCCCGCCGGCTATGGTAGGCTACATGCTCAACAGCATGGCGCTCGGCAAAGCCACCCTGACCACCACCTTCGTCACCCCCTAGGAGCCAACCGGATGAGCACTCCCCTGCTGCAACAGAGCCACTATCTCGGGATCCGCCAGCAGCCCCTGCATCGGGTGCTCATCTACGCCCCGACCCTTATCTGGGTCACCCAGGGGAGCAAGCAACTGTGGTGGCGCGAGCGACGTCTGTCGTTTGACAGGGAGCGATGGCTGCTGATCCCGGCAGGCCACCAGCTCACTTTCGTCAATCAGCCGGAGCAGGGCAAGTTTCGCTCCCACGCCATCACGCTGCTCACCCCGCCGCCACCAGAATGGCTGGCCGAGTCAGCCCCTTCCCACGCCGATCTGGAGGAACCTGCCGTCAAGGTCACCCCCGGGCTCGCCTTCTGCTTTGAGCTCATCAGCACCATGGCCGAACGGGGACTGAGCGAGGCGACCCAGGCCGAACTGCTGCGCGGCTTCTATGCCGAGCTGCGGGCCGCCAACGCCCTCGGATTGCTCTTTCCCGCCAGCACCATGACCCTCGCAGAGCGGCTGGCACGCTACCTGGCGGTGGAACCCGGAATCGACCACACCCTGGAGGCGGTGGCCCCCCACTTCTCCATGAGCCGCGCCTCCATGGTGCGCAAGCTGGCCGCCGAAGGTCGCAGCTTTCGCCAGTTGCTGGCTCAGGTGCGCATGAGCCACGCCCTCAACCTGTTGCAACAGGGCCTGACCCCGCTGGAGGTCGCCCTCGCCTGCGGTTATGACTCCCCCAGCCGCTTTGCCGCCCGCTTCAAGCAGGAGTTCGGCCTGACGCCCCACCAATACCTGCACACCTGCCCTGCCAGATTGGCGAGCAATGAACAGTAAAATATTACTTAAAACCAATTCTGTGTAACCTGATGTAACCCGGTGATCCCGCTCACATTGCCACCTCTTCAGAGTGTGATCTCGCGCCAGCGCTCCCTTTTCCCTTGCCATACAATGGCTACCGAACACCTTTTCACTAAAATAAGCGTAAAAAATCTTCCTTTTAACCTACATAAACGGAATTGGAGCGAGCGATGTTTCGTAAAACTTTACTCTCGGTAGCCCTCGGCACCGCCCTGTTCGGACTGACTGCCTGCAACGATAACCAGACAGAGAGCAGCACAGTCGCCAAACCGGAGCAGGCCATCCAGTACAAGGACGTGATCGACCGTCGGGGAACACCGACCCAATTCCGCGACTTTGACAGCTACTCCAACCTCAAATACAACCCGCTGCTCGATCTGGGGGCATGGCACGGTTTCCTGCTGCCTGCCAGCGACAAGGAGTGGGGGGGCTTTACCGGCCCCATGGTCATCTCCGAGGAGTACAGCCTCTTCTTTGCCAGCGAGCTGGACAAGCTCACCCTGAGCGATGCGAGCGGCCGCCCGTTCCCGCTCACCAGCGCCCGCAAGCAGGAGGTGTACGCCATTCCCGGTGCGCTGGTGCAACGCTTCGAGTTCGAGCCCTTTACGCTGGAGCTGGAGCTGCGTTATGGCGATGCCCGCACCACCCTTATCCGCACCCGACTCATCAATCAGACCGATGCACCGCTCACCCTCAACCTCAACTGGCAGGGCGAGTTGCTCAATCAATGGGACGCCAAGGATACGATTGCCAGCAAATATCCAGGCTGGACTCGCACCATCAGCGAGAGCGACAAAGGAATCGAATTCCAGTTCGGCAAACTGCGCAGCACCTGGAACATCATGCAGAGCGGCAGCGCCCGCTATCGCATCGACCGCACCCTGCCAAGCCGCACCACCCTCGACCAGAAAACACTGGGCTACCAAAGTGACGCCAGCATTACTCTGGCTGCCAAGGGGAGCGAGGATATCTACACCCTGCAGAGCTATCTCCACTCCGCAGATGACGCCAGCCGCCATCAGCAGAGCCGTCAGGCCCTGCTGGCCAACCCGGCCAGCTATTTTGCCGACTCCATCCGCCGCTGGGAGGACTACCTTGCCAACGGTCTCTCCAATCAGGGTATCCCCGAGTCGGAGCGCCGCATCGCCGTCAAGGCGATGGAGACCCTCAATGGCAACTGGCGATCCCCGGCTGGCGCCATCCTCCACGACGGGGTAACCCCTTCCAATACCGCCCGCTGGTTCGACGGCGTCTGGGCCTGGGACAGCTGGAAGCACGCCTATGCCATGGCACACTTCAACCCTGAGGTAGCCAAGAACAACGTGCGTGCCATGTATGACTATCAGGTACAGCCGGATGATCCGGTACGACCGCAGGATGCGGGCATGGTGATCGACGCCGTCTTCTACAACAAGCTGGCGGATCGCGGTGGCGATGGCGGCAACTGGAACGAGCGCGATACCAAGCCGCCCCTCTCCGCCTGGGCCATCTGGGAAATCTACAGCGCCACCAAGGACAAGGCCTTTATCGCCGAGATGTATCCCAAGCTGCAGGCCTACCACGACTGGTGGTACCGTGCGCGGGACAACAACCGCAACGGCATCATCGAATATGGCGCCACCAAGCATGTGGAGCACAATGACGAGTACGGCAATATCACCTTCAAGGTGCAGTACTCCAACGGTATTCCCGCCGGGCTGGATCTCTCCAGCTGTACCAGTGAGGGGGATGGCTGGTATGCCTGCGCCGGTATGCCGCTCTATCAACAGGTGTTGAACGTGGGTGGCTACAGCGACATGGATATCGGTGCCCAGCACGGCGCCGGTTGGGAGTCAGGCATGGACAACGCCGCCCGCTTCGGCTTTATCGAACCGGGCCAGCTGCAACGCTATGCCGACAAGACCTATGGCGGAGATTTGGCCAAGGCTCGTCAGGACTGGAACGTCGCCTTCTTTGAAAACCATCAGGACAATGGCGATTTGATCGGTTTCTCCATCGATCAGGAGTCGGTGGAGCTCAACGCCTTCCTCGCCAAGGAGAAACGCATTCTGGCCGACATGGCCGACCTGCTTGGCAAGCCGAACGACGCAAGCCGCTACCGCGATGGCGCGACCCAGCTGGCTGGTTACATCAACAGCTGCATGTTCGATGAGGCGTCAGGCTTCTATTACGATCGCCAGATTGGTCAGGGGGATGTGGCTGACGGCAACGGCTGCGTCGGCAAATTGCTGACCGCCCGCGGCCGTGGCCCGGAAGGGTGGAGCCCGCTCTGGGCTGAGGTCGCCGACAAGGAGAAAGCTGCACGGGTGCGCGAGGTGATGCTCAACGTCCAGGAGTTCAACACAAAGATCCCACTGGGCACAGCCGCACTCACCAACCCGGCCTACGACCCCAATATCTACTGGCGCGGCCGGGTATGGCTCGATCAGTTCTACTTCGGGGTGAAGGGGCTGGAGAACTACGGCTACCGCAGCGATGCCGAAGCACTGGTCAACAAACTGTTCAACAACGCAGAAGGCTTGGCGGGCAGCGGCCCCATCCGCGAAAACTACAATCCGGAGACCGGCGCCATGCAGGGGGCCAGCAACTTCAGCTGGAGCTCGGCCCACCTCTATATGCTCTATCGCAACTTCCTGAAACCACAGGCGTAAGCTTGCTCCACCATGCAAAAGGCCTCCGGATGGAGGCCTTTCTGTTTTCACTCAAGTTGCACTCATACAATACCTGCCACGCTGCGGGTACGGGCTCGTCTTAGCCGTTCGTGAGCGGCAGAGAGAGGCGTTTGGCCAGTGCCTGGAAGTGCTGGCTCACCTCAGCCCCGAACAGGGGGTCGCCAATGGCGCGGTTCTGCCAGTTTTGCTCCAGATGACGCCAGTCATCCTCGGTCAGGGAGTCACGCAGATGGGGGAAGATCACCCCCTCTTCATAGTTCATGTGTGCCTCTTGCAGCTCCACGAAGCGCTCCAGCTTGGTGGTGAACTGATCGAGGGGGATCACCGCATCCATCAGGATCATCTCCACCATCTCCTTGAGATCGGCCCCGGCCTCCAGCAGCTTGACGTGCTCCTCCTGCAGGCGGTTGGCGACCTCCCCCTCCACCACCCGATATTTCAGGTAGTAGTCATAGATGAGGTCTTCCTTGGGATGGTGGTACTTGTCAGAGACCTCCCGCAGGTAGTCGATGACATCGCGCACCAGAAAATAGCTGATGGGCTCTTCGGCACGGATGGCTGCCAGCTTGTGCTTGAGCAGCTCCAAAAGTCGGGCGATGTTGAGATGGTCCTTGTGCAGACTGGATAACATGGGCACTCCTTGGCTCTGAATTAATCTTATGTCCCTGAGTATACGGTCATTTGTCGCCCGAACTTTGCACTCAATCAAGTGGGATGCAGACAGATTTCCACTCTATCGGACTCTTGCCCTGTTGTTCCAGCAAGCGATTGGTCTCGCTAAAGTGACCGCAACCGATGAAACCGCGGTGGGCAGAGAGTGGGCTCGGGTGCGGCGCGGTCAGCACATAGTGACGCTGGCGGTCGATGAAACGTCCCTTCTTCTGGGCGTGGGCCCCCCACAGCAGGAACACCACGCCCTGACAACTGGCATTGATCTGCTCGATGACCCGGTCGGTAAAGGTCTCCCATCCCAGATGGGCGTGGGAATGGGCCTGACCGGCCTGCACCGTCAGCACAGTGTTGAGCAGCAGGACCCCCTGTTTGGCCCAGGATTCGAGAAAGCCGTGGTTGGGTGTGACGAAACCTGGCAGGTCACGCTGCATCTCTTTATAGATGTTGACCAGTGAGGGAGGCGTACGCACGCCGGGCAGAACGGAGAAGCAGAGCCCGTGCGCCTGATTGGGGCCGTGGTAGGGATCCTGCCCCAGGATCACCACCTTGACCTGATCCAGCTCGGTCAGCTTGAAGGCATTGAACACATCGGTAGCTGGCGGGTAGATCACCTTGCCCGCTTCCCGCTCGGCTCTGACAGTTGCCAGCGTACTCTTGAAATAGTCCTGCTCTTTCTCAGAGCCAATCACATCACTCCAGGTCAGCACCCCGGCCTCCTCACTTGATACGGCGAAGGGCTCAGGATAGGGGGCCAGCCCGCAAGACGCAACCGTGGCTCACGCTTTCCAGAGCCTGGCGAGGCGCCCCGAGCGCTCCAGCTTGCGCAGGCCGGTATTGAACAGCAGCATCAGACTGCGCGCCTCGGGATCGGCCTTGCGCATCAGCAGGTATCCCGGTTGCGACCAGATGGGGGCGGCGGCACCGGTCAGTGACAGCGATTGGGGATGACGAACGAGCGCCTGCTGGAACAGAGTCTGTGCCACCTGCTCATCCATCACCAGATAGTGGATCCGCCCGTCGAGCAGCTTGCCCATGCTCTGCTCATCGGAATCTGACCACTCGAGGGTGAGCCCGGCTTGGCGAGCGGCAAAACCATCGCCATAGAAATAACCACGGGTCACCCCGACCGGCTCGTGTTTCAGCTCACCCAGATTGACCGCGGGCGTACCGGTCAGCGTCATCAGGCGAGTGGTGAAATGGCCGAGCGAGGCGGAGAGATAGAAAAGCTGCTCGCGGGAGCGAAACCAGGGCATGGTGACCACATAGCGCCCCTCCAGAGTCAGTCGGTAAGCCTCGGCCCAGGAATAGAAGTGAAAGCTGACATCGAGCCCCTCTTCGGCAAAGGCCTGGCGCACCACCTCACAGAGAAAGCCCTGATTGGGCAACGACTCACTGATATAGGGCGGCCACTCGCCCACAGCAATACGCACCGTCTCGGCCCGCACCGCAACACTGCTTGCCCAGCAACAGCACAGGGCGAGCCATACCCACTTTCGCCACCCATTATTCACCCGGACCTCTCCTCGTTTTTTTTGCTGAGTGTAGCCAACCCCTCAATTGACCTCAGAAAAAAGCCGAAAAGATGTAGTTAAATTACTAGATTAGTGAGATAAAAGATGCATAATTTGGATATCTTACAAAATCAGAAAAATGACCTATTTTTGATTCAACTCAAGAATTTAATCCCATTGAAATGGCGTTTTGTCGGATTTTCTTGATCTAGATCAATTTTGGTAATATTACCACCGTGGTATATATGACCCCATCAAAGAAAAGGTGTAAGGCAAGGGCCCTTTAAGTCATCGCCATCGACGGTAGCTTAAATACATCAGGGTAATTTCCTTACAGTTGGATTCGCGTTCCCATTGAGGAGTCATACCATGATCAAAGGCATTCAAATCACCCAGGCCGCCAACACCGCTCTGCTGAACTCTTTCTGGCTGCTGGACGAAGAGAAGCAACAAGCTCGCTGCATCTGCGTCAAAGGCGATGCTTTCGCTGCCGATCAAGAAGTGCAACTGGCTGAGCTGGGTCAGTTCGAATACCGCGAACTGCCGGTTCAGGCTGAGCCTGCTGTTGAAGGTGGCCAGCACCTGAACGTCAACGTGCTGCGTCGCGAAACTCTGGAAGATGCTATCGAAAACCCGGAGAAGTACCCGCAGCTGACCATCCGTGTATCTGGCTACGCAGTGCGTTTCAACGCCCTGACCCCGGAACAGCAGCGTGACGTGGTTACCCGTACTTTCACCCAGAGCCTGTAATCAGCGCCCTGCAGTGAATAGTTGATACTTGCGGTATCAGCACAAAAAAAAACGGCCGATTGGCCGTTTTTTTATTGCCCCCGCACCAGCCAACGCGGCCGTGCGGGGGAAACAGCGCTTACGCCCTGTCCGCTTCCAGTTGCCCGACCTTGCCGCCGAGCACTGCATCCATTTTCTTCTCGTCCAGTTGCTTGCAGTATTTGGCGACCACCACGGTGGCAACCCCGTTACCGATCAGGTTGGTCAACGCCCGCGCTTCGGACATAAAACGGTCGATCCCCAGGATCAGCGCCAAACCAGCCAGTGGCAGATGGCCCACCGCCGAAATAGTCGCCGCCAGCACGATAAAGCCACTACCAGTCACCCCTGCCGCCCCTTTCGAGGAGATCAGCAGTACCACCAGCAGGGTGATCTGTTGGAACAGATCCAGCGGCGTATTGGTAGCTTGGGCGATAAAAATAGCCGCCATGGTCAGATAGATGGAGGTGCCATCCAGGTTAAAGGAGTACCCAGTCGGAATGACCAGCCCCACCACCGATTTCTGACAACCCAGCTTCTCCATCTTGTCCAGCATCCGCGGCAGTACCGACTCGGAAGAGGAGGTCCCCAGCACGATCAGCAGCTCCTCGCGAATGTAGGAGATGAAACGCAGGATGCTGAAGCCTGAGGCTTTAGCGATGCTGCCCAGCACAATGAAGATAAAGAAGAGGCAGGTGAGATAGAAGCAGGCAATAAGCTGGCCCAGCTGTACAAGTGAACCTACTCCATATTTGCCGATGGTAAATGCCATTGCCCCGAATGCACCGACCGGCGCCAGTCTCATTATCATATTGATAATGCCAAATATGACTTTGGAGAAACTGTCGATGACGCCGAAAATAATCTGTCCCTTTTCACCGATATGATGCAGGGAGAAGCCGAACAGCACCGCAAACAGTAACACCTGCAAGATATTACCGCTGGCAAAGGCACCGATCACACTGCCCGGAATAATATCCAGCAAAAAGGCGATAATGCCCTGGGACTTGGCCTGCTCCGCATAGGCGGAGATGGCGCTGGCATCCAGCGCAGCCGGATCGACGTTCATACCGGCACCCGGTTGCAGCAGGTTGACCACGCACAGCCCGATGATCAAGGCGATGGTGCTGACCACCTCGAAGTAGATCAGAGCAATGGCGCCGGTCTTGCCAACCGCCTTCATGCTCTCCATCCCGGCAATGCCGGTAACCACGGTACAGAAAATAACGGGGGCGATGATCATCTTGATCAATTTGACGAAGCCATCACCGAGGGGCTTCATATCGGCGCCCAGTTCCGGATAGACATGCCCCAGAAATACCCCAAGGGTAATCGCGAGCAATACCTGAAAATAGAGGCTGCTAAATAGTTTCTTTCGCATTATTAACGTCCTGTTAATTTAATTGCACATTGTTATGGCAGCAATAAACATGCAGATAGCCGGACGAGATATCTGCGTACCTCACCCGATCCATGCTGTTTCTGCATTACTACGGTCACCACTTTACATGTAATAAAAAACAATTAAGAGACATCAATCACACAACAAAATTAACACCATTAACACCGCGGCAACCAATAATTGTTTGCTCACAGATTAATTTGAGTCTTCAACTAAATATGGCAGATATAAAAATACCCCGCATTGCGGGGCATTTTTATCAGGCATGACTACGTCGGGATCAGGCCGAGGTATCGAGGGGTTCGAAGCTCTTGATCAGGTCATCGATGGCCTTCATCTGTTTGAGGAAGCCTTCCAGCTTCTCCAGCGGCAGGGCGCTCGGGCCATCACAACGGGCAATTTTCGGATCCGGGTGGGATTCGATAAAGAGACCGGCCAGACCGACCGCCATACCGGCGCGTGCCAGTTCGGTCACCTGTTCGCGACGACCACCGGAGGCGGCACCCAGCGGATCACGGCACTGCAGGGAGTGGGTCACGTCAAAGATCACCGGATAGCCACCGGTGCTCTTCTTCATCACGCCCAGACCCAGCATGTCCACCACCAGGTTGTCGTAGCCGAAGTTGGCACCGCGCTCGCACAGGATCAGCTGGTCGTTGCCGCACTCCTCGAACTTGTCGGTGATGTTCTTCATCTGGCTTGGGCTGAGGAACTGCGGCTTCTTGATGTTGATGACGTTGCCGGTGCGGGCCATGGCTTCCACCAGATCGGTCTGGCGTGCCAGGAAGGCGGGCAGCTGGATAACGTCAACCACCTCGGCGACCGGCTTGGCCTGATGGGGTTCGTGCAGATCGGAGATGACCGGCATGCCGAAGGTCGCTTTCAGCTCCTGGAAAATCTTCATCCCCTCTTCCAGACCCGGACCGCGGTAGGAGTGGATGGAGGAGCGGTTGGCCTTGTCCCAGCTCGCCTTGAACACGAACGGGATGCCCAGCTTGCTGGTCACTTCCACGTACTTCTCGCACACCGCCATCGCCATGTCGCGGGATTCCAGCACGTTCATGCCGCCAAACAGCACGAACGGTTTGTCGTTTGCAACGTCGATCTGGTTGATCTTGATATTCTTCTGTTCCATCTAAGACTTCCTTAATGAAGGGGCCTGAAGCCAAGTTACTCCGTTGCAGCCGAGCGCAGCGGCCTTGATATTCTTCTATTTCAACTCCAAGACATCCTTAATAAAAGGGCCTGAAGCCTAGTTACTCCGTTGCGACCGGACGCTGCGGCCTTGATATTCTTCTGTTTCAGTTTCAAGCCGCCCTTAATGGAGGGGCTTGGGGCTCAGATCCAGCGCGGCCAGTTGCACTTTCAGCACATCGGCGACCGGATCGTCCGGGCATTGTTCAATAAAATATTCAAAATCGTCGGCAGCCTGGCGCGGGCAGTCGAGCTGCTCGTAGATAAAGCCGCGATCCCGCGTCTCCAGCGGATCGCCAGGCTTCATCCGCAACAACAGCTCGCTGCAACGCAGCGCCTCGGGCATGCGATCTTCCCGCAGCAGGGCACCCTTGCTGACGTTGAGCAGCCGTTCGATGATCTCCCACTGGCCGGAGGGCTGCAGGTAGTCGGGGGTCAGGGTTGCCAAGTCCCCCAACGCACCGCGCAGCAGCAGCTCGATGCGGGCCAGGCTCAGCTCGTCGCCGGTAAAGGGGTCGACATAGACCTCCCCCTCGCCGCCAGCAAAGCTCACCAAGAAGTGGCCGGGGAAGCAGATCCCCTCCACATCGAGCCCGAGCTTGCGCCCAAGCTGGATGATGAGAATGCCGAGGCTGACCGGGATCCCTTTGCGCTGAACCAGCACCTGATTGAGATCGCAGTTGTTGGCAGAGAAATAGTCCTGCCAGTCGCCATGAAAACCGAGGCTGTGGTAGAAGCCCTGCAGCAACTGCTGGCGTACCTCGTCGCAGGTGCCCTCTTCGATCTGCTCGTCCAGCCACTCGTCCAGCAGGTTCAGCTCGCGCATCCCCTCCTCGACCGAGCCATAAATTTCGTCACTGACAGACAACGCCAGCTCGGTGATGTCGTGGGCTTCGAAATCGGTCCATTCGTCTATGTGTAACATTCTCTTCATGCCTTAGCCGAACACACTCGTCTGTTTGAGCACTGCCAACTTGGCAATAAAGTAGATCCAGCCGAGCGCCCCCAGAAAGGAGCACCAGCGCACCAGATTGCTTTTGGCCAACCGCAGCGCCATCGCCGCCAGAAATACCAGCACCAGAATGGCCATCAGCTTCTCGCTGAGCCAGGGCGTTCCGTTATTGAGCGGGTTGAGATCCAGCACCATGCAGAGCAATACGCCGGAGAGCACCACCAGACCGTTGAGCCAGCCGCTGACCTTCATCACCGGCGCGCTATAGGCTCGGCCAGTGGCGGTCTGTACCCAGTAGAAGCGGAGCATAAACATCAGCACGGCCCCGGCAATCAGGGTGAGGTGCAGGTGTTTGAGCACAAAAACCATATTCAATCCTTGCATGGGGGCGCACAGGCAACCCGCCGTGTAACAGTAAGGGGCTGTCAGCGCAGCGGGCAGAGGCCCAGCGTAACCCTGTCGTTATCCCCGTAATCGCGCACCGTGGCTACCTCGCGGTAACCGCCATCGCGCAGCAACTGACGCACCGCCTCCCCCTGATCCCAGCCATGCTCCAGCAGCAACCAGCCATCGGTCAGCAGATAAGCGGGAGCATGGGCCACGATGTGGCGGATATCGGCCAGCCCGGCGTCATCGGCAACCAGCGCCGAGCGAGGCTCAAAGCGCACATCCCCCTGCTCGAGATGGGGATCGGCGCCATCAATATAGGGGGGATTGGAGACAATCACCGCAAAACGTGGCGTATTGTCGCGATCCGGCTCACCAAGGGGCTCGAACCAGCTGCCATCGCGCACCTCGATGGGTAACCCCAGCGCGGCGCTGTTCTCGCGGGCCAGCGCCGCGGCATCCGCCATCCGATCCACCGCCCACACATCGACCTCGGGCCGCTCGGACTTGAGCGCCAGCGCGATGGCGCCGGTGCCGGTGCCGAGATCCAGCACGGCGCAAGGCCCTTGCGGGATTCTGGTCAGCGCCTGCTCGACCAGCACCTCGGTATCGGGGCGCGGGATCAGGGTCGCCGGGCTCACCTTGAGGGGCAGCGACCAGAACTCCCGCTCGCCCACCAGATGGGCGATGGGTTCACCATTGAGACGACGGGCCAGCCACCCCTGCAGGGTGGCCTGCTGGGCGGCATCCAGCTCATGTTCGGGCCAGGTCATCAGATAGCTGCGACGACACCCGAGCAGATGACAGAGCAGTACATCGGCATCGGCGCGGGGGGACTCCCCCTCAGCCAACACAGTCATGATATGGGCGCGGGCCTGCTGGATCTGCATCAGTGCCACTCAACCTTACGGGCACCACACTTAATGCGAGCTTGCCGGATCACCATTTGCATCAGTTGTTCTCGGCCAGCGAGGCGAGCTGATCGGCCTGATACTCCTGCACCAGCGGGGTGATGACGCAGTCCAGATCCCCTTCCAAAATTTCGGAGAGACGGTAGAGGGTCAGGTTGATGCGGTGCTCGGAGAGGCGGCCCTGCGGGTAGTTGTAGGTACGGATGCGCTCGGAGCGATCGCCGGAGCCCACCAGATTGCGGCGGGTGCTCTGCTCGGCGGCGCGGTGGCGCTCATCCTCGGCCGCTTGCAGGCGGGCGGAGAGCACCGACATCGCCTTGGCGCGGTTCTTGTGCTGGGAGCGCTCGTCCTGACACTCCACCACCAGCCCGGTCGGCAGGTGGGTGATACGAATGGCCGAGTCGGTCTTGTTGACGTGCTGACCACCGGCACCGGAGGCGCGGAAGGTGTCGATCTTCAGATCGGAAGGGTTGATCTCGATCTGCTCGGCTTCCGGCACTTCCGGCAGCACGGCGACGGTACAGGCGGATGTGTGCACCCGGCCCTGGGATTCGGTCTCCGGCACCCGCTGTACCCGGTGACCACCGGATTCAAACTTGAGACGGCCATAGACGCGCTCGCCGTCGATCTTGGCGATCACCTCCTTGTAGCCACCATATTCACCGTCGTTGCAGCTGACGATGGAGACGCGCCAGCCCTGACGCTCGGCAAACCGTGAATACATGCGGAACAGGTCACCGGCAAAGATGGCCGCTTCATCGCCACCGGCACCGGCGCGGATCTCCAGATAGCAGTTGTTGTCATCCTTGGGATCCTTGGGCAGCAACATCAGTTGCAGCTCCTGCTCCAGCGCCTCCAGATTGGCCTTGGCCAGCGGCAGCTCCTCCTGCGCCATCTCGCGCAGGTCGGCATCCTCCTCCTCCAGCATCATCTGGGTGGTCTCCAGATCATCCTGAGCCTGACGGTAACGCTGGAAGGCGTGAACGATATCTTCCAGCTGGGCATATTCGCGGGTCAGGGCGCGGTAGCGATCCTGATCCGAGACCACGTCTGGCTCGCCGAGCATGGCCTGTACTTCTTCGTGGCGCTCGATGAGGCCTTCCAGCTTTCTGATCAGTGACGGATTCATAACTCTTGCATTCTCAATGGAGGACGGGACAACCGGCAGGTTGCCCGAAAATTATGGCTCTTGTGACAACCCCAGCGCCTGCCGCAAGCGGGAGAGCTCGCTCTGATCCCCCTGGGAGGCAGCCTGGCGCAACGCCTGGGTCGGCGCGTGGATCAATTTGTTGGTGAGGCGATGGGCCATCGCCTTGAGCGCCTGTTCGGCACTCTCGCCCTGCGCCAATGCCAGCAGGGCCCGTTGCAACTCTTCATCAGCCACTTGCTGTGACTGATGGCGGTAATCGCGAATGAGATCGACCGAGCTCTGGCCGCGATACCAGCCCATAAACTCGTCGCGCTCTTCCTGCACGATCACTTCCGCCTGCGCGGCAGCCCGTTTACGGGTTTCGAGGTTCTGCTCGATGATCCCCTGCAAATCATCCACCGTGTAGAGATAGGCATCGGAGAGCTCATCGACTTCGGCTTCGATGTCGCGCGGCACGGCAATATCCACCAGAAACATGGGCTTGAAGCGGCGGGCCTTCAGCGCGCGCTCCACCATCCCCTTGCCGATGATGGGCAGTGGGCTGGCGGTCGAGCTGATGACAATATCCGCTTCGTGCAGATAGTCGGGGATCTCTTCGAGCGTCATCACCTGGGCGCCGAATTCGGCAGCCAGGGTCTGGGCACGCTGCAGGGTGCGGTTCGCCACCATCATCTTGGTGACGTTCTGCTCGCGCAGATGACGGGCCACCAGTTCGATGGTCTCCCCCGCCCCGACCAGCAATACCTTGGTCTGGGAGAGATCGGAGAAGATCCGCCGACCTAGGCTGACGGCGGCAAAGGCCACCGACACCGCACTGGCGCCAATCTCGGTATCTGTGCGCACTCTTTTCGCCACCGAGAAGGATTTCTGGAACAGCCGCTCCAGCGCCCCCTTCACCGACTCCGCCTGCTGGGCATGAGCGTAGGATTGCTTGATCTGCCCCAGGATCTGCGGCTCCCCCAACACCAGCGAGTCAAGCCCGCACGCCACCCGCATCAGGTGGCGCACCGCCTCTTCATCGTGATGCTGATAGATGGCAGTGACCAGTTCGGCCGCGTCCAGCCCGTGGAACTGCTGCAGCCAGCGCAGCACTTGCTCCTGCCGCTCCTCCTCCAGATTGCAATAGAGTTCGGTCCGGTTGCAGGTGGAGACGATCACCGCCTCGCTGACACCGGGTTGGCTCACCAGCTCACGCAAGGCGCGATCGATGCAGTCCGGGCCAAAGGCGACCCGTTCCCGCAAGGCGACACTGGCGGTGTTGTGGTTGATTCCGAGGGCAAGCAAACTCATGAGTGGGCGACGATCATTTCATACGCTGGGTGCAAAGGCTGCCAATTGTACGAGAAAGGGTAAGTCTTTAAAAGCAATACGGCCGCCCCGTATACTGTGGCAAATTCCTCTCTCTGGAGCCGTCTCTTGCTGCTACGTATTTTTACCCTCACCTGCCTGCTGTTGCTGGCCGGTTGTGCCACCACCCAGCCCCAGCGTGACCAGGTGAACTGGAACCAGGAGCGGACCCGTCTCGAGCAGCTGACCCACTGGCAGCTCTCTGGCAAGATGGCCATCATCACGCCACAGCAAAAGGGCAGCGCCCGTCTCAACTGGCAGCAGGATGGGGAGGATTATCGCCTCAACCTCACCAGCCTGATCGGCACCAGCATTCTGGAGCTCTCCCGCAGCAAAGGGGAGATCACCCTGCTCGACAGCGACGGCAATCGCCACCAGAGCCAGGATGCCGAAGCACTCATCTATCAACTGACCGGCTGGAATATTCCGGTTGCGGGATTGCCAGAGTGGATCAAGGGGCTGCCGGGTCAGGCGGAGTTTGAACTCAACCCCGACAGCAGTCTGGCCAGCGTGCGCGACGGCCAGTGGCAGATCGTCTATGGCGATTATCGGGATCAGGATGGCTACCGCCTGCCGCACCAGCTGACCATGACCGGCCAGAACAGCCGCCTCAAGCTTCAGATCAACCAATGGACTCTTGCACGTTAATGGCTTCCACACGCTGGCCGGCACCGGCCAAACTCAACCTGTTTCTACACGTCAATGGCCGTCGTCCCGATGGCTATCACGAGCTGCAGACCCTGTTTATCTTCCTCAACCACAGCGACTGGCTCGAGTTCGAGGTGATACCGAATAGCGACACACTCACCCTGAGCCCGGCCATTCCCGGGGTGCCGGATGAGCAGAATCTGATTATCCGGGCGGCGCGCCTGCTGCAAGCAACCCTGTCGAGCCCGCAAGGTGCCCATATCCGGCTGGAGAAAGTGCTACCCATGGGTGGCGGCATTGGCGGCGGTTCGTCCGATGCAGCGACCACACTGGTAGCGCTTAACCACCTCTGGCAAGCGGGTTTGAGTGAAGATGAACTGGCAGCGCTTGGCGTCCAGTTGGGGGCCGATGTGCCGGTGTTTGTCCGTGGCAAGGCGGCCTTTGCCGAAGGCGTGGGCGAGCGGCTGCAACCGGTCGAACTGCCCGATGCCTGGTATCTGGTGCTCAAGCCCGATTGCCATGTAGCGACCGCAGCCGTATTCCAGGATCCGGACCTGCCGAGAGCCACGCCGAAAATGGCGCTGGACAACCTGCTGGAAGGCGAGTGGAAAAACGATTGCGAATCACTGGTGAAAAAGCGCCACCCCGAGGTTGCCAATGCGCTCGGCTGGTTGCTAGAATACGCGCCGTCAAGAATGACGGGCACAGGAGCCTGCGTCTTTGCTCAATTTGAAGACGAAGTGACTGCTCGGGAAGTGTTGGCCTGCGTGCCGAAGGGACTTGATGGGTTTGTCGCCAAGGGCGAGAACATATCACCTCTCTTCTCCACATTGCAACAGTTCAAATGATTGGGGTATCGCCAAGCGGTAAGGCAGCGGGTTTTGATCTCGCCATTCCTAGGTTCGAATCCTAGTACCCCAGCCAATTTTACCGAACGGTATTGATGATGATTAATGTGGCCGGTTTTGCACTCGGCCACGGATTCGGGTTACCGGTATCATCACAATCATTGGGCAGCAGACACCTTGTACGTTATCTTGATAAATCGTTTGCCCCAAAACGATAGGGTCTGATTTCAGACTCCCCCACATACTGGATGCAACCCCGAGGTTTCAAACCGTGCCTGACATGAAGCTGTTTGCTGGTAACGCAACGCCGGAACTAGCCCAGAAGATCGCAGATCGCCTGTTTATCAAACTCGGCAATGCTGCCGTAGGTCGCTTTAGCGACGGCGAGATCAGCGTACAGATCAATGAGAATGTACGTGGTGGCGATATCTTCATCATTCAATCCACCTGTGCCCCGACCAACGACAATTTGATGGAATTGATCGTCATGGTGGATGCTCTGCGTCGTGCTTCAGCTGGCCGTATCACTGCCGTTATCCCCTACTTTGGTTATGCCCGTCAGGACCGCCGCGTCCGCTCCGCCCGTGTACCCATCACCGCCAAGGTTGTCGCTGACTTCCTCTCCAGCGTCGGTGTGGATCGCGTGCTGACCGTTGACCTGCATGCCGAGCAAATTCAAGGTTTCTTCGACGTTCCGGTAGACAACGTGTTCGGTAGCCCGGTGCTGCTGGAAGACATGAAGTCCAAGAACCTCGAGTCTCCTGTCGTCGTCTCCCCGGACATCGGTGGCGTTGTGCGTGCCCGCGCCATCGCCAAGCTGCTGGATGACACCGACATCGCCATCATCGACAAGCGCCGTCCCCGCCCGAACGTCTCCCAGGTCATGCACCTGATCGGTGACGTTGCAGGCCGCGACTGCATCATCGTTGATGACATGATCGACACCGGCGGCACCCTGTGCAAAGCCGCAGAGGCCCTGAAAGAGCGCGGTGCCAAGCGTGTATTCGCCTACGCTACCCACCCGGTCTTCTCCGGTTCCGCCGTCGAGAACATCAAGAACTCCGTGATCGATGAACTGATCATCACCGACTCCATCCCGCTCACTGCGGAGATGAAAGCGGTCGGCAAGGTCAAGCAGCTGACGCTGTCAACTGTACTGGCCGAAGCCATTCGTCGCATCAGCAACGAAGAGTCCATCTCTGCCATGTTTGAGCATTGATAGATTCAGCAATAACGAAAACCGCCATCAGGCGGTTTTCGTCTTTCTGGACCTTCTCTTTCCAACTTTCTGCTATCTGGTACGACCCTGCCCCCGGCAGGCTTAAGGATTTACCCATGAATTGCTTGCGTCCCCTCCTGCTCGCGACCCTCACCTGCGCCCTGTTCGCCTGTCAGCCCGTCAAAGAGAACCCGCCCTTCGTGCTGACCCTGGCTCACATGAACGACACCCACTCCCAGTTTGATCCGGTCAATGCGGAGATCAAAGGGCAGATCTTTGCCCAGCAGGGGGAGACGGACACCCTCTATACCCGCTTTGGCGGTTATCCGCGCCTGCTGACCATGGCGAAAGCCTATCAGGCCGAGGCGCTGGCCAAGAACCAGCCCTTGCTGCTGCTGCACGGCGGCGATGCCTGGCAGGGCAGCGGCTACTTCAAGCTCAACGAGGGGATGGCCAACGCCGAGTTGCTGAGCCAGTTCGGCCTCGATGCCATGGCTCTGGGCAACCACGAGTTCGATCTGGATAACCAGAAGCTGGCCCGCTTCATCGAGGGGGTCAACTTCCCGGTGCTGGCCGCCAACCTCGACACCAAGGCCGATCCGGCCCTCAGCAAGGCTGACAATCTCAAGCCCTTCGTGGTCTACGCCTTTGACGGCAACCAGAAGAGCCCGGTCACCGATCTCGACAACCTGCCGCAAGGCAAACAGCTGGTCGCCGTCATCGGTCTGGTACTGGAAGACATGGGCAATATCGCGCCCAACGTCGGCAAGCTGCGCTTTGGCAAGGAGGTCGCCTCGGCTCAGGCCACGGTCGACATGCTGCAAGCCAAGGGGATCCACCAGATCGTGGCGCTCACCCACATCGGCAACGAGCGGGATCTGGCACTGGCGGCCAAGGTAAACGGCCTCGATGCCATCGTCGGCGGCCACTCCCACAGCCTGCTCGGCGATTTTCGCAATATCGGCTGGGGCAAGACCGGCGACTACGCCAAGCTGGTGACCAATCCGGATGGCATCGGCAAAACCTGCGTGGTGCAGGCGGGATCCTACGCCCAGGCCATCGGTCTGGCACAGGTGACCTTTGACAGCCAGGGTCAGGTGACCGACTGCCAAGGCCACAACAGCCTGCTGGCCAGCCGCGACTTCTTCGCCGATGCGGCGCGCAAGCAAGCGCTCGACGACGCCCGCAGCAAAGAGGCAAGCCAGTTTGTCGACAACCAGCCAAATCTGGTGACCGTGGATGAAGATCCGCGCCTGCGCGGCATCATCGACAGCCACTACAAACCGGCGCTGGAGAAAGCCTACGGCCCGGTGATCGGCACCATCCCCGAGCAGCTGCAAAATGCCCGTCGTCCCGGTGACAACGGCAGCGACAGCCACGGCTCAGATGTAGCGCCGCTGGTTGCCGAAGGGGAGTTCTACTGGGCCAATACCCCGGCCGTTCAGGCCCTGACCGGTGGCCCGGTCGATTTTTCTCTGGTGGCGGTTGGGGGTGTGCGCGCCGACCTGCCTGCTGGCGAGTGGCGTGAGGGGGACAGCTCCCTCACCCTGCTACCGTTCAAGAACCAGCTCGCGGTGCTGACCCTGACTGACGCCGAGGTGCGAGCCCTCTTGACCGAGACCATCACCGCCACCCTGCCCGCCAGCGCCCATGCCGGCAAGTTCCCCTATGGCGGCCACCTGCGTTACACCTTCCAGGAGACCGACGCAGGCAAAGCGGGCACCCTGACCCAATTGCAGCGCAAGACCGCAAGCGGCGAGTGGCAAGATCTGGTGGATAGCCAGCACTATCGGGTGGTGATGAACGCCTACAGCGCCAACGGCAACGATGGCTGGCAGGCACTGGCCAATGCCCAGCGTCAGAAGAGCGAGCGGGTCGATATCGCCAGCGTCAATGGCAAGCTGACCGCCTTCCCGGTGCTGAAGGTGGCACAAAACGGCGAACTGCTGAGTGCCGTCTATGCCCCGGGCCAGCCCCTCGATTGCAAAGCCAGCGGCGTGGATTGCGGCACCGATGCAGCGTCTTTCGTGGAATATGTGCGCGATGCCCGTCCCACCCTGACCGCACTGGATGAAGAGACCGTCACCCTGCTGCGTGCCAAATAACGACGGTAGTCAACCGGGCATAATCCATCGGCAAGCTGAAACGGGCCTCTTGCAAGAGGCCCGTTTGCCCACCGTTAGCCACCCATTGGCCGCAATAATGCTGCAAATCCCGCCATAACATGCGCATTGGTTGAGTGATCGCCACTCGGCGGCTAGAATATTGCGTCCTATTGCCCTGGGTAGTGTGCCCATGGCAGCTGCGAGTGAAGACATCAAGCGTGACAAGCGAAATCAAACTGATCGTCGGACTGGGCAACCCCGGCCCGGAATATGCCAAGACCCGCCACAATGCGGGCGCCTGGTATGTGGAGCAACTGGCCCGCTGGCACAATGTCAGCCTGCGTGAAGAACCCAAGTTCTTCGGCCATACTGCCCGCATCCTGGTCGAGGGGCAGGATGTGCGGCTGCTCATCCCGAACACCTATATGAACCTCTCTGGCAAGGCTGTGGCCGCACTGGCGCGTTTTTATCAGATTGAGCCGGAAGCGATTCTGGTGGCCCATGATGAACTGGATCTGCCGCCAGGCATCGCCAAGTTCAAACAGGGTGGTGGTCACGGTGGCCATAACGGCCTCAAAGACATCATCGCCAAGATGGGCAACAACAATAACTTCTTCCGGCTGCGTCTCGGGATCGGCCATCCCGGCAGCAAAGAGCAGGTGGCTGGCTTCGTCCTGACCAAGGCCCCCAGCAGCGAACAGAACCTGATCGACGCCGCGCTGGACGAGTCCCTGCGCGCCACCGATATCCTGTTCAAACAAGATATGACCAAGGCCATGAATCGCTTGCACAGCTTCAAGGCTGAAAAGGGTTAGGTCGGTTTGACCCTGTACGGGCATTGTGCCGGTACATGAGCAACGACCAGAACAAGCATGACATGGGCCGCCTGCGGGCGACCCCCAACAGCATCCATCAAGTAAGGTAACAATCCATGGGTTTTAAATGCGGTATCGTGGGCCTGCCCAATGTAGGCAAATCCACACTGTTCAACGCGCTGACCAAGGCCGGTATCGAAGCCGCCAACTTCCCGTTCTGCACCATCGAGCCGAACACAGGTGTGGTGCCGATGCCGGATCCCCGCCTCGATCAGCTGGCTGCCATCATCAATCCGCAGCGCGTTGTGCCGACCACCATGGAATTCGTCGACATCGCCGGTCTGGTTGCCGGCGCCTCCAAGGGTGAAGGGCTGGGTAACCAGTTCCTGGCCAACATCCGTGAAACCGAAGCGATCGGCCACGTAGTGCGCTGCTTCGACGACGAGAACATCATTCATGTTGCCGGCAAGGTCTCCCCTGCTGACGACATCGAAGTGATCAACACCGAGCTGGCCCTGTCGGATCTGGACGCCTGCGAGCGCGCCATTCACCGTCAGTCCAAGCGTGCCAAAGGCGGCGACAAGGATGCCAAGCTGGAAGTGGAAACCCTGGAGAAGATCAAGGTCGCGCTGGAAAACGGCCAGATGATCCGCGGCATGAAGCTGGATAAAGAAGAGCTGGCCGCCGTGAGCCACCTCAACTTCCTGACCCTGAAACCCACCATGTATATCGCCAACGTGGCGGAAGATGGTTTCGAGAACAACCCCTATCTGGACAAGGTGCGTGAAATCGCCGCCGCCGAGAACGCGGTCGTGGTCGTGGTCTGCTGCGCCATCGAAGCGGACATCGCCGAACTGGACGATGAAGATCGCGCCGAGTTCATGGCTGACCTTGGCATCGAAGAGCCGGGCCTGAATCGCGTTATCCGCTCCGGCTACCAGCTGCTCAACCTGCAGACCTACTTCACCGCCGGTGTGAAAGAGGTACGCGCCTGGACTATTCCGGTCGGTGCCACTGCCCCGCAAGCGGCTGGCAAGATCCACACTGACTTTGAAAAAGGCTTTATTCGCGCCCAAACCATCGCCTTTGAAGACTTTATCAACTACAAGGGTGAGCAAGGCGCCAAGGAAGCGGGCAAGATGCGCGCTGAAGGGAAAGATTACATCGTCAAAGATGGCGATATCATGAACTTCCTGTTCAACGTCTAATCCCATGACAGGCCAGCATTTGCTGGCCTGTTTTTTATCTGCCATTGCCCGGGCAATCATGGCAATGTCTTAAAAAAAAGCAGATTGTTGGGCTTTTGCGCAACAGAGACCAATAACTGGTCAAACGCACTCAAATTGCGTTTTTCTGGCAAAAAAAGGGTTGACGCCCCAGAGCCAGATACGCATAATTCGGCCCGCACGGTGACGAGGTAACGACTCACCGGAAGCAAGGTTGGCTATGTAGCTCAGTTGGTTAGAGCATCGCACTCATAATGCGGGGGTCACAGGTTCGAATCCCGTCATAGCCACCAT
>NZ_JAPDCL010000005.1:32347-187440 GCF_027706025.1 Aeromonas sp. Y311-2 | reverse complement strand
GCTATGTAGCTCAGTTGGTTAGAGCATCGCACTCATAATGCGGGGGTCACAGGTTCGAATCCCGTCATAGCCACCATTAATATTGCGGAAGTGGCGAAATTGGTAGACGCACCAGATTTAGGTTCTGGCGCCCTAGGCGTGAGAGTTCGAGTCTCTCCTTCCGCACCATTAATAGCAGTACCAAACAGACCAGCTCACGCTGGTTTTTTTGTATCTGAAATTTGCCTCTCCCCTGTTTTTCTCTCGCGCCTCTATTAACCCAGCGCCACGTTAGTTCACGTTCACGTCCCTCTTCATTTATTCCGAGCACGCCTTGCCACTCTTGTCTCCCGGCCACCAAAAAGCGGCCCGCAGGCCGCTGGTGCACACATTCATCATCCCGGTTATCAGAACGGGAAGAACCAGGGGATCGCTACCACGCTGACCGCCATCACCAACAGGGTGAATGGCACCCCGATACGGATAAAATCGGCAAACTTGTAGTTGCCCGGCCCCAATACCAGGGTATTCACCGGTGACGAGACCGGCGTCATAAAAGCGGCCGAGGCGGCGATGGCAATGGTCATGGCAAACGGATAGGGCGATACCCCCATCTGCTGGGCCGTGCCCAGCGCAATGGGCGCCATCAGCACTGCGGTGGCGGTGTTGGAGATAAAGAGCCCGATCACGGCGCAGAGGGCAAACAGGCTGGCCAGCATGACCCGCGGCCCCATCTCCCCCACCGCATTGATCAGGCCACCGACGATCAGATCCACCCCGCCGGTTTTTTGCAGCGCCAGCGCGAAGGGGAGCATGCCGACGATGAGGATCAGGGTCGGCCAGTGGATCGACTTGTAGGCACTCTCCATATCGATGCAGCGAAACTTGCCCATCAGCAGACAGGCGATCAGCGCGGCAATCACGTTGGGCACCGGATCGGTCACCATCAGCAGGATCATCACTCCAAGACAGAAGAGGGCATGAATGGCCTGACTGCGGGCGGGGGCCATCTCGTCCACCTCGGCGGGCAGCCCCATCAGCAGAAAGTCGCGGCTATGGGTCTGCAACTGTCTGATGTGGCTCCAATTCCCTACCACCAGCAGGGTATCCCCCATCTGCAGCGGCTCGTCTACCAGCTTGCCTGCCAGTGCCTCACCGTCGCGGCGCAGCCCCACCACGCTCAGGCCATAGCTGGAGCGGAAGGTCACCTCACGCACGCTTTTACCCAGCAGCTTGGACTCGGGGATCAGCGACACCTCGGCCATCCCCACCTCCCGCGCCTGATCGGAGAAGTATTCCCCGCGCAGGATCATGGGTTCGAGCCGCGCCTCGGTGCAAAACGCCCGCACATCCACCTCGGGATCTGACATGTCGATCAGCAGCACATCCTTGGCCTGAAATTCACTGATCCCCGACACCGGCACCATCACCCGGCGAAACTTGCGCCAGCGCTCCACCCCGATGACGTGGGCACCATAACGGGCGCGTAGTTGCAGCTCGTCCAGGGTGTGACCAATCAGCGGGGAGTCAGGCCGCAGCGCCAGACGACGGGCCCGACCGGCCAATCGGTAATCTCGGATGAGATCGCGCAGGGTGCGGCGCCCGGTCGGCTTGCCCTTGCCCTCTTCCCCCTCGCCCACCAGGGAGCCGCGCACCAGCAGCATGTAGAGGATGCCCAGCCCCAGGATCAGCAGGCCCATGGGGGTGAAATCGAAGAAGCCGAAGCCGTGAATGCCGTGGCGCATCAGCTCGCTGTTGACCACCATGTTGGGGGGCGTGGCCACCAGCGTCATCATGCCGCTGATCAGCCCGGCAAAACCGAGGGGCATCATCAGGCGACCGGCCGGGATCCCCATCCGGTTCGCCACGCTCAGTACCACCGGGATAAAGATGGCCACCACTCCGGTGCTGCTCATCACAGCCCCCAGACTCGCCACCGCGACCATCAGCAACACCAGCAGCTTGGTCTCGCTGCTGCCCGCCACCTTCACCAGCGCATCCCCCACCTGATAAGCGATACCGGTGCGCACCAACCCCTCCCCGACAACAAACAGGGCGGCTATCAGAATGACGTTGGGATCGCTAAAGCCCGCCAGTGCCTCCGGCAGGGTGAGGGTGCCGCTCAGCACAAACAAGATGACCACGCCCAGGGCGACCACGTCCATGCGCACCTTGTTGGTCATAAAGAGATAGATGGCGCCAGCCAGCAGACAGAGCACCCAGACAAGCTCGGAATTCAATACAACCTCCTTTTATCACGTGATTCTCCTCCCGGAGAGTGGACTCTATCAGACCACAGCCACGGCGCTATCATCTTGCTACATATCAATAAAGTCCGACCCGCTGGGGCCCCATAACCCATCACTGCTGGAATAACCGGGCACCAGCAGCGATTTCTTTGATATGGGCCAAGCCCGGGGCGGACAAAAGTCCTGCCCCTCCTCCCCCTCACCCCTTAGAATGGCGCCCTCGCATACTAACCCTCATGCCCAAGGATCAGAAAATGAGCATATTCGAGCTGTTCAGCATCAATAACACGCTAGTGACCATACCGCTGGGTGGCGGCTATGCCATGTCATGGATTGAAGCCATCGGCACCCTGTTCGGGCTGGCCTGCATCTGGTTCGCCAGTCAGGAGAAAACCATCAACTACCTGTTTGGCCTGATCAACGTCAGCCTGTTTGCCATCATCTTCTTCCAGATCCAGCTCTACGGACTGTTGATGCTGCAGCTGTTCTTCTTCTGCGCCAACGTCTACGGCTGGTACGCCTGGACCCGCCCCGCCAACGATCAGGGGGATACCCTGCAGATCCGCTGGCTCAGCAGATCCAAACTGATGGTGACCGCCGCCGTGAGCGTGCTGGCCATCGCTCTGCTGACCCGCTATATCGACCCGGTCTTCGCCACCCTGGCGCGCACCTCGGTCTCCCTGCTCAACCTGTTTGGTGCCAACCTTGCCATCCCCGAGCCCTCTCCCGATGCCTTCCCGTTCTGGGATGCCAGCATGACGGTGCTCTCGGTGGTCGCCCAGATCCTGATGACCCGCAAATACGTGGAGAACTGGATCCTCTGGGTCGTCATCAACATCATCAGCATCGGTGTCTATGCCGCGCAGGGCGTCTACGCCATGTCGCTCGAATACCTGATCCTGCTGTTTATCGCCGCCAACGGCACTCGCCTCTGGGTGATTGCCGCCAAGCGCCAGCCACAAGGTCTGTAAGCCATGAGTCTGTTACCCCATCTCCAGTGCCGCCCCGACCAGATTGCCGAGCGGGTGGTACTGTGCGGCGACCCGGCCCGGGTCGATCGCATCGCCAGCCAGCTTGAAGAGTGTGAGGTGCTGGGGCAAAACCGGGAGTTTCGCCTCATCAACGGCCGCTATCAGGGGCTGCCCATCACAGTTTGCAGCACCGGCATTGGCGGTGCCTCGGCCATCATAGCGCTGGAGGAGCTGGTGCAAGCCGGCGCCCGCTCGCTTATTCGGGTCGGCTCCGCCGGTGCCCTGCAGCACGACATCGGGCTCGGCGACCTTATCGTGGTGGAAGGGGCGGTTCGCAATGAGGGGGCCTCACAGGCCTATCTGCCCGCCGAGTACCCCGCCTGCGCCGACATCTGGCTGCAAGCGGCCCTGCTCAACCATGTGGCCACTAGCAGCCAGCCTCATTGGCACGGGCTGGTACGCTCCCACGACAGCTTCTATCGAGATGACGAGCAGGAGGTGTGCCGCTACTGGCATGCCCGTGGCGTACTGGGCGCTGACATGGAGACCGCCTCCCTGCTGACCGTGGGTCGCCTGCGCAAGGTACGGGTCGCCGCCGTGCTCTGCAACGTAGTGCTGTTCGAGCAGGATGTGCAGCAAGGGGTAGCGGATTACGCCAGCGCCGAACAGGCGATGATGGCCGGTGAGCAGCACGCCATCGCGGCTGCCCTCTACGCCCTGGTGCAATAAACCGTAAACCGTTAACTGCGGCACATCCGCTACCGTGCGGGCTGGTATCCGGCCCGCACTCTTGCTAGCCTCATGGCCCTCGTCATCCGGTGCGACAGGCAAGTCATGCAGCAACAGCCCTACCCCCTCGGCCGTTTTCACGCCGAACTCCAGCAGCTTGAACCCCGCTTTGCCGCGGCGCTCGACGCCTGCACCCTGTTTCTGCGCCGTTACCTGCCGGGCGAATTGATCATGCGGCAGGGGGAGCAGAGCGAGCAGCTCTATCTGGTCGAACATGGTCGGGTCTCCCTCAATAGCGCCGTCCACTCGGGCCGCATCTTCCAGCTCGGCGAGATTGAGTGTCACAGCCAGATCTTCGGCGAGATGGAGTTCTTCAGCGCCACCCCGGTGCAGTGGAACGTGGTGGCCGAGACCGAGCTGGATGCCAGGGTCATCTGCGCCGACAAGCTGGCCCAGCGGCTGCTGGCAGAACCCGAGTTGACCCTCTTTTTCGCCGCCGCACTCGCCAGCGACTATCTCGATACGCTGGAGATCACCACCAGCCGACTGCTCCACCCCATCGCCTACAACATCGCCTATGAGCTATGGCGTGAGCGCCAGCGCACTCCGATGCTGGGATCGCGCAAGCGGGCCCACGAGGCGGCCCGCTTCGGCACAACAGAGCGGGTCTACCGCCGCGCCCTCAAGGAGCTGGTCGAACAGGGCATAGTTGCCGACGGCAGCGATGGCCCTGTTATCGCCGATCTGGCCAGGCTGCGCGCCTATCTCGATCTTTGATTTCCATTCACCTCATTTCGATTCACCCAGTCAGGAGTCACCATGTCTGCTCATTCCTATCCCGAATTCACCTTCTTCAGCCGCTTCGTTGCCGACATCCAGGCGGGCCGCAAGACCATCACCATCCGCGACGAGAGCGAGGCCAACTGGCAACCCGGCCAGCGGCTGGCCCTCTTTACCAACCCGGAGCACCAGCCCTTTGGCACCATTGAGGTGCTCTCGGTCAAGGCGGTCGCCTTCGATGAGCTCAATAACGAGCATGCCCGTCAGGAGAACATGACCCTCCCCGAGCTCAAACAGGTGATCCGCGATATCTACCCCGATCTGCCGCCGCTCTATGTGATTGAATTCAAACTGATTGCCTGAGCCGGATTTGGCCTTTGCCGAGCGATGTGTTAATAGTGTCCTCTTTTGAATCAGGGAGGTGACCCGAGTGTTTGAGATAGCGAGCCTGAAAGAGGGGATGATGCACGGGGTCGAGCTGTTCCAGCTGCTGCTGGAGATCATCTCCATCGCCTGTGTGGTGATAGGGCTTGGCAAAACCCTCTGGCTGGCGGCACGGATGGAGGATCACGAACCGGGCTTTCCGCGCATTCGCCTCTGTTTTGGCAGCTGGCTCATTCTGGCGCTGGAGTTCCAGCTCGCCGCTGACATCCTGGCCACCACGGTCGCGCCGAGCAAGGAGGAGCTGATCCGCCTAGCCATCATCGCGGTGATCCGCACCTTCCTGAACTACTTCCTCGGCAAGGAGCTGGAGGCACAAGCGGAACGCCAACAAGAGAAGGCAGAGCGCCAGCAGGAGCAGCGCAGCGAGCAGGCCAAGGCTGCTCAATAACCTGTATTCCTGCAGAGTATCAGCGCTAAGTGCCGTGCCATCCCGACCACAGCCGTGGCCCGGGATAGCACCTTTGTGACCCTTCCCGCACTTTTGGAAATCAGCCAACTATGGAACCCTTTTCAAGGTTTCCTCAGCCCTGTTGACTGCCCGTTCATCTGCGTAAGATAGAAAATCTCTTCCCCCAACCGGCCACGCTGATGAATACGCACTCCCTTCACACGCCCGATATCGACCTCGATAGCTGCGTCATCTACCAGATCTACCCCATGAGCTTTCAGGACAGCGATGGCGACGGCATGGGCGACATCAACGGCATTCGTCAGCGCCTCGACTATCTGGCCACCCTCGGGGTCGATATGCTCTGGCTCACCCCCATCTATCGCTCCCCCAAACGGGACAACGGCTACGATGTGGCGGACTACCGCACCATCGACCCCGCCTTCGGCACCCTGACCGAGATGGAGCAACTGATAGCCGAAGCGGCCGCTCACGGCATCGGCATCATGATGGATATCGTCGCCAACCACACCTCCACCGAGCACGAGTGGTTTATGCAGGCGCTGGCCGGGGATCCCCGTTATCAGGGTTATTACGTATTTCGGGATCAAGCCTTTGTCGATGCTCACCCCATTACCTCGATTTTTGGCGGCAGCGGCTGGCAGTACGTGCCGGAGCTTGATCGCTACTACCTGCACAACTTCGATCCCAGTCAGGCCGATCTGGACTGGGACAACCCGGCGGTGCGGACCGAAATGGCGGCGGTGATCAACTTCTGGCTGGGCAAAGGGATCAAGGGATTTCGCTTCGATGTGATAGACATGGTGAGTAAGGAGTGGGACCGACTGGCCATGAGCAATGGCCCGCGCCTGCACGACTATATCCGCGAGCTCAATGCTGCGAGCTTCGGCGGCAAGGGGATCATTACGGTGGGGGAGACCTGGGGGGCCGATCTCGCCCATATGCAGAACTATTCGAACCACGATGGCAGCGAGTTCAGCATGGTGTTCAACTTCGAGCATCTGGGGCTCGGCAGTGACAAGTGGACCTCCCGCTTTGCTCCCCTCGCCTTCAAGCGAGCCATGACCCGCCACCAGCAAGGGCTACATGGGCAGGGCTGGAACAGCCTGTTTCTGAATAACCACGACCTGCCCCGCGCCGTCTCCCACTTTGGCGATGACAGGCCAGAATGGCGTGAAACCAGCGCCAAGCAGTGGGCCATGGTGCTGCATATGATGCAGGGCACTCCCTTTATCTATCAGGGGGAGGAGCTCGCCATGACCAACCGCCACTGGCAGCCGGGCGAGCTGCGCGATGTGGAGGCGCTCAACTACCGCGCCAGCCAGTCAGGGCTGGATCCTGCCGAGCTGAGTCGGCGGCTCGATGCCATCGGCCGCGACAACGCCCGTACCCCGATGCAGTGGGACGCCAGCCCCCACGCTGGTTTCAGCGCCACCACACCCTGGATTGCCCTCAACGCCAATCACATCGAGATTAATGCCGCCGAGCAGCTGGCCCGCCCCGACTCGCCGTTTCACTGCTATCGCCAGCTTATCGCCCTGCGCAAGGCCCACCCTGTCGTTCGCCACGGCAATTTCGAGCTGCTGGATGGGGATGATCCCGAGCGCATCAGCTATCGCCGCCACTGGCAGGATCCGGCCAGCGGAGAGCAGCACACCCTGCTGCTGCTCGCCAATCTCACGGCGAACCCCTTGCCGATGCCCCACTTCGACAAGGTGACAGACGAGATGCGGTTGCTGCTGGCCAATTACCCAAGCGAACCGATGCAGCTCTTCGCCCCTTATCAGTGCGCCATCTGGCTGCAAGTGGAGCAGGGTTAACCCAGTATTGACGGGCCATGTTAATGGCCCGTCAGCCACCTCCCGTTTGCTGTCAGCAGAAAATCACGCACCCACGCGGTGGGATTAAATTAACCACTATTACTGACTTATTAATTGATTATTTATCCCGTTTGATACGCTCTTATTGCCCCTCTTACTATGCCAGCGACCTATCCATTGCCGATGTAACTATCGGCCTTCAAACTGGCATAGCAAAGTGGAAAACAGATGATCACCACAGACGGGAATAACGCAGTCGCCTCGGTGGCGTACCGCACCAGCGAAGTCATCGCCATCTACCCCATCACCCCCAGCTCGGCCATGGCTGAGCAGTCGTCGGCCTGGTCGAGCGAGCGGGGCAAGAACCTCTGGGGGGATGTGCCCCGGGTTGTCGAGATGCAGTCGGAAGGGGGCGCCATTGCCGCCGTCCACGGCGCCCTGCAGACCGGCGCGCTGGCGACCTCGTTTACCTCGTCGCAGGGTTTGCTGCTGATGATCCCCAACCTCTACAAGCTGGCGGGTCAGCTCATCCCCTTTGTGCTGCATGTGGCGGCGCGTACCGTGGCGACCCACGCGCTATCGATCTTTGGCGATCACTCGGACGTGATGGCGGTGCGCCAGACCGGCTGCGCCATGCTCTGTGCCAGCAATGTGCAGGAGGCGCAGGATTTCGCCCTGATCTCCCAGATAGCGAGCCTCAACAGCCGCCTCCCCTTTATCCACTTCTTCGATGGCTTTCGTACCTCTCACGAGATCGCCAAGATAGCGCCGCTCGCTGACGACACCTTGCGTGCCCTGCTGCCCGCAGATGCCATCCGTGCTCATCGTGACCGGGCGCTCACCCCCGACAAACCGGTCATTCGCGGCACCGCTGCCAACCCGGACACCTACTTCCAGTGCCGGGAGGCGAGCAATCCCTGGTATGACGCCGCCTATGGCCATGTGAGCGAAGCGATGCAGGCCTTTGGCGAGCAGACCGGCCGCTACTACCGGCCGTTTGAATATGTCGGCCACCCGCAGGCGGAGCGGATAGTGGTGCTGATGGGCTCGGCCATCGGCACCTGTGAAGAGGTGATCGAACGCCTGTTTGCCCAAGGGGAGAAGGTGGGGCTGGTGAAGGTGCGGCTGTTCCGTCCCTTCTCAGCCGGGCACCTGTTGGCCGCGATTCCCGAGAGTGCCCGCACCATCGCCGTGCTGGATCGCACCAAGGAGCCGGGCGCACAGGCCGAGCCCCTCTATCTCGACGTGATGACGGCGCTTGCCGAAGCGGTCAGCCGGGGCGAGCGGGCAAGCCTGCCGCGGGTGATCGGCGGTCGCTATGGCCTCTCCTCCAAAGAGTTCGGCCCCGCCTGCGCGCTGGCAGTGTTTGCCGAACTGGCGCAGGAGAACCCGCGTCCGCGCTTTACCGTCGGCATCTTCGATGACATCACAGGTCTCTCACTGCCGCTGCCCGCGCTGAATTCGCAAAGCCCCATCCACGGCCAGCAGCACAAGCTGGAGGCGCTCTTTTACGGCCTTGGCAGCGATGGCACCGTCTCGGCGGCCAAGAACAGCATCAAGATCCTCGGCAACCACACCGACCTCTATCCGCAGGGCTATTTCGTCTACGACTCCAAGAAGGCGGGCGGCCTCACCGTCTCTCACCTGCGGGTGGGCGAGCGGCCGCTGCAGTCGGCCTATCTGGTGGAAGAGGCGGACTTTATCGGCTGCCATCAGTGGCAGTTTGTCGACAAGTACCGGATGGCGGAACGCTTGAAAGCGGGCGGCATCTTCCTGCTCAACTCCCCCTACAGCGAAGCGGAGATCTGGCAACGGCTACCCAGCGAGGTACAGCACGCCCTGCGCGAGAAAGAGGCGCGCTTCTACATCATCAACGCCGCCAAAATTGCCCGCGACTGCCAGCTCGGCAACCGCATCAATACCGTGATGCAGATGGCCTTCTTCCAGCTCAGCGCCATCATTCCCCCCGCAGAGGCGACCAGCCTGCTGAAGCAGGCCATCGCCACCAGCTATGGCAGCAAGGGGCAGACACTGGTCGAGCGCAACTGGATGGCACTGGAGGCAACCTGCGCCGCCCTGACCCGGGTGCCGCTTGGCGAGCTGGATCCCGCCAGCCACCCCCGCCCGCCGGTGGTTTCGGCCAAGGCCCCCGATTTTGTCCAGACCGTCACCGCCGCCATGCTGGCGGGGCTGGGTGACAGCCTGCCGGTCTCCGCCTTCCCGCCGGATGGCACCTGGCCGGTCGGCACCACCCGCTGGGAGAAGCGCAACATCGCCAAGGAGATCCCCATCTGGGAGGCGGAGCTCTGTACCCAGTGCAACTACTGCGTCGCCGCCTGTCCCCACTCGGCCATTCGCGCCAAGGTGGTAGAACCGGATGCGCTGGCCGCGGCCCCCGCCACTCTCGATGCGCTGGATGTGAAATCCCGTGACATGCGCGGCCAGCAGTACGTGCTGCAGGTGGCGCCGGAGGATTGCACCGGCTGCAATCTCTGCGTCGAGGTGTGCCCGGCCAAGGATCGCAGCAACCCGGATCGCAAGGCGATCAATATGGCTTCACGGCTCGATCACCTCGACGAGCAGAAGGCCAACTACGACTTCTTCCTCGACCTGCCAGAGCGCAGCGCCGCGCAGCTGGAGCGCATCGACATTCGCACCTCCCAGCTCATCTCGCCGCTGTTTGAATACTCGGGCGCCTGCTCCGGCTGTGGCGAGACTCCCTATATCAAGTTGCTGACCCAGCTCTATGGCGATCGGCTGCTGATTGCCAACGCCACCGGCTGCTCGTCCATTTATGGCGGCAACCTGCCTACCACCCCCTACACCACCAACGCCGACGGGCGCGGGCCGGCATGGGCCAACTCGCTGTTTGAAGACAACGCCGAGTTCGGACTGGGCTTCCGCCTCACCGTCGATCAGCACAGGGAGCGGGTGCGCCGTCTGCTGGCGAGCCTGGGCGACACCATCCCGGCAGCGCTGCGCGAGGCGCTCGGCGATGCCACCCTGCCGGTTTCCGAGCAGCGGGCCCATATCCAGCAGTTACGAGTGCTGCTGCAGGAGAGCCAGATCCCGGCAGCCCAAGAGCTGGCTCGCGATGCGGACTATCTGGTGGAAAAATCGGTCTGGCTCATCGGCGGCGATGGATGGGCCTACGACATCGGCTTTGGCGGGCTCGACCATGTGCTGAGTCTGGGGGAGAACATCAATGTGCTGGTGCTCGACACCCAGTGCTACTCCAACACCGGCGGCCAGCAGTCGAAGGCAACCCCGCTTGGTGCCATTACCAAGTTTGGCGAGCAGGGCAAACGCAAGGGGCGCAAGGATCTCGGGGCCAGCGTGATGATGTATGGTCACGTCTATGTGGCGCAGATCTCCCTCGGCGCCCAGATGAACCAGACAGTGAAGGCGATTCAGGAGGCGGAAGCCTATCCGGGGCCGTCGCTCATCATCGCCTACAGCCCATGCGAGGAGCATGGCTACGACATGGCCGAGAGCCATGAGCAGATGAAGCAGCTGACCGCAACCGGCTTCTGGCCGCTCTACCGCTTCGATCCGCGCCGCGCTGACGAGGGCAAACTGCCGCTGGCGCTCGACTCGCGGGCCCCCAATGCCTCGCTGGCCGAGACCTTGCGCCACGAGCCCCGCTTCCAGCGGCTGGAGCGCCAGCTGCCGGAGGTGGCCAGTCTGCTCTATGAAGAGGCGGAGCAGGAGGCCAATCGCCGCTTCGCCTGGCTGAGCCAGCTGGCGGGCAAGGAGAGTCCGGCGCAGGAGTAACTCGCGCATGGCTTGATGGCAACAGCCACGCTATTCGCCAAATAATGATCAGGGCTCCCCGCGGGGAGCCCTGATGCTAGCTATGGTGAGCCAATATCGGCGCAGGCCAAATCAGGCGCTGATGGAGGCCAGCTCGTGGCGTTTAAGAGCGAGCAGTGTGATGAGCAGCGCCAGCGTGGCGATCAATGCCATGCCGATATAGGTCGCGCTGAAGCCCGGGGCCAGCAGATCGGGGGCGAGCCGGCTCAGATCGCCACCGCTGCCGGCTGGCAGGCGGAAGTGGAACAGCATGGAGCAGATAGCCACGCCGACGGCACCGCCAAGCTCCCGCCCGAAGTTGAACAGCGACATACCGATGCCGCGATCTTCCCGTGGCAGGGCATTCTGTACCACCACCGAGAGGGCGGGCAGCACCAGACCGAGACCAATACCGGCAAACCCGAGGGCCAGCTTGACCCAGGCATCGAAGTGGATCTGCCAGAGCGCCACCGCCGCGAGGCCAAAGCCCACCGCGACAAAGCTCTTGTAGTGACCGGTACGGCCTATCAACTTGCCGCCGACAAAGGCGCCGGCGGTGATGCAAATCATGAAGATGACCATGATGGCGCCGCTCTCGCTGGCGCTCATCCCCTTCTGCCACTGCATCTGCAACGGCAGATAGACCAGCACGGCAAACATCAGCAACTGGGAGAGCATCACCAGCAGCACGCTCACCAGATAGCCGGGCAGCCGTGCCAGATGGGCAGGCAGAATGGGGTCGTGGGCACGCCGCTCAATCAGAATCAGCAGCAGCAATGCAACGCCCAGCGCCGCCGAAAGCCAGACGGCGGGCAGCGCCGCTTCCGGCGAGAGCAGCAACAGGGTGAGCGTGGTGACGGTAATCAGCAGACCCGCTCCCTTCCAGTCGAAGCGACTGTGGCGACGCACGTTGAGCTGTTTGAGGTTACGGTTGATGAGAAAGACTGCCAGCGCCCCGAGCGGCAGATTGATCCAAAAGATCCAGCGCCAGCTGAGTTGCTCGGTGAAATAGCCACCAAGCAAGGGGCCGGCGATGCTGGAGACCGCATAGACCGCCGAGATGTAGCCCTGATACTTGCCCACCTCCCGCGGTGGAATGGTGTCGGCAATCACGGTAAACGCGAGGGCAATCAGGCCGCCGCCTCCCAGCCCTTGCAGCACCCGGGCTGCCAGCAAGGTCGGCAGATCCTGGGAGAGCGCACAGGCCACCGAGCCCGCCAGAAACAGGCCGATACCGATATTGAGCATCCGCACCCGGCCAAAGAGATCGCTCAGCTTGCCGTAGAGGGGCAGCACGGCGGTGGCCGCCAGCAGATAGGCGGTGACCACCCAGGTGAGGGCGGCACCGGCGTGCAGCTCGGCGCCAATCATGGGCAGCGGGGTGGTGACTATGCTCTTTTCCAGTGAACCGAGCGCGATCACCAGCGCCACACTGGAGAAGATGGTTTTAGGGGATATTTTCGAGGTCATAAGCGGACTCGCAGATCTGATATGCCAAAGTATCCGGCAATGAACGGATTATTGTCTCACAAATCAGCAAGAGATAGAAAAAACGGCGGCCACAATCTGCCCAACCATGAGGCCGATCCCACAAAATGCCGACCGTTTCTGCTAGCCTGCTCTATTTGATTCGAGGAGCCCCCATGAGCAAGCGTGAGCAGTACGGGTTTGATCACTACGATGCCCTGATTTTCGATATGGATGGCACTTTGGTAGATTCCATGCCCCTTCATCTGGATGCTTGGGAGCTCACCTGCGCCGAGTTCGGCATCCCCTTCGAGCGGGAACAGCTCTATCAGTACGGCGGCATTCCCACCCGCAAGATCATCGCCATGCTGGCCGAGCAGCAGGGGCTGACGGTGGATATCGAGGCTTTTACCCGTCGCAAGATTGCCCTCTATATGGAACATATCGACAAGGTCAGCGTCTTTCCCAAGATGTGGGAGCTGGTCAGGCACTATCACGGCAAGGTCAAGATGGGGATTGGCACCGGCTCACCGCGCAATCAGGCGGACTCCATCCTCAAAAGCACCGGACTCGACGCCTATATCTCGGTGGTGGTCAGCGCCGATGATGTCACCAACCACAAACCGCACCCTGATACCTTCTTGCAGGTGGCCGAACTGCTCGGTGCCAATCCGGCCAACTGTCTGGTATTTGAAGATACCCGGATCGGGCTTGAGGCTGGCAAGGCGGCGGGGATGGATACCGTGCTGGTTATCGAAGGTGATCTGCACCAGCGCTAAACGGCTCAGGGCAAGCAGGCAAACCGATAAGATGGTGCCATCACAGTGGCACCATTTTTTATTCAGGTGAGCATAGCGGCAGCGTCAGTGCCCGGACAGAGTTGCGATCGCAGCCGGAATAGCGGCCACCGTCAAACAAAGGGCGTTGGCCTCGTCCTGTAGTGCCTGATGAGTGCGAAGCAACTCAAGGGCTTCGGCCGGAGTATCTGCAAAGGTGGGGGCGGCGATGGCGGCAAATCCCTGTTCGACTAGTTGACGACGCTCATCGCTATAGCTGGGTGCATTGGCATCTAGATAGGTAAGCGCCTGACCCTGCTTGAAAAAGTGATAGTTAGGCATCGATTGGCCCCGCAAAAATAAAGCGCCATTCTACTCCTTTTTGCTCCGCCGCCAGCGTCAATCTGTGTCGTCTCAAGTGATCTAGTTCACATTTTTATCAACAAATTTTCACCTATTAGGCGCCGTCCAAATCCCCTCTTCACGCGGCGTCAGACAACACCCGATACCGTCACTCGGCGCCAAACAAAACGCCTCCACAGAGGAGGCGTTGCGACTGAAACAGGGTGGCTCCCGTTACATGGCATTCGTCGATTCGAAGATCTTGTCCGCCGAGGCCTCGACGAAGCCCGGATAGAGCACGCCATCGGCCTGCGGATAGCGCAGGGCAAACTCGTAGAAGCAGCTCGGGATGGTACGCACCCCATCGCTGAACGGCACCTCGGCTTTGTCCGCCATGGTGGAGGATTGCTCCAGCATCACCTGCGGATCCCCCTTCACCTCGCCACCCACACTGTTGAGGACAAAACCCGCAGCCTTGAGCGCAGCATTGACCTGATGGATGGTGTCGAAATCCTTCAACTTGTTGATATTGACCGTGAAGTGGTTGGCACGATAGCCCCATGCTGCCATCCATGCCGCGTACTCGCTCTCCGCCAGCAGAGTCTGATAATCGGCATAGGAGACCTGCCAGGGGGCACCGGTGTAGAGAAATGCCGGGGTATCGGTCAGATGATCGGGCACCTGACCCGCCAGCTTGTGGATGATGGCCTGGGCAGCCGGAGAGAGCTCTTCGACCTTCAGCTCGCTGATAAACACCTTGGGAGCGTCCGGATCCTGATGCTCGAAGTGCTTGGCATAGAGCTTCTTGGCCTTGAAAACGTACTCGCCCTTCTGCTCATAACCGAGCGCCAGGAAGTGGGCAGCCAGCTTCTCCAGCCCCAGCTTGGGCAGGTTGTAGGTACGAAACGCCACGTGATCGTTGACGATGGGCTCGCCGCCACCCAGCAGGGTGTGCACCTTGAGGGCGCTCGGGGTCACCTTGATGTAGTTGTCCCACAGATGGCTGAATAGGGTGTCGATATCCTTTTGCATCTCTCTTTCCTTTGATTGCGGGTACAGATGGGGGCACCGCTGGATGCCCCGTGTCGTTATTAGAAGCGCAGGCCGGGCGACAGTTGATCCGGCATGGCTGCTTTGCTGTCTTCAACAGAGGCAACTGGGTAAGCACAGTAGTCAGCAGCGTAGTAGGCGCTTGCTCTGTGGTTGCCGGAGGCGCCGATGCCACCAAACGGCGCGGCACTGGATGCACCGGTAATGGGCTTGTTCCAGTTGACGATGCCGGCACGGATCCGCTTGAAGAAGTGATTCCAGTCCGCCTCCTTGTCACCCAGCAGACCGGCCGAGAGACCATAACGGGTAGCATTGCCCTGATCGATGGCGGCATCGAAATCGTCATAGCGAATGAGCTGCAGCAGCGGACCGAAGTACTCTTCATCCGGCAGCGAGCTGACCGCAGTCACGTCGATAATACCCGGGGAGACAAAGCCTGTGCCCGCTTCCAGGTGCTTGAGGGTAAGCAGGCTCTCGCCACCGAGGCGCTGCAGGTTGGCTTGCGCCTCGACCATGCCCTGTGCTGCCTTCTCGCTTATCATCGAACCCATGAAAGGCTGCTCGGCTGCATCATAGAGGCCGACCTTGATCTGGCCGACCACCTCGATCAGTCGCTTGACCAGCACATCGCCCCGCTCGCCGCGCTCGACAAACAGGCGGCGGGAGCAGGTGCAGCGCTGACCGGAAGTGATGAACGCCGACTGGACGATGGCATGGACGGCGCCGTCGATGTCGCTCACGTCTTTCACGATCAGCGGGTTGTTGCCGCCCATCTCCAGCGCCAAAATTTTTCCCGGCTGACCGGCAAACTGCTGATGGAGGAAATGACCGGTGCGGGAAGAACCAGTAAAGAAGAGGCCGTCGATATCGGGGTTGCCCGCCAGCGCCTTGCCGGTCTCGACCTCCCCTTGCACCAGATTGAGCACTCCCTTGGGCAATCCGGCCTCCTGCCACACCTTGACCATGGTCTCGGCCACCATGGGGGTCAGCTCGGAGGGTTTGAACACCACAGCGTTACCCGCGATCAGTGCAGGTACGATATGGCCGTTGGGCAGATGGCCCGGGAAGTTGTAAGGGCCGAACACCGCCACCACACCGTGGGGCTTGTGACGGACAAACGCCTTGGCGCCCGGCATGGCATTTTCAACGGTGCCGGTGCGCTCGTCGTGCGCACGAATGGAGATGGCAATCTTGCCCTGCATGGCGGCTACTTCGGTGCGGGTCTCCCACAGCGGTTTGCCTGTTTCGCGGGCGATGGTCAAGGCCAGTGCCTCTTTCTGCTCGCCGAGCAGGTCGGCATAACGACGCACTATGGCCAGACGGTCCTCAAGGCTCATGTCCGCCCAGTGGTAAAAGGCGGCACGGGCGGCCTTGACGGCGGCATCCACTTGCGCCGCGCTGGCGGCAGCCCCCTGCCAGATCACCTCGTTCTTGGCCGGATCGGTTGACTCGAACGGCTTGCCTTCACCGGCAAGCCACTGACCGTCGATAAATTGCACTAACTGGCTCATCCATTCACTCCCTGTCGCTGGCAGGCAGCCTCGGCTGCCTGTCTGATAATCGGTTTGCTTGTCCTGTTTACCTCAGTCGAGGTCAACCACCCGCACCATGTCGCCATCCTGCACCTTGAGTGCCGCCGCCATCTTGGGCGGAATGATGGCTTCATGCTTGTCGAGATCGACCCGGATATTGCCGTAGCAGGCGCGGTAATGTTCGAAACGGCTGTTGCAGATAAGGTGGGTCTTGCCACCGATAGGCTCACCCACCAGCACCCGCAGTTTCTTGCTGCGGCGCACGCTGCGGATATTCTTCACGTCGCACTCGACGGTGGGGCCCGCATCGAAAATATCGACGTAGCCACGGTTCACGAAGCCCTCGTCCTGCAGCATCTTGATGGCCGGGCGGGTCTTCTCGTGGGTCTGGCCGATAACGGCCCGCGCCTCTTTGCTCAGCAAATTGACGTAGATGGGGTACTTGGGCATCAGTTCGGCGATAAAACGCTTCTTGCCGATGCCGGTCAGATAGTCGACGGTAGGAAAATCCATCGAGAAGAAGTGGGTTTGCAGCCACTCGTAGAAGGGGCTGTGACCGTTGGCGTCGGAAACACCGCGCATCTCGGCGAAGACGGTCTCGTCAAACAGCTCGGGGTGCTCGGCCATAAACAGAAAGCGGTGCTTGGAGAGCAGGCGGCCGTTGAGCCCCTCGCGGGCACATTCGCGCAAGAACAGGGTGCAGAGCTCGGAGTTGCCGGTGTAGTCGTTGGAGAGGGTCAGGGTTTCAACGACGTTGTAGATGCCGAGCTTGGGGGAAGAGTGCACCACCTTGCCGATGTGGTAGTTGTAAAACGGCTGGGAGAGGCCAACCGCGGCATCGATGGCACAGGTGCCGACCATCTCGCCGGTCTCCAGATCCTCGGCCACGAAGAAGTAGAGGCAGTCCCCCTTGCCGGCAGGCTTGTCGGAAAAAGTCTGGGTAGAGGCGTCAATCTTGCGCTGCAGCAGCTCATCGTTGACGGGCAACGAGGTCATGCCGGTGCCGGACTCGATGGCGCAGGTCTTGAGCCCGGCAAAATCTTTTTGCTCGATGGGACGGATAACCAACATAAATGACAACTCCCTTTCATTGACGACAGGTGGGGTCCCGGCTCCTGCCGGGAGAGCTCCCCACCTCAATTTGGAATCAGGCGTTAACCACCTGGGCAACCGCCTTCTCGAAGCGGGCCAACCCTTCCTTGATGTCCGCTTCCGGGATCACCAGTGAAGGGGCAAAACGAACCACGTTGGTACCGGCCACCAGTGCCATCAGCCCCTGATCGATGGAGGCCAGCAGGAAGTCGCGGGAGCGACCCTTGTAGGCTTCGCTCAGGGCAGCTCCCAGCAGCAGACCCTTGCCGCGGATCTCGCTAAAGCAGTGGTATTTGGCATTGATGGCCTCAAGTCCATCACGGAACAGCTGCTCGCGCTGCTTGATGCCCGCCAGCACCTCCGGGGTATTGATCACATCGATCACCGCCTCGGCGACCGCACAGGCCAGCGGGTTGCCGCCGTAAGTAGAGCCGTGAGTGCCCACTTTCAAGTAAGAGGCGATTTCGTTGGTGGTCAGCATGGCGCCGATGGGGAAACCGCCCCCCAGCGCCTTGGCGCTGGTGAGGATGTCCGGCGTGACGCCAAGCCCCATATAGGCATAGAGATCACCGGTCCGGCCGACGCCGGACTGTACTTCGTCATACACCAGCAGGGCATTGTGTTTGTCGCACAGCTCGCGCACCCCTTTGGCAAACTCGTCGGTAGGACGAATGATGCCCCCCTCCCCCTGCAGCGGCTCCATCACCACGGCGCAGGTGTTGTCGGAGATCACCTCGGCCAGCGCCGCCAGATCGTTGTAGGGAACATGGGTAATGTCACCGGGCTTGGGACCGAAGCCATCTGAGTAGGCTGCCTGACCGCCGACGCTGACGGTAAAGAAGGTACGACCGTGGAAGCCCTGATTAAAGGCGATGATCTGGGTCTTCTGCTCGCCAAACTTCTCGATGGCGTAGCGGCGAGCCAACTTGAGAGCGGCTTCGTTCGCTTCGGCGCCGGAGTTGCAGAAGTAGACCTTGTCGGCGAAGGTGGCGGCAACCAGCTTCTTGGCCAGACGCAGGGCCGGCTCGTTGGTCATGACGTTGGAGAGGTGCCACAGCTTCTCGCCCTGGGTTTTCAGGGCCTCGACCAGCTTGGGATGACAGTGACCCAAACCGTTGACGGCGATGCCACCGGCGAAGTCGACATACTCGCGCCCTTCCTGATCCCAGACACGTGACCCTTCACCACGCACCGGGATGATCTTGGCGGGCGCATAGTTGGGAACCATCACTTCATCAAACACTTCACGTGTCACTGCCAACAACTCTGACATATAGCTCTCCTTCGATTCGGCGACAGAATAATCCACCGCCCAAAAGTTAAATCCGTGTAAACGTGACGGGATTATCACAGAAATAAAGTAAAAAGTCTGTAACAAGACGGCCTATAAGGAACAATGTTCGATTGCTCTTGAGATTTTAGGCAACCGCATTGCATAACGACTCAGGGGGGCTTGGCAAGAGATAATTTGGGCAGGAGAGGGGGTGAATAAAGTGTCAGGGAAATTTTTTTTGCCTTCTCTCGAACTTGAGAAGGCGATCACAACTTTTTATGAACGCGCCAGAAAGTTGGCCAGCAACTGATGGCCCTGCTCGCTCAAAATACTCTCCGGATGGAACTGAACACCCTCGATGGGGAGCGTCTTGTGGCGCAGCCCCATGATCTCGTCAAACGAGCCATCGGCATGCTCGCTCCAGGCGGTGATGTCGAAGCAGTCGGGCAGCGTGTCGCGCTCCACCACCAGCGAGTGGTAACGGGTCACCCGCAGCGGGTTGTTGAGCCCCTTGAACACCCCCTCATTGCGATGGCGGATGAGCGAGGTTTTGCCGTGCATTACCTGACGGGCACGCACTACGCGGGCGCCGAAGGCCTGCGCCAGCGACTGATGACCGAGACAGACGCCGAGAATGGGCAGCTTGCCAGCGAAGTGGCTGATAGCGTCGAGAGAGATCCCCGCCTCATTGGGCGTACAGGGACCGGGAGAGATCACCAGAAAACGGGGGGAGAGCTGCGCTATGGTATCAAGCGTCAGTTCATCATTGCGCTTGACCACAACCTCTTGTCCCAGGGCGCCGAAATATTGCACCAGGTTCCAGGTAAAAGAGTCGTAGTTATCGATCAACAACAGCATGAGATAACCAACAGCGGAGAATTAACGATCGAGATAACGACCCTGTTCCATTTCCCGTTCACGCTGACACTCGGCCAGATAGATGGCGGCAGCAACGGCAGGGGTTTTATGGTGCTTGTCGATGGCATTGGAGACCATCAACTGCAGGGTATTGAGGTTTTTCGCCTTGCGAAATTTACGTAGCCAGTGACCTTTGTCACTCAGCTCTTCAGCAGAAATAGTTGGTTGAACAGGCATGCTTTCTCTTGGGGATATTACCCAGGTTGAAATAAAGAAATTAAACAAAATAGCCGGGCAGAAAATAAAGAAAGCCAGGCAAATACCCAGCTCTCTTCTACTACACCTTCCCAGTATGTCAGGCTCGAGGAACGAAGCCGACTACATCATATACGCTGGTCAGGGTTTTTTCAGCTCTTTCGCGCGCCTTTTGTGCGCCTTCTGCCAGAATCGCGATCAGATGGGCCTCATCCTGACGCAACTCGTGGAAACGAGCCTGGATCGGTTCCAGCAGCGCAACCACGGCTTCGGCGGTTTCGGTCTTGAGGTGACCGTACATCTTGCCTTCGAAGTGCTGCTCCAGCTCGGGGATGGAGCGACCCGTCACCCCGGACATCAGGGTCAGCAGGTTGGAGACACCCGGTTTGTTTTCCGGGTCGAACCGCACCACCGCCGGCTCGTCGGAATCGGTCACCGCACGCTTGATCTTCTTGACGATCTGCTTGGGATCTTCCAGCAGGCCGATGAAGTTGGCTTCGTTGTCATCCGACTTGGACATCTTCTTGGTCGGATCCTGCAGACTCATCACCCGCGCCCCTTCGGTCGGAATGAAGGGCTCCGGCATGGTGAACACGTCACCATAGAGGTTGTTGAAACGGGTGCAGATGTCGCGGGTCAGCTCCAGATGCTGCTTCTGGTCGTTGCCGACCGGCACCTGATTGGCCTGATAGAGCAGAATATCAGCAGCCATCAACACCGGATAACCGAACAGGCCGACGTTGACGTTGTTCTCGAAACGGGCGGACTTGTCCTTGAACTGGGTCATGCGCGACAGCTCACCCATCTGGGTGTAGCAGTTGAGGATCCAGCCCAGCTCGGCGTGCTGCGGCACGTGAGACTGGATGAAGACGGTGCTCTTCTTGGGATCGATACCGACCGCCAGATAGAGGGCGGCTGCGTCCAGACAAGCCTTGCGCAGGGCAGCCGGGTCCTGACGAGTGGTGATGGCGTGCAGATCGACGATGCAGTAGAGGCAGTCGAACTCATCCTGCATGTTGACCCACTGACGCAGGGCCCCCATGTAGTTGCCGATGGTCAGTTGACCGGAGGGTTGCGCTCCGCTCAATACGATTGGTTTAGTCATGAGAGTGTTAATCCTTGTTATTCAGCCAGCCCAGCTGCGCTATTAGACCAAAAGTGCATCGAGCTGGGCAAACTGCTCGAATACCCAGTCTGGATGGGAGTCGGCGATGGGACGGCCATAGTTGTAGCCGTATGTAAGACCCACCACCTTCATGCCAGCCGCCTTGGCCGCCAGCACGTCATTTTCGGAGTCGCCCACCATCAGGGTGCGAGCGGGGCTCACCCCCAACTCCTGGCAGGCGTGCAGCAAGGGCTCCGGGCTCGGCTTCTTGACTGGCACGCAGTTGCCACCAAGCCAGAGTTCGAAACAATCGCTGATGCCAAGGGCATCGAGGATAGGGGCCACGAAATCGCTCGGCTTGTTGGTAACAATCGCCTGCTTGTAGCCCAGGCTTTGCAGACGGCGCAGACTCTGCGCCACCCCTTCATACATCGCCAGCCCTTGCAGCAGGCAGGCGTTGTAGTGCTGGAAAAAAATCGGTCTGGCCTTGGCAAACAGCTCGGGATCGGCCTCGCGATAGGCGAGCGCCCGCTGGATCAGCTTGTCGGCACCATTGCCGACCCAGGTACGGATAACCGCTTCATCAGCTTGTTCCAGACCCAGATCAGCCAGAGTCAGATTGACCGCCAGCGCCAGCTGGGCGGCACTGTCAATGAGGGTGCCGTCCAGATCGAACAGCACCAAATCAAATGCGCGCTCAGCGTGTGACATGAGCCAGCTCCGCACGCATCTTGTCGATCACCGCTTTATAGTCAGGCTGGCTGAAAATGGCAGAGCCAGCGACAAACATGTCGGCGCCCGCTTCGGCGATCTCGCGAATGTTGTCGACCTTCACCCCGCCATCGATCTCGAGGCGGATATCGCGACCGCTCTCGTCGATCAGACGACGTACCTGACGCAGCTTGTCGAGGGTACCGGGGATAAAGCTCTGGCCACCGAAGCCCGGGTTGACCGACATCAGCAGGATCACGTCCAGCTTGTCCATCACATATTCAAGGCAGGAGAGCGAGGTAGCAGGATTCAGCACCAGACCCGCCTGGCAGCCCATCTCCTTGATGAGGCCCAAAGAGCGATCAACGTGATCAGAGGCTTCCGGATGGAAGGTGATGAGGGAAGCACCGGCCTTGGCAAAATCAGGAATGATGCGATCCACCGGCTTGACCATCAGGTGCACGTCGATGGGGGCCTCGATACCATAGTCACGCAGCGCCTGACAGACCATGGGGCCAATGGTCAGGTTGGGGACATAGTGGTTGTCCATCACGTCGAAGTGAACCACGTCGGCACCGGCAGCCAGTACCTTGGCTACATCGTCACCCAGACGGGCAAAATCGGCAGAGAGGATCGAGGGGGCAATCAGAAAGTCTTTCATCAGCATCATCCATTGGCAGCCAGGGAGAAAAAGCGGCGCAATTTTAACGTAAAAGGCAGGTGAAAACGACTCGAATGCGGGGTAAATGGGGCAATCGCCTCCCCTCCCCCAACCACCCGGGTTTTGCGGCATCGGCACGGGCCCAGGCGCGCCCATAAAAAAACGGCGCCCCTGGGCGCCGCATGGTCTGTTACGTCAGTGGCAATAGTTCACTGTCGCTGGGATAGTAGCCCTGCTCCGGTTCGATTCCGGGCGGATAGAGCGCCAACAATTCGGCCACCTTGTTGCGGGTGCCGCCGTTGCGACTGATGGTGCGCTTGACCAAGATCTCGTCGAGGCGGGCACCGCGATAAAGCTCACGAGTCAGCTCGATATCGTGGTTGCTGATCAGCACCGGCACCCCTTTGTGAGCGGCTGTGTGACGGGCCAGTCGCGCCAGGATCGCCTGATCATCCAGGGTAAACCCACCGGAGGCATAGGTGGTGAAGCTCGCCGTAGTGGAGAGCGGCGCATAGGGTGGATCACAATAGATAACCCAATCCTCTTCGGCACGCTTGATGGCATCGGCGTAGCTCTCGCAGATAAAGGTCGCCTTCTGCGCCTTTTCGGCAAAGGCCCACAGCTCTTTTTCCGGGAAATAGGGTTTCTTGTAGGAACCGAACGGCACGTTGAAGCCGCCCTTCTTGTTGTAGCGGCACAGTCCGTTGAAACCGTGACGGTTGAGAAACAGGAACAAGAGTGCCCGCTCGAAGGTGGTCTCGGTCTGATTGAACTGGGTACGCAGCCGGTAATAGGCTGCCTTGTGGTTGTGCTCTGCCACAAACAGCTTGCGCGCCTCGGCAATGAAACTGTCCGGCGTCAGCTTGAGGTGATTGTACAGGCAGATCAGATCCGGATTGATGTCATTGAGCACATACGCGTCGTAGTCGGTGTTGAGAAACACAGACCCGGCCCCGACGAAGGGCTCCAGCAACACACGCCCGGCCGGCAGGCGCTCGGCAATCTCTTCAACCAGGGAGTATTTTCCCCCGGCCCATTTTAAAAAAGCGCGTGTTTTTTTCATGGAAATCCGGTGTGTAAGAAGGCAAGACCCAAAAAGGGGGACGATTCTACCCCCTTATCCGGTATCAAGGCTATTGCTTCAGCTCTTTTTGTACCTGTGCAAACGACTTGGGCCAGGGTTGGCCTTTCAGCAAGGCTGGCGGAAGCTTGCGAATGGCACTCTTGGCCTGGGTCAAACCGGCATAATCCCCTTGCAGCACCACATACCAGGGGCTGCCACGGAATTTGGTCTGATAGACCCAGACCTTGCCCGCCAGACCATGCTCGGCGACAAATTGATCCACCGCCTTGGTGTTGCTCGCCCCCATCAGCTGAACGCTGTAGTGGTTGCGCGGCTTCTTGTTCAAGGTGGCGACCGGTGTCAGGGCCACTTTGGGTGCAGGCGCGGCAACCGGCTCGTTGCTGGCTGTTTTGGTGGTGGCCGCAGGCATTGCGGTTGTCACCGGATTCTGTGCCTTGGCGGTACTGGCTGGCGCCGTGGTTGCGATTGCACCACTGGGGGTTGCGCCACTCGGGTTCTTGCCGGTCAGCTCGTCCACCACGTCAGTAGGCAGAGCGCCGCTCACCTTGGGTTCGGTCATCAGCTTTTGCACGACCTCGTCAGAGATCACCACCCGACGCCCTTCGTAATTGGTTGATTCGGTGGTCACAGTTTCGCTCTCCACCGATTTGGGCAGCACTTTCGCCTCCGGCTGCCAATCTTTCACAACCCCATTGGGATTGCTTGCTGCATCGCTGTTTTGCACGCCTTGTGCAGCGGCATCTGTATTCGAACCGCCTGCGGTGAGGGGATCGCCTCCCGTTACCGGGATCGGCAATGCCGTGTTCTGCGCAGGATCCTGCAGTGCCGGTTTGCTTTCATTGTCAAACAGCGCAGGCAGCAGGTAGCTCAGCGCCAGCAGGCCGCCAGCGACTAGCGCGATAGCGGTGGCAATCTTCTTGACAGGCAACTCCGCCTGACGCTTCTTGGGCCTTCTGTCGGTCATGATATCCTCCAGTAACTGCATGATGGTGGACGGATGTCCGTTCGCCGTTTTCAGGATCTCCTCCACTTGCGGCTTGGGCAAGAGGGTCGCCGGGATCTTGAGCTCTTTGGCTTTCTCATACAAGAAGATGCGCTGCTCGGGCGGGCTCAGTGGCGACACTTCCAGCTCAAGGGCTGGCATGGCACGCCCTTTGAGCTGCGGTCGTTGGGTACGACACCAGACGTCACTGCCCGAGACGATAATGGCCAGCTGATGGGGCGCCGCCAGGGTATCGTTATGACGGATGATCGCCCACAACTCTCCCAGCAATTCGGCTGGCAACTGATCGGCCCGCTCTATCAGCAGCAGCAGGGTGGCAGGCTTGCTCCCCTCCAGCATGCGAAAGAAGCTCTCCGCCAGCGCATCCTGTGGATTGAACAGCGGGCGCGCCACCACCTGTGGCAGCAACAGCTGGCGTACATCCACCATCTTCATGGCAGGCGTACCAATCAGGCTTACCACCCGCACTTTTTCCGGCAACACGCCGAGCAGGGATTCGCACAGGGTACCGCGACCACAACCGGGTTTACCGGAGAGAAAAATGAAAGGGTGATTGAATTCAATCAGATGCAGCAGCCGGTCAACCAGCTGCCGCTGGGAAGGAAGTTTTAGCAGTTTATTCGTCACGACCAGACTCGATCACCGCCAGCAACTCGGCATCGGACACATCCCCCACCACCTGCGCATGGCCGATGCCAACCGGCAACACCAGACGCAGCTTGCCTTCCAGCACCTTCTTGTCACGGCGCATATGGCGAATAAAGGCGGCGAAATCCATCTCGGCAGGCGCATGAATGGGCAGATTGGCGGCCAGCAGCAGAGTGCGCACACGCGCAACGTCCGCTTCGCTCATATCGCCACGGGCCTGCGCAGTCCAGGCTGCCAGCATAGTGCCGGCGGATACTGCTTCACCGTGCAGCCAGTTGCCATACCCCTGCTCAGCCTCGATGGCATGACCAAAGGTGTGACCCAGATTGAGCAGCGCACGGACGCCGTGCTCGGTCTCATCTTGACCGACCACATCGGCTTTGATCTCGCAGCAGCGTTTGATGGCGTAGGCCAGCGCGGCAGGTTCCAGCTGTTGCAGACGCACCATGTTCTGCTCCAGCCAGCTGAAGAAATCAGCATCCCAAATGATGCCGTACTTGATCACCTCGGCCATCCCTGCGGCAAATTCGCGGGCTGGCAAGGTACTCAGACATTCGGTATCGATAACAACTTGTTTAGGCTGATAAAAAGCCCCAATCATGTTCTTGCCGAGGGGGTGGTTGACAGCGGTTTTACCGCCGACAGAGGAGTCAACCTGGGAGAGCAGAGTGGTCGGGATCTGGATAAAAGGAATGCCACGTTGATAGCTTGCTGCCGCAAAGCCCACCAGATCCCCGATCACGCCGCCCCCCAGAGCGATCAGTGTCGTATCGCGCCCATGGTTGGTTTCAAGCAGAGCAGACATGATCTGCTCAAAGGTCGCCAGGCTCTTGTACGCCTCACCGTCAGGCAGGATCAGGTGTTCAACCTGAAAACCCGACAGCAGAGCGGTTACCCGTGCAAGATAAAGCGGAGCAACGACCGTGTTGGTCACTATCATCACCCGCTTGCCCTTGATGGTCGATACCAGCGCCTCGGGGCGCTGCAACAACCCTGCAGCTATCTCGATGGGATAGCTGCGTTCACCCAGTTCGACCTTCAACCGTTCCATGGACGTCCTCTAGATTACATACCGATCAGCTTTACAATTTGATTGGCAACGATTTTTGCGCTCTGGTCATCGGTGTGCACAACAAAGTCGGCAACCTCTTCATACAGGGCATTGCGCTCTTGTGCCAGACGTTCCAGCACTTCGCGTGCCGGTTCTTCGGTCTGTAGCAGAGGGCGGCGTTTGTCTCGCTGTGTGCGCGCCAGCTGCTTTTCAATAGTGGTTTCGAGGTAGACCACGATGCCACGAGCAGACAACTTGTTGCGGGTTTCACGACTCTTGATGGCACCGCCACCCGTCGCCAGCACGATACCCTGCTGCTCTGACAATTCGCCGATCACCTTCTCTTCGCGAATCCGGAAACCTTCTTCGCCTTCAACATCGAACACCCAGCCGATATCAGCACCACTGCGGCGCTCAATCTCATGATCTGAGTCGAAAAACTCCATATGCAGTTGTTCTGCCAGATGTCTACCTATGGTGCTCTTGCCCGCACCCATGGGACCTATCAGGAAAATATTGCGTTTCTCAGCCATGTCTTTTCGTTAGTAATTACAAACTGTACGACCCCGATGAATACTGGATCGGGGTACCTATGAACCTTATCTTGCGATGGATCAGGAGGGGGATTATCTCAATAGATATCGGGACTGGCAACCGCAGCCCTTACGCCCCAGCCTCATTGGGGCGTAAGGTTATATGTGTTTTACCCTCACATGTAAAGCATTCAGAAGGCGTCGGTGACTATCTTGGGCGTCACGAAAATTAGCAACTCCCGCTTTTTGTTCTCGCTGGTGGTCTTACGGAACAGGGCCCCCAATCCGGGGATATCGCCAAGTAGCGGCACCTTGGTTACATCGCTCTTGATGGTCTGCTGATAGATGCCGCCCAGCACCAAGGTCTCGCCATTGTTCACCAGCACCTGAGTGGTGATGGACTGGGCATTGATGGAAACCGCATCACCGGTACCGGTCGGTACCGTTTCACCCTTGGTATCCTGGGTCACGGTCAGGTCGAGAATCACCCGATTGTCAGGGGTGATCTGCGGGGTAACCTTCAGGCTCAATACCGCCTTCTTGAAGGTAACCGAGGTAGCTCCACTGGAAGAGGACTCCACATAGGGGATCTCGGTACCCTGCTCGATCAGCGCCGGTTTCTGGTTCGCCGTGGTCACCCGCGGACTGGCGATAATCTCGGCTTTGCTCTCTTTTTCCAGCGCCGACAACTCGAGATCCAACAAGGTGCCATCAGCCAAACGGGCAACCTGGAAGGCCAAAGTACCGGCCGCATTGGTCACCGGCAGATTGACGTTCAACCGATCGTCTGCTGATGGCCGAGGGCTGGGATTAATCGCAGAACTGCCGTTGTTGTTACCAGAGCCATCATTCCCCTCGATGGAACCGGACGTACTGTTGCCATGACCATCATTCTTGGTCACCCCCCACCGCACCCCGAGCGCTTCATCAAAACCGTCATCAATGGTCACCATCCGCGCCTCGATAACCACCTGCTTGACCGGAATATCGAGAATATCGAGCATCCGTTTGATGCTGCTGATGACATCGGCGGTATCCTTGACCACCAGCACGTTGGTTCGCTCGTCCACGCTGACCGCACCACGGGGTGACAGCAACTTGGTACTTTCGGAAGAGAGCAGGGCAGCCACTTCCGAGGCCTTGGCATAGTTTATCTGCAGATATTCGGTATAGAGCGGAGCCAAATCGGCAACCTGATTTCGGCTCTCCAGCTGTTGCTTCTCGCGTGTTGCGATCTCTTCCGCCGGTGCCACCAGCAGAATGTTGTTGTCCAGCCGTTTATCCAGACCCCGCACCTTCAAAATAATGTCGAGCGCCTGCTCCCACGGCACCCCATCCAGACGCAGGGTAATATTGCCCGCCACCGAATCAGTAGTTACCAGGTTAAGATTGTTGAAATCGGCGATCAGCTGTAGCACGGTACGGACTGGAATATCCTGGAAGTTCAATGAGATGGGTTTGCCCTGATACTGCTTGGATGCCGTGGCCGTCGTCCGCTTTTTCACCTCGATAATGAAGAGCTTGTCTGCCTGATCGTAACGGTAATCAAACTGACCATTGATCGACAATTCAAACAGGGTATCGCTCCCCTGCCGGGAGACTTCAACCTGAGAGACCGGCGTTGCAAAATCCTGCACGTTGATCAGATTAAGCAAACCATCCGGTACCCGAGTGCCATGAAACTTGGCCAGTACGGTCTGACCGCGGCTGCTCACATCAACAGCGGCCGAGCTGTTATCCAGCGTGACCAGGAACTCCCCCTGGCCATCTTTGCCACGACGAAAATCCACACCGGTAACCGAGTTGAAATAGGCGCCGCCCCCACTACTTTGATAGTTGTTGAGCACCGGCTTGCTGGCAGGCTGTGTGGCTACCGGCGTTGTCACGGGCGCAACAGGCATAGACCGGGCAACGACCTGAGGATTGAGCAGCGCCGAAGGAGGGGGTGTGGCCACCATAGCAGAGGGCGCTGGCACAGGAGTAGCCGAGGTTGCGGGTGCAATCAGGGCGCTCTCACCATTGATGAGCCCGGAAGAGGCCCCCTCGCCCAATGACACCAGTAATTTGTTCCCCTGTTGCTGAACCTGATAGGGGGCCAGCTGATCGAGTGCGATCTTGATATCCAGACCTGCGCCCTTACCCTCAACCTTGATATTATCAACCCCCAGGCGCTGGATCGGCAGCGGGTTCACTTTCAGCGCCCCTGCCGCACCGGGAACATGCAACAACAGCTGATTGGGTTGGTAAGAGAGACGATCGGTAAAGCCCGTGACCGGCTCACTAAAACTGAGCTCGACCAGCAATTGATCGGCCAGCAGCGGATTGACCTTGATCTCCTGCAGGGTTGCCACTGCCCACGCCTGACTGAGGGCGCTGGCGCAAAACAGCAAAGCCACTTTGGATACACTCTCTATTGTTGTTCTCATTGCTGTTCGTCCCTGATTATTGTTTTTCTTGCACATTGGCCATCGCCAACTGGGTTTCTCTTGTTACCCAGCACCCCTTCCCGTCCGGAATGGTTTCCAGCAAATCCACGGCAGTGTCAGTGATCTTGATGACCCGGCCCTGATCAAGCCCCATATACTGGTTGAGCCCGACCCGCATCGATTTGCCATCCGGGGTGCTGATCAAGGCCCACAACTGACCCGCCTTACCTAAAGAACCATGCATCGACAGACTGGCCAGCGAATAATTTTCCAGCACCTCTTTTTCACGATCCATCAGGGTCTGTGCACAATCCGGCTGGGCCTTGGCAGTACTTGTACTTCCGACCGTCGCCTCAGGCTGGGGAACCATGAAGGGGCTGCGCAACTCGCGTTGCTGGTAGTGCATAGGGGCAAAAGGCTTCAGCTCGGGCAAGGGCTCGATAGGTATGGGTGGCCTTGCTTTGGTCTGGGCGACATAGCTATCCATGTCCTCTTGACCACCACAGGCCGCCAGCAAGAAGGCAGGCAATAACCAGCAGATGCGTCTCATTGTTTCGGCTCCACTGTTTTACCGTTGTACTTGTAGGTCTTGGCCAACATCGACATCGAAATCCGCTCCCCTTCATCCTTGCTCTGACCCAGAGTGAAGGAGTCAAGGATGACGATACGGGGCAAGGCGGCCATGTCAGCGGTGAACTTGCCAATTTCATGGTAAGTGCCCACAACCTCGATACGCATTGGTAGCTCGGTTGAAAACTCGTGCTTTACCTCTGGCTCCCAGTTGATCCGGTTCAATTTCAGACCGTTGTCGGTAGCAATAAAGCTGATATCGTCCAGCAGACCGGCGACCTCATGGGTATTGGGCAACTGCTTGAGCTGGGTATCAACCAGTTGCTCAAGCTGAACCATTTGCGCCTTGTATGCCCCCAGGTTGGCAGCCAGCATCGCCTTGCTTTCAAACTGGGCTTTCAGTTCGGTCTCTTTCCCCGCTTCCTGAGTCAAACTGGTCAGTGAGTTGGCAATCACGTAGTAGTAGATGGCGCCGCCGGTCAACACGCAGCAGAAAAAGATGAAGACCCCTTTTGCCCATTTTGGCCAGCTTGCTATGTCATTGATATCCAGCTCGTTGAGTTGCTGAAGGTTCATTGTTGCTCCTTGGCCACATTCCCTGCAGCCGCAGCATTGTTGGCGATCAGGAACATCATGGAAAACTGGCTCAATGACACTGGCGCAACATCAGCCGCAAAAATAGTGCTTATCTTTGCCTGACCCAACCAACCGGAACCATCAATCCGCCGCATCATGCTGGCCACCCGACCATAGGCTTCGGTCTTGCCATTTACATCAATAATATTGTTCTGCATTGAGAGGGTGTTCAGGTAAACCCCGTTGGGCACCAGTGAAGGCAGCTGATTGAAGAGGCGGACGGGCACATTACGGCGCATCTGCAACTGTTCGATGAGTTGCATCCGATCGATCAGCTCCTTGCGACGCTCTTTGAGCAGACGGATCTCCCCCAGCTGGGCATCGAGAATAGTCATCTCCTGAACCAGCCGCTGGTTGCGTTGCTGCTGGGCGACGATCTGGCGATCAACCAGCCAGTTGGCAAAAAATCCCAGCGCGACCGTGGCCAGCACAAAAATCCCCAGCAAGGCCCCAAACTGTTTCTTTTGGCGCTGGGTCCGGGCTTCACGCCAAGGTAGAAGGTTTATATTTGACATGGTGTGAAACTCCTCAGAGCCAACCCGAATGCCGTCATATATTTAGCACCATGTACCAGTTCGGCCTCCCCTTTTGGTTTGCCAAACAGAGCGAACAGATCTGGGTGCAACACCTCGCAATTGACCTCATCTTTTACCTGCACCAACAAACCGGGCAGTAGACTGCCTCCCCCCGTCAGCACCAGTTTTGCGATGTCGCGATAACCGGATGAACTGCAAAACAGCTGGATATTGCGCCGCACTTGCTGCAACAGCGAGTTGATGTGGGGCATCAGCACATCCAGCTCATGGTCAACAGGCAAGGTACCTTTGGTTTTAGCTTGCTCAGCCTCATCCAGCGTCATGCCATAAAAGGAGGAGAGCGCCTGGCTGTACTGATCGCCGCCGAAGTTTTGCAAGCGGGAGTAGATCACCTCTCCCTTGACCAGCGCCGCAAAGGTCATGGCACTGGCACCGATATCTATCACCCCGATCGGCCGTTCACTCTCCTGCAATTCGGGCAGACAGGCCACCACGGCACGGCCCAGCGCATGGGCGCCCACATCCACCACCTTGACGGCAATACCGGCTTCGGCAAGGGCGCTGACCCGGCCGTTGACACTCTCGGTGCGGGCTGCGCTCAGCAGCACATCCTGACGATCTTCACTGTTGTTGGTGCTCAGCACCTCAAAATCGAGACTCACTTCATCGAGGGGGAAGGGAATGATCTGCTCGGCCTCCAGTTGCACCTGACTCTCCAGCTCCTTGTCGCTGAGGCGGGCATCAATCTGGATCACCTTGGTAATCACGTTGGAACCGGTCACCGCAGTGGCGGCATAGTCGCTGTGAGTTGGAATAAGACGCTTGAGGGTCTTGAGAGATTGGCTGACGCGCTCGATATCCTGCAATTGATAGTCAACAAGCGTCCCTTTCGGGGTGGCAATATCGGCGACAGATTCGAGATGAAGCTTGCCGGGTCGGCCACTGAGGGTAACGGCCTTGATGGTCTGGCTGCCAAAATCAATGCCCACCAGAGGGAGGAGGGATCCCTTGTTAAAAAGCCCAAACATATACACATCCATGCGTTATTTGGTTTTATTCCTGAACAGAGTGTAGGACACCCGATCAGAGGAGTGCTTCACTCATCCTAAATGCTCTAACTATCAATGTCATAAAGTTTATGCCGAAAAGTGACCCATCTCGCTTTCTTCATGGCAAGTGGCCCTCCTTGGTTATTGCTCCCCGTAGTGCTAACCTCTCGCATCCTTTTGAGGTGGGTGGCTCGCCACAGGAAAACCTCGAATTCCCGATGGCAAAAGGGCTATACTCTGCGCCCGTTGGCTAATTTTAAGACGATTGGTAGTTCTTCCATGCTGAAATGGCTCGTTCGCCTGTTTATTGTCATGATGCTGGGTGCAGTGCTGGGTGTTGCCAGCCTCATCGGTATCTACTTCTATATCAAACCCCAACTGCCCGATGTCACCGCACTGCGTGACGTCAAGCTGGCAACCCCGATGCGGGTTTACAGCCGGGATGGGGAGTTGATCGCCCAATATGGCGAAATTCGTCGCATTCCGCTGCGTCTGGACGAAATTCCGCAACCCATGATCGATGCCGTACTGGCGACCGAAGATGCACGTTTTTATGAGCACCCGGGCATTGACCCGATTGGTATCATTCGAGCTGCATCCGTCTGGGCTGTCTCCGGCCATGCCCGTCAGGGTGCCAGTACCATCACCCAGCAGGTTGCCCGCAACTTCTTCCTGAGCAATGAGAAGACCATCATCCGCAAGATCAAGGAGGTCTTCCTGGCCTGGCGGATCGAGCAGAATCTCTCAAAAGATGAGATCCTCGAACTCTACCTCAACAAGATCCCCCTCGGTTATCGCTCCTTCGGGATCGGTGCTGCGGCACAGGTTTACTTTGGCAAAGAGGTCAAGGATCTGGGACTGGACGAGATCGCCATTATTGCCGGTCTGCCGAAAGCCCCCTCCATGCTCAACCCCATCCGCTCCCCCGAGCGCGCCTTTGCGCGCCGCAACGTGGTGCTGGGCCGGATGCTGGAAACCGGCAAGATCACCCAGGCCCAGTTTGACGAAGCGTCCAAAATGCCGATCAAGGCCCGTTTTCACGGCGCCGAAGTGACCCTGCACGCCCCCTATCTGGGTGAAATGGTGCGCCAGAAGATGGTCGAGCAGTTCGGTGAAGATGCTTATACCATGGGCCTGCACGTCTACACTACCGTCTCTGCCGAGCGTCAGCGGGCAGCCAGACAGGCGCTGCTGGATGGCGTTTTTGCCTATGATATGCGCCACGGCTATCGCGGCCCGACGGCTCAGTTGTGGAAGGCTGGCGAGACAGCCTGGGATTACGAGCAGATCGTCGCTCACCTTGGCAAGCAGCCCACTTATGATCCGCTGATGGCGGCGGTCGTGACCAAGCTCGGTGATCGCAGCGCCACGCTGGTACTGAAAAATGGCAAGGAAGCAGAGCTCGGCTGGAATGGCATCAAATGGGCTCGCTCCTTTATTACCGACGACCGTCAGAGCTATGCCCCGAAATCGGCGCGCGATGTGCTGAAAGTCGGCGCCCAAATCTGGGTGCGGGAAGAGGGCGAAGAGTTGCTGCTGGCCCAAATCCCGGATGTGAACGCCGCGCTGGTCGCCATGAACCCGAAAAATGGGGCTCTGGAAGCACTGGTCGGTGGTTTCAGCTTCGAACTCTCCAAATTCAATCGGGTCGATCAGGCGCGTCGCCAGATCGGCTCCAATATCAAGCCTTTCCTCTATGCGACCGCGCTGGAACATGGCTATACCCTGGCGTCGCTCATCAACGATGCGCCGATCAACCAGTGGGATCCGTCAAAAGGGCCCATGTGGCAGCCCAAGAACTCCCCAGCCGTTTATGATGGCCCCACCCCGCTGCGTCTGGGACTGGCCAAGTCCAAGAACGTGATGTCGGTTCGACTGATGCGCGCCATCGGTCTAGATACCTATATCGACGGTCTGACCCGCTTTGGCTTCCCCCGCGACTTCATCTCTCCCCATGAGTCGCTGGCGCTGGGCGCTGCCGAATTCACCCCCCTCGAAGTGGTACGTGGTTACTCGGTACTGGCCAACGGTGGCTTCCTGGTGACCCCATACTTCATCGACAAAGTGACCGACAGCCTGGAGAACACCCTCTATCAGGCCAATCCAGCTATTGCTTGCACCACCTGCGAACAGCAGGCCGCACCCGAGCAGAGCACACTGCCGCAGCCAACTGTTGATGGAGCCGCACAAGATGGCACGCAGACCCCTCTCGCGCCAACCATCGCCCCGCATACCATAAGTGCCCAGAGTGCGTTCCTGATCACCGACACCCTGAGCACGGCCATCTGGGGTGGCAACGGCTGGCGTGGTACCGGCTGGCGTGCAGCCCGCGACCTGAAACGTCACGACATCTCCGGCAAAACCGGTACCACTAACGAATCGCGGGATGCCTGGTTCTCCGGCTACACCCCGGAGATCGTTGCTACTTCCTGGATCGGTTTTGACAACCACCAGCGTGGCCTTGGTCGTGCCGAGTTTGGTGGTGGTGCCGCGCAGCCTATCTGGATCGACTTCATGAAAGTCGCCCTCAAAAAGCTGCCGGAGCACAAGATGCCGGTTCCCGAGGGGATCATGACGGTGAAGATTGATAGCGAAACCGGCCTGCTGGCGACCAGTGGCGGCACCGACGAATACTTCAAGGAAGGGACCGAGCCGACCCGCTACGCAGCACCGAGCTCGGATGGCAATCAGGTCTATGGTGGTGACAACCCCGATGTGGAAGGGCCTGTCTCAACCGACGATATCTTCTAAGCTGCTCTTGCGGCAGAAGCAAAACCGGCAGCCTTGGCTGCCGGTTTTTTATTACGCCAGCTGCTTGCTCATCAGCGTGGCGATCGAGGCGGCCAACTCATTGAAGCAGGGGCGACGCACCGAGTAGTGGCGATAGAGCAGCGAGATGGTACGCCCCGGCACAGGGTCAACCACGGGACGATAACTGACCCCTCCTTCATCATGATCAGCAGGTACGGCCAACTTTGGCACCAAAGTCATGCCACTACCGGCGGCCACCATGTTACGCAGCGTCTCCAGACTGGTGCCCTTGAAGCGTTGATCCTCACCTATCCCGCCAGCGAAACAAAATCCCATCGCCTGATCCCGCAAACAGTGGCCATCGGCCAGCATCAGCAATTTCTTGCCCTTGAGATTGCCAAGCGGCACCTGTCTAGCCTGTGCTTCGGGGTGATGGCAAGGCACCGCCAGCCACATCGGCTCATGATAGAGCTGGATTGAACCAAACCCCTCCATCCCCGGCATCTCGGCCAGTATGACGCAATCCAGCTCCCCCTCTTCCAACCGCTTGAGCAGGGTTTGGGTCTGCTCCTCATAGAGGTAGAACTCCAGCTGGGGAAAACGCTCACGCAGGGTCTGGATAATGCGGGGCAACAGGTAGGGGCCCACGGTCGGAATAAAACCGATATGGATCTCCCCGGACATCGGCTCGGAGAAATGCTGACCGATGCTCTTAAGCTCGCGCACCTCCTTGAGCACCCGACGCGCCTGATGGGCCATGGCATCGCCAGCCGGAGTAAACAGCACCTTGCGCGAGGTACGTTCGATCAGAATGACCCCGAGTTCATCCTCCAGCTTGCGCAGCTGGCCGCTCAGGGTGGGTTGACTGACAAAACAGCGTTCAGCAGCTTTGCGAAAATGTTTTTCCTCATCCAGCGCCACCAGATATTCGAGATCGCGAAGATTCATACAGCAAGAGTCCTGCCTGGAAAATGGGCCATCAGCATGCACAATATCGTCCGGCGGGACAAGTCATCCACTTGCAGTGAGCCTCTCTGGCTCCCCCTCCAAAACAGAAAAGCCCGATCACCTTGCGGTAATCGGGCTGTTTGGCTCGCCGAGGGATTACACCCTGAAACGGCGCACCATATCCTGCAACTGGGTGGCCAAATGGTTCAGCTCGTTGCACGCCTGAGCCATCTGGGTGGCACCAGCGGCCACCTCTTCGGAAGCATGGCTGATATTGACCACGTTGCGGTTGAGCTCCTCACTCACCGCTCCCTGCTCTTCGGTGGCCGTTGCAATCTGGATGTTCATGTGGGAGATACTGCTGACCGAGCCACTGATCTGGGAGATGGACTCGCCCGCTTCCCGCGCGGTAGCAACCGTGGTGTTCATCAGCTCCTGACTCTGTTGCATGGTACTGCCGGCCTGTTCGGCACGCTGTTGCAACTCGGCAATGATGGTATTGATCTGGGAGGTGGAGTCCTGAGTGCGCTTTGCCAGAGTACGCACCTCATCGGCCACCACCGCAAACCCCCGCCCCTGCTCACCGGCACGGGCCGCTTCAATGGCGGCGTTCAATGCCAGCAGGTTGGTCTGTTCGGCAATGCCGCGGATCACCTCCAGCACCATGCCGATATTGCGGCTGTCATCGCCCAGTTGGCGGATCACCACCGCGGTACTCTCGATGGCACCGGCGACCCGTTCAATACGTTGAATAGAGTCATTCACCGTTTGCGCACCAAGTTCGGCCGTTTCACTGGCCGAGGTGGCAGCACTGGCAGCATCGCTGGTGTTGCGAGAGACCTCCTGCACCGTAGCCTGCATCTCGTTCATCGCCGTTGCCAGCTGATTCAACTCATGTTGCTGAGCATTCATGTTGTTGGCTGACTGCCTTGCTACGGCACTGATCTCTTCTACCGCAGAGCTCATCTGTACAACAGAACCGGATACCTCCCCAACCAGTTTGCGCAAGTTTTCTTGCATTTGCGCAAAGCCTTTCGCCAGTTGTCCTAATTCATCCTGATTAAACGCATTCAACTCCACACGATGAGTCAAATCACCAGCCGCGACGCTACCAACAAGTTCCAGCAAGCGATTAACGGGTCGTTTGATTTGCTGACTCAAATACCATGCAATCAACACCACGAAAATGAGAGTCGCTGCGCCAGTCAAGATACTGAGGAATTTGGAGCTGGTGTATGCCTCTTCACCTTGGGCATCCATCTCCTTGCCAATACGCTCATTTATCTCACGCAAATCCATCGTTAATTTTGTTGCCTGCTCCAGCGTGGTTCTGAGATTCCCTTGCAAAATCTCTCTTGTCTTGTCACTACTCTGTTTCACCGCCTGATATAGCGGGTCATGCGCTGTAAAAAAGGCATTTCCGGCAGTCTTCAACGCGTTAAAGGTTTGCTCTTCATCAGCAGCATTAAAAGCCAATCCGCCGTAATTAGCCGCAGCCTGCTCAAAACGTGCCTTTGAATCCATCACACCTTGTTGGGTTCGTTCAATATCCGCACTGTCGTTGTAGCCCATCGCGATCACCATAGATAATTGGAAACGCCGAGCATCAAGCAGTGCAATATGCATCTGACTTGCATAGCGAACAGAAGGGATAAGGTTCTCTGCCAATACAGTGTTTTGTTGATTGAGATACGACAGTCGTGAGACGCCATACCCGGCAAGCAGGCATACGCAAAGTGCCAGCACCGCAAAGCCAGTACTCAACTTCTGACCTATGGACATATTCTGGAGCATAGATTCATCCTTAACTGCGTGTCATCGTTTAATGTCGGTTTTGTTAGGAGCTATGTGTTCATGTTTTTGTAATTGAGCATAGCCGTAGAGCTGTGCTTTTGTAGTTTGCATAAGCACCATATATCGCTATCGACACGCAGGGAGGGCCACTTTAACTACCGCAGACTATTAACGGTTTACTCTATTGCCCGCAACAGTCGTGGGATCAGCAACTCCGGCTCTCCCAGATACTGGTTGACCTCTATCCTTTCGAGTTTTCCCCCTCGCTCTATACCCAAAGTAGGATAACCCTGACCGCCCAGCCGTTTCATCCAGCCCTGGCTATCTGCCAGATGTTGCAGCAAGGGGGCCTGCAGATAAGCTTGCTGGAATGCCTCGGCTGAAATCCCCTGCTCTGCCGCCAGCGTGGCTAGAAATGCCGGCTCACCAATCCAGATCCCGTCCCGATAGTGGGATTGCTGAATCCGGTGCAACATGACCAGCCCATCGCCCCCCAACGCCGTGACGGCCAAAACCGCACGGATCGGCGGCTCGGAGTCCAGCAGACAGCCCTCCCGCAGCAGCAGTTCGTTAAAGTAGCGTTCGCCAAAATGCTGGCCGGTCAGCGCTTCGATCCGCTGATCATGGGGGCGCACATAATCACGCAATGCCTCGCCCATCGGCTGACGGCGACTACCCATCCAGAGACCGCCCGCATGCAGCTCGATCTTGAGTCCGGCAATGGTGGCTGCCGCCTGCAACAGGGGGGCGGCACCGTAGCACCAGCCACAGAGCGGGTCATAGACATAATGGAGGGTGGTTTGTTGTTCGCTCATCTTCATTCTCACTTCAATCTCGGATAAAAAACCGGGCCCTTAGGCCCGGTAAAAAACACAGGGAAAGCAGGCTCAGTGGCTTACCACTTCATCTCGCCGGTATTGACCTTGGCACCGATGGCCAGACCATCGTCAACCGGCAGTGCTGGATAGGCTTTCTTCAGAGCCTCAATCAGCTCACCGGAGTTTTTCGCCTTGGCCAGCTCCTGTTCGAAACGCTCTACATAGTCACGGGTAAAGGTCACAGCAGCAGTGCCTTTGGGAGCAGTCCCCAGGAAGTGGCCCGGTACCACGCGCTCGGGTTTCAGGGCCAGCAGGTTGTCCAGCGCCTTGACCCAGTTACTGCGGGCCGCCTTGGTCTGGCTGTCCGCCATCCAGACATGCACCCCGTGGTAGACCGGCACACCGCCAAAAGCAGTCTTGATGGAAGGGGCCCAGAGGTAGGCATTCGGGGTATTCATCTCTTTGATTTCAATCTTCTCGCCATCCAGCGTCAGGTGGCTGGCGGTCATCACTTGCGGCACGGTCAGGCTCTTCGGTGCACCCTTGCCAAGGATCGGGCTCCAGTAGCTCAGCTTGGCATCCTTGGTCTCGTTGATATGGTCAACCACATGCTGGTCGGCCAGCACTTTGACATCCGGGAACGCCGCCATGACCGGCTCCAGACCGAAGTAGAAGTCGGGGTCACCGGCACTGATATAGACAGTGGTCAGCTTCTTGCCACTCTTCTTGATCATGTCGACCAGCGCCTGGCCATTCTGCACGTCAAACTGGGCATCGATCAGGATGGCCTCTTTGTCACCGGTCACCAGTGAGGAGGAGACCGGGAAGATCGCCTTCTCGCCAGGGTTGTAGACGGTCACGCTCAGGGGGGCGGCCAGTGCGGCGCCACTCAGCAGAGTGGTCGCCAGAGTCAGGTTGCGGATCAGGGTGTTGTTCATCATCTATTCCTCATTAAGTATTCGGGGGTTCATTTGATGGACACAGTGTATTGGATCACTTAAGGTGCAAATACAGCATAAAAAGCGCATCACTGTTGCACATATCGAACATATAGAGAGCCGTACATGGATCGACTGACCGCCTTGCGGGTCTTTGTCAGCGTAGTCGAACAAGGGAGCCTGAGCGGCGCCGGAGAGAAACTGGATATGTCGCGCGCCATGGTGTCTCGCTATCTGGCCGAGCTGGAGAGCTGGATGGGCGCCCGACTGCTGCACCGTACCACCCGTCGTCTGAGTCTGACCGGACCGGGAGAGGAGGCGCTGAACCGGGCCCGCGCCATGCTGGCGCTCGGCGAAGAGATGGAGCAGATCGCCGTGAAGGGAGATGACGCCCCCAAGGGGCAACTGCGGATCACCAGCAGCTACTCCCTGTCAGAAGCCTTGCTGGTCGGGGCTGCCAACGACTATCTGGCTCAATACCCGGGGACGGCCATCGACATTCTGCTGCTCGACAGAACCGTCAATCTGGTGGAGGAGCGGATCGATCTGGCGGTGCGCATCACCAACGACCTCGACCCCAATCTGGTGGCGCGCCGTCTCGGCACCTGCCACTCGGTAGTCTGTGCCAGCCCGGCCTATCTGGCCCGTCATCCGATGCCACACAAGGTGCAGGATTTGGCGCTGCACAACTGCCTCACTTACACCTACTTCGGCAAGAGCCTGTGGGAGTTCAATGGACCGGACGGTCCCGAGTCAGTGCCGGTCAGCGGTAACCTGAGCGCCAATATCTCCAACCTGCTGCTGGAAGCAACGCTGGAAGGCGCAGGGATCAGCCTGCAACCCCGCTACTCGGCACAACCCTATCTGGAGCGCGGAGAACTGGTGCCCCTGCTGACCGACTGGCAACCCAAGCGCCTCGGCGTCTACGGGGTGTATGCCACCCGCAAGCAGATGTCGCCACTGCTGCGCAGCTTCCTCGATTTTCTGCTAGCTCGCATGGCGGCGGATCCCATCTGGCAGGAGTAAGCACTCCGCACACCCAAACATAACGAAGGGGCCGCTGCGGGCCCCTTCTTCACTCTGATCCCTTGATCAGGCTTCAAATCCGAATGGTTCTGAGTGCGGCGCTTCCGGCTGCGCACTCTCGTCCAGGAAAATATCCCGATAAGCCACATAGATGGAGTAGTTGAGCGCCGGGATCACCACCAGCAGACCTACCAGTAACAGCACAGCGCCAAACAGCAACAAAATGGCTGAGAGCAGCCCCCACCAGAAGAAGGGAAAAATATTGCGCCAGCAGCCGAAGAAGCTCAGCCGTACCGCCTGGATGATGCCGATATCGTGGTGGTAGATCAGCGCCGGAGCAAAGGTGACCCCCATCAGCACGGGAATGATGAGCAGCATCCCCACCAGCAATACCAGCAGTAGTTGCTGCAACTGGCTCGCAGAGACCACCATGCTCTCGGGATCCTGCGTCAGCAGCGGGAGCAGCCCCCACATGGAGAGCAGACCGAGACAGACGAGGCCCACCAGGCTAAACAGCAGCAACACCAGCAGACCGCCTAGCATCAGCGGGGTCAACTTGTGGCGAAAACCGGCGAAGAGATCGGCAAACTGCAGCGGCTCCCCCCGATAACCCCGAGCGGCGACCGCCACCCAACCCGCGCCCCACACCATGTAGAGCAGCTGGGAGATAAGGCCCCCTGCCGGCAGTTGCTCCAGCAGCATGCCCACCATAAACCAGACCAGCACCATGGCTACGCTGATCCCCATCCCCTTGTTGAAGATATCGAACCCGCTGCGAACCCAGAGCCAGCCACGACCTGTCGTGTACCGGGCCGGAGTGGTGCGCAAAGGGGGTAATCCGTTCATATCGTCTCCTCGGAGTGTCGGTGGCATCAGTGCCGGAAGCAGATTCTAGAGCCAGGGCGGGGGCGACTCAATGGCGAAGCAACCCGACCACGACATAAAACCTGACGCAGCGATGCACAAAAGGGGCGTCAGCCACGCCCCGCCACTGGCTGCCCCGACCATAACGAGGCACAATCTGTCCCCTCCTCCAGCCGCGCCTGTCGTGGCCAGCATGTCGTGATCACCCTTTAGTGATCGGCGAATGCCGGACAGGGGGTTGTCATCCCGCCATCCCGGGCGTTTTAACATCGAGTGGTATCGTCATGAGAGTTGTGTGTTGTCTGTTGTTGTTACTGGCCAGCCAGTCAGCCCTGGCCGAGGGTTTTATCAGTCGCCTGCTCAACCATCCGGTGCCGGGTGGCGTTGCGGTGATCCCTCTTGGCGCGTCACCCACTGCCCCCACGGCCCGCTATCACGACAAACCCGTGCTGGTAGTGCGCGAAGACAACCAGTGGATCGCCATCGTCGGCATTTCTCTGAAAAGCACGCCCGGCGCCCAGCAACTGACCACAGGTGATGGCCGTACTCTCGACTTCAGCGTCACCCCCAAGCACTACCGCGAGCAGCACATCAAGCTCAAGAACAGCCGTCAGGTCAATCCGCTCGCCGAGGATATGACCCGTATCAACCGCGAGCTGGCGGAGCAAACCCGAGCTTACCAGACCTTCAGCCCCAACCAGCCGAGCAACCTGCTGTTCGACAAGCCGGTCAACGGCCCCCTCTCCAGCCCGTTTGGCCTGCGTCGCTTTTTTAATGGCGAGGAGCGCAACCCCCACTCCGGCCTCGACTTCGCCGTGGGCGCCGGCACCCCGATCAAGTCCCCCGCCGCCGGCAAGGTGATCCTGATCGGCAACTACTTCTTCAATGGCAATACCGTCTTTGTCGACCACGGTCAGGGGCTCATCAGCATGTTCTGCCACATGTCGAAGATCGATGTGAAGCTCGGTCAGAGCCTGCCGCGTGGCGGCATCGTCGGGCGAGTCGGCTCAACCGGCCGCGCTACCGGCCCCCATATGCACTGGAACGTCAGCCTCAACGACACCCGGGTCGATCCCGCCATCTTTATCGGTGCCTTCAAGCCCTGAATCGGCAGAGCCCGTTAACAAAACATCCTCTAACAAAACAGGCAGCCCATGGCTGCCTGTCTGCTGTCTGCACGTCGAACCTGATTACCTATCCGGCCAGCGTGTGGGCGCCGGACTCCCGACGCATCGCCCGCCACATCACCAACACCAGCAATGAGCTGCACGTTGGCAATGCCAGCCAGACGCCGGGCACGCCCCACTGGGTCGAGAATCCCCACAAGAAACCGCCAATCAGCACCAGCTTGCCGCCGGTGAGCAGGGAGGCGATGCGGGCCCGATTGATGGCCTGGAAGTAGGTGGCCCCCACCAGCAGCAAGCCCTCCATCGGCAGCCCCCAGAAGTAGAGCCAGATCCCGAGACTCGCCACCGGCAGCAGGGTGGCGTTGTCGCCGGCAAACAGATAGACCGCCGCCTCCGGCCACAGATAGAGCGGGAACATGGCGCACAGGGCGATCCCCAACGTCACTCCGAGTGCCAGATTGCGGATCCGCAGCACCCGCCGCCAGTGACCGGCGCCCGCGTTGAAGCTGGCGATGGGCTGGATACCCATGGCGATCCCCTCAAACACCAGATAGAAGAAGGCCTCGGTGTAACTGATCACCCCGTAGGCCGCCACATGCAGCGAAGTACCCACCGCTAGCAACGCCTTGTTGTGCAGCGCCAGCACCACAGAGAGATAGAGGTACATTAGAAAACTGGAGACCCCGAGGCGCACCGTTTCGCCCATCAGCCGCAGATCAGGGCGCAAGGTGTCCCAGCTTATCCGCAGTTGGCTGCGCGGCGTGAAGAAGTGCCACAGGCAGGCGAGGCCCGTCACCGCCTGGGAGAGCATGGTGGCCGTCGCCACCCCAGCCAGTCCGAACGGAAACACCACCATCAGCAGATAGTCGAGCAGCACGTTGAGCAGCCCCCCGACTACCATGATGAGCGTGACAAACCCGGGGCGGCCATCGTTGCGCAGCAGCGAGCTGAACGCCATCGACAGCACCGCAAAGACGCCCAGCCAGGCGTAGGCCTGCAGGTAGGAGAGCCCGGCGGTGAAGATCTCCCCCTCCGCCCCCATCCAGGCCAGCATGGGCTCGCCATAACGGATCCCGATAAAACTGAGCAGTGCCGAGGCCAGCAACACCATCACCAGCGCATTGCCGACGATATGGCGGGCTTTGGCCGGGTTGCCCTGCCCCAGATAAAAGGAGACCAGCGACGAGGCCCCCATACCGATCAGCGCCCCTACCGCATAGAGCACGGCGCAGATGGGATAAGCCAGCATCAGACCGGCCATCCCATCTTGACCCAGCACATGGCCAACGAAGATGCCATCGATGGTGACATAGATGCCGGTGATCAGCATGGCCGCAACGGTCGGGGTTACGTAACGCCAGAAAAGGCGAGATAGCGGGGCTGTGCCCAGATCAACAGCTGACATATTCGACTCGGTGGAGAGAAAGCGGCCGGGATCATAGCGAAACGGCAGCACGACTTCCTGTTATTTGTGTTATGAATCATTAATATAGACTGCTTTACCCGCCTCCCTGCCCTGTTTTAGGCTAGGGCCACCTCTTCTGAACGGAAACGAGCCTCATGTTGCAACGCCTGCTCACCCTCTTGCTGCTCTCCCTTATCTTGTTGCCGCCAGCCGTGCGCGCCGACGATGCCATTGCCCAGGCCGAATCCCTGTTGCAGAGCGTGCCCAAGAGCGATACCCCGGAAAACCAGAAGCTGCGGGAGAGCTACCAGCAGGCACTGCAATTTGCCAGAGAGGCCGAGCGCTACCGGGAGCAGAGCAAAGCCTATCAGCAGATCCTTATCGATTACCCCAAGGAGTCGGCGCGCCTCAAGGAGAGCCTGCACAACTATCAGCCCGCTGCTCGCCCGCCGCTGGCGAGCCTCAAGGAGGAGGCGCTGCGCCAAGCCATTGGCCTGAGCAGCAACCGCCAGCTCAACCTGCGCAAGGAGCGGCAGGGGGTGATGGACAGCCTCAACCAGCTGGAAAGCACCGGGCAGGAGTATCACCTGCGGGTGGATGATCTGCGCAAACAGCTGCAACTGACCCGCAGCCAGCTGGAGCGACTGAGCTTCAGCAGCGAATCGGATCGCCAGCAGGAGGCACAACTGCTGCTGACCAGAATGAAAGAGCAAAGCCTCTCCGACCGGATCCAGATGCTGGAGCTGGAGCAGCTCTCGGCCCAGCAGCGCAACGATCTCGGCAAGCTGAAGCTGCAGGAGCTCAATCTGGCCATCGCCGACGAGGATGAGTGGCAAGCCAGCCTGCTGACCCAGCAGAACCAGCTGCGGCGGGAGAAGACCGAGCAGGCGCTGGAGGAGAGCGAGCGGCTGCGCAAACAGCTCACCACCGACATGCCGCTGCTGCTGGAGCAGCAACAGCAGAATCAGGCGCTCTCCATCCAGCTCGGCACGCTGGAGGATCAGATTGAGCGGGTGCAGGATGAGCAGCGTAGCGTCGACAAGAATCTGTTTGAACTGAATGAGCTGGTCAACTCGGTGCGCGAACAGCTGGAGTGGCTGCAGATCAGTAATGCCTACGGCGAGAACCTGCGCAGCAAACTCTCCGATCTGCCTCCCCAGTTTCCCCTCGACAAGCTGGAGTCCGCCATCGTCAGCGCCCGCATGGCCAAGTACCAGTACGAGAGCGAGCAGGATGGGCTCAAGGATACCCGCCAGCTGCGCGACAAGCTGATGGCCGAAGAGGAGGTGACGCTGGATCGGCCGCAGCAAGCTGTGCTCGACAACCTGCTCAAGGCACGGCGCCAGCTGCTGACCCGGCTCAACGACGCCTCAGATACCCTCATTCAGGAGCAGACCCGTCTCAAGCTGCTCTACAGCCGCCAGAACAGCAAGATCGACGAGATCCGTGAGATCAGCGCCAGCCACCTGTTCTGGATGCCGGATGTGCGCCCCTTTACCCCACAGGTGATGCTCGGTATTCCTGCCGCGCTGACCCTGGCCTTCAACCCGGATAACTGGCTGCAACTGCCCTATGCCATCGCCGAGAACAGCCCGCTGAGCCTCACGCTGGCCGGTATTGGTCTGCTGGTGCTGGCCTGGAGCTGGTTCAAACTGGCCCGTCACCTGAACCTCTATTGCGACCATATTGCGCCGCGGATCGGCAAGGTAACTCAGGACAAATTCAGCCTCACCAGCCGCTTGCTGCTGCGCTCCCTGCTTGCCGCTCTCCCCTTGCCCGCCATGGTGTTGATGGTGCGCGGCCTGCTCGAAGGGGCCTGGCAATACCCGTTTGCGGTGGCGGTGGCGCGTGGTCTTGGCGAGATCTGGTTTCTGCTGCTGGCGCTGGTGATGGCCCGCCATCTGACGCTGGAGCGGGGGATTTTGATCCACCACTTCCGCTGGCCCCGGGAACAGGTGCAAAAGGTATGGGGGCAGTTTCGCACCCTGCTGCTGGTGCTGATCCCGAGTTTCTTTGTGCAGGGGATGGCCAACAGCTATCAGGAGCACGCCTTCTACGACTCCCTCGGCCGGATGGCCTTCATGATCGGTGCACTCTGGCTGCTGCTCTTCTTTGCCCGCCTCAACCGGGAGCGATTGCCGCTCACCTGGGGCCAGACCGACATGACCAAGCCCCATCTGCTGCACCACTTCATCTGGAACAGCCTGATGCTGGCGCCGCTGCTGGCGGTGATCGGCGCCCTGTTTGGCTACTTCTATACCTCGCGCACCCTGCTACGCCAGCTGGAGCTGAGCCTGCTGATGGGGCTGGGTTGCCTGCTGATCTACTATCTGGCCAGACGCTGGATGCTGATCCAGCGCCGCCGCCTCGCCTTCGAGCGAGCCAAGAGCAAGCGGGCCGAGATCCTGGCCCAGCGCGGCCGGGAAGAGGGGCATGACGAGCTCAGCTCCGAGACCCCGGACGTGGTGGAAGAGACTGAGCTGGATCTCGATACCATCAGCGCACAGTCGCTGGGGCTGGTGCGCACCCTGCTGATGCTGGGCTTCACCATGCTGGTGGTGGTGCAATGGTCGGATCTCAACTCCGCCTTCAGCTTCCTCAGCAATATCGAGGTGTGGCAAGTGAGCAGCAAGATTGGCGGCATCGAGCAGCTCTCGGCCATCACCTTGCAGGATCTGATGCTGACCGCCTTCGTTTTCATTCTGACCGTGGTGACTGCCCGCAACCTGCCGGGGCTGATGGAGCTGACCCTGCTGCAACACCTCAGCCTCTCCCCGGGTACCGGCTTTGCCCTCACGACCACCAGCAAGTATCTGGTGATCCTGATCGGTGCCCTCACCGGCTTCTCCATGCTCGGCATCGACTGGTCGAAGACCCAGTGGCTGGTCGCCGCCCTCTCGGTGGGGCTGGGTTTCGGTCTGCAGGAGATCTTCGCCAACTTTGTCTCCGGCCTCATCATCCTGTTTGAGAAGCCAATCCGGCTCGGTGACACCGTCACCATCCGCGATCTCACTGGCACCGTCACCAAGATCAAAACCCGGGCGACGACTATCGTGGATTGGGATCGCAAGGAGATCATCGTGCCCAACAAGGCCTTCATCACCGAGCAGTTCATCAACTGGTCGCTCTCCGATGCCATCACCCGGGTCAAACTGCGGATCCGGATCGGCCTGACCCGGGATCCGAAACTGGTGCAGCGCATTCTGGAAGAGTCCATCCAGGCATCGACCCTGGTATTGGAGACGCCGACGCCAGAGGTCTTCCTGATCGAATTCACCGACTCGGCACTGATCTACGAGATCCGCCTCTACGTCAACAACATGGATCACCGGATGCCCATCACCCACGAGGTTCACTCGCTGGTGCTGGAGAAGATGCAGCAGCAGGGACTTACCCTGCCCCATCAACAGATCGACATTCACCTGAGCCGCGGCTGATCCGCGAGGTAAAAGGAGCAGAACATGCAGATTATTGCCCACCGTGGCGCCAGCGGTCTGGCACCGGAGAACACCCTAAAGGCGATGGCCAAAGCGCTGGAGCTGGGAGCATCAGCCATCGAGATCGACGTGCAGGCGGTCGATGGCGAGTTGTGGGTCTTCCACGACCGGCGGCTGGAGCGCTGCACCAATGGCAAGGGGGTGCTGACCGAGCAATCCCGCTCCTATCTGGAGCAGCTCGATGCCGGTGAGGGAGAGGTGATCCCGACCCTGTGGCAGGTGATGGAGATCATCACCGGACGCTGCGAGCTGCATATCGAGCTTAAGGGGGCTCATACCGCCGATGCGGTGGCAGCCCTGACCCGACGGGCAGAGGCCGAGCTGGGCTTTAGTCCCGGGCAGTGGGTGGTCTCCTCCTTCCATCACCCGGAGCTGGCCCGATTTGCCGCCTTGCGGCCCGATATCCGGCTCGGTGCCCTGACCGCCAACCTGCCGCTCAACCTGGCGCAGTTTGCCGACGAGCTGGGAGCCTGGTCCATCAATTGCGATGTTGATTTTATCGATGCCGCGCTGGTCGATGATGCACATCGCCGGGGGCTCAAAGTTCTGGTTTATACCGTTGATTATCCAGAAGATTATGAAACGCTCTCTAGCATGGGGGTCGATGGAATCTTCACCAATCGACCAGATCGTTTTCTGACGCAGTGAGGGGGGGATACGCGCATGGATAACCACTGATTTAGGCACTAACTTTAAATAGCTGACCGGGATACAAAGAGTTCAACTTCAGCCGATAAACAGAGGCTCATAACAATAACTAGATTCCACACACACTTCAGACTGACGCTCACAAGGATGTAACTATGAACTTATCCATTAAAAACAAGCTTGTTCTGGCTATCGGGATCATCATTTTGGTGATCACCTGCCTGCAGGTCTGGTACAACACCTCGCAACTGCGCAGCGAGACCCAGCGACTGGTCTGGAACATCATCGACGAAAGCTCCATGGCCAACGTCAAGGGGATCTCCCGCTGGGTCGACTCCCGGATCAGCATGGTTAGCACCACCAAGGAAGCATTCGCCAAAGAAGATGAGCCCATCAGTCATCTGGCCCAGTCCATGAATGCCGGTGGCTTCGACCTGGTCTATGCCGGTACCGCAGACGGCAAGATGATCCAGAGCAAACCAACCGACTTGCCCGCCGGTTATGACCCACGTCAACGCCCCTGGTACAAGGACGCGGCCGCCGCAGGCAAGCTGGTCATCACAGCCCCCTATGCCGATATCTCCACCGGCCAGCTGATTGTCACCATTGCCGAGCCGTTCCAGCGCGGCAATACCCAGGGGGTCATCGCCGGTGACGTCTCCATCAGCTCACTGATTTCGGACATTCTTGCGGTCACCACCGAGGGCACCTACGCCATGCTGGTGGACAGCAATGGCACCATCATCGCGCACCCCGATGCCTCCCTGAGCCTGAAATCCGCCACCGCTCTGGCACCGGAACTGACTGCGGCCTACATCAATCAGGTCGCCCATGACGGCATGATCAACGAGCTGGTGATCAGCGGCAAGAAAGAGGTCTATGACTTTAATGCCATTCCCAATACCAACTGGTATTACGGCATGATGGTGGATGAAGAGATCGCCTACCAGTCGGTACGCCGCATGGTTACCTCCTCCCTCATTCAGGGGCTTATCACCATACTGATCGTGGCAGGCTTCTCCTATGTCGCCATCAACAGCTCGCTGGCCCCTCTGAAAACCCTGGGCGAAGCGATTGCCGATCTCTCCCGTGGCAACGGCGACCTGACCCGCCGGATCAAGATTGAACGTGAGGATGAGGTGGGCGCGGTTGCCAAACACGTCAACACCTTCATCGAGCGGATCCATGTGATGGTGCAGGATATCTCCAACTCCTCCGGCCAGCTCAACCAGCAGGCCAAGTCCTCCCACAGCATGGCGGAGAAGGCCAATCAGGGGCTGGCACGCCAGCAAAACGAGATCTCCCAGATCGCCACTGCGGTACACGAGATGTCGGCCACCGCGGTCGAGGTCGCCAGCAACGCGGAGCAGACCGCCGAAGCGGCCCGCAGCTCCTCCAGCAGCTGCGAGCATGGCAAGCAGGTGATCGCCCGCAACCAGCGCTCCATCACCGATCTGGCCACCCAGGTGGAACAGGCCTCCAACATCATTCAGGAACTGGAGAAAAACGCCCAGGAGATCAACACCATCCTATCCACCATTCAGGGCATCGCCGAGCAGACCAACCTGCTGGCACTGAACGCCGCCATCGAAGCGGCCCGTGCCGGTGAACAGGGCCGCGGCTTTGCGGTGGTAGCCGACGAGGTGCGCGTCCTGTCACAGCGTACCCACAGCTCCACCGTCGAGATCCGCAATATGATCGAAACCCTGCAACGCAATACCCAGGGGGCGGTCAGCACCATGCACGAAGGCCAGCTGCTGGCCCAGAACAGCGTGGATGACGCCAACAACGCCACCCATGCGCTGGAGCAGATCACCACCTCGATCAACCAGATCTCCGACATGGCGACCCAGATCTCCAGCGCGGCTGAAGAGCAGCGGGCCGTCACCGATGAGGTAAGCCGCAACATTCAGGCGGTGAAAGATGTCTCGGACGAACTGGCAGTGGATGCAGACAGCTCACGCCATCTCTCTGAACAACTTAAAAATATTTCGGGTGAACTGAGCAATCAGGTCGGTATGTTCCGCATTTGAGGATGAGCAAAAGGGGCCGTACAGGCCCCTTTTATTTTTCTAAATAGCGCTTAATTTTCAGTGAGTAATCTCACATTACCCGCCAAATACCCCGCCTTGAAATCCTTGTGATTCGTCTGGAATTATCAGATCACCGCTGTGGCCACCGCAGCATTTCGGATTACCTATTTCTATCCGAATAGATAAATGCCAATAATTCTCATTAAAAAATTACAATAAAAAACTTAAAATTTTTTTCGCGAGTACCTAAAAAGAGAGGTGATTCGCATTTTATTGAAAGAAAACTACGTACAATCCAGAAGTTAAAGTGCTCGTAGCTAGGTGTTCAACTGCTCAGTAACACCAGAAAATGACGATAATAACGACATTTTCATCCAGGGATTTGGGTGTTTTATAGAAAAATAACCAATAAAAAGGGAATAAAACCTAGCAGTTTGACTTGCATCAAGCCTGAATTTTTTTCATAGAGCAAAATCGTGCCCAGCAAATCTATCCCTAAGGAGGCAGATGTGGATATTATCAAGACCGATGTGGCCATCATCGGTGCTGGCGGTACCGGCTTACGCGCCGCTATCGCTATAGCCGAATCACAGCCAGACCTGGACATCGCCCTGATTTCCAAGGTTTACCCGATGCGCAGCCACACGGTTGCTGCCGAAGGCGGCGCCGCCGGTGTCGTCCGTGATGACGACTCCCTCGAAAACCACTTCAACGACACCGTCTCCGGTGGTGACTGGCTGTGCGAGCAGGACGTAGTGGAATACTTCGTCAACAACGCAACCAAAGAGATGATCCAGCTGGAGCACTGGGGTTGCCCCTGGAGCCGCAAGCCGGATGGTAAAGCCAACGTGCGTCCGTTTGGTGGCATGAAGGTTCCCCGTACCTGGTTCGCCGCAGACAAGTCCGGTTTCCATATTCTGCACACCCTGTTCCAGACCTCCGTCAAATACCCGAGCATCAAGCGCTTCGACGAGCATTTCTGTCTTGATCTGATCGTGGACGATGGCCGCGTTCAGGGCGTACTGACCTTCGATATCCAGAACGGTATCACCCGCTTCATCCAGGCCAAATCCGTGATCGTGGCAACCGGCGGCGCTGGCCGTGTCTATCGCTACAACACCAACGGTGGCATCGTCACCGGCGACGGCATGGCACTGGCCTACCGTCACGGCGTACCGCTGCGTGATATGGAATTCGTCCAGTATCACCCGACCGGTCTGCCGGGCACCGGCATCCTGATGACCGAAGGTTGTCGTGGTGAGGGTGGCGTCCTGCTGAACAAGGATGGCTACCGCTACCTGCAAGACTACGGCTTGGGCCCGGAAACCCCGATCGGCCAGCCGAAGAGCAAATACATGGAGCTGGGTCCGCGCGACCGCGTTTCCCAGGCATTCTGGCAAGAGCAGCAGAAAGGCCGCGTCATTCAGGGCCCGATGGGCGATGTGGTTCACCTCGACCTGCGTCACCTTGGCGAGAAGTACCTGAAAGAGCGTCTGCCGTTCATCTGCGAACTGGCCAAAGCCTACGTCAACGTGGATCCGGCCAAAGAGCCTATCCCGGTACGTCCGACTGCCCACTACACCATGGGTGGTATCGAGACTGACAACAAGTGTGCCACCCGTCTGCCCGGCCTCTACGCCGCGGGCGAATGTGCCTCCGTCGGTCTGCACGGTGCCAACCGTCTGGGTTCCAACTCCCTGTCCGAGATCGTGGTATTCGGCAAGCTGGCCGGTGAGCAGGCAGGTGAATTTGCCAAGACTCTGAAGCATGGCAACACCGAAGCGCTGGCCGCCAAGGCCGAGGCGCTCATCAAGCAACACCTCTCCCTGATGGACATAGACGGTACCGAAAACCCGGCCGATATCCGCAACGAGCTGGGCATGTCCATGGAAGCCGGTGTCGGTATCTACCGTACCGAAGAGCTGATGCAGGGCACCATCGACAAGATCAACGAGCTGAAAGCCCGTTACAAGAAGGTCAAGATCAACGACAAGTCCTCTGTCTTCAACACCGATCTGCTGTACGCCATCGAACTGGGTTACATGCTGGACGTGGCTGAAGCCATGGCGCACTCCGCCATCAATCGTAAAGAGTCCCGCGGTTCCCACCAGCGTCTGGATGGTTACGAAGAGCGCGATGACGTGAACTTCCTCAAGCACACGCTCTCGTTCTACCAAAATGGCGAAACGCCCTCCATCGATTACTCCGATGTGAAGATCACTAAGTCCCAGCCGGCAAAACGCGTGTACGGCTCCGAGGGTGAGAAACAAGACGAGGCTAAGAAGAATGGCTGAGATGATTGAAATTGAGATCCTGCGCTACCGTCCGGAACAGGATAACGAGCCCTGGATGCAAACCTTCCAGGTGCCATACCAGAGAGAGATGTCTCTGCTGGACGCCCTGCAGTACATCAAGGATCACCTGGACTCTACCCTGAGCTTCCGCTGGTCCTGCCGGATGGCGATCTGCGGCTCCTGCGGCATGATGGTCAACGGTGTGCCCAAGCTGGGTTGCAAGGCGTTCCTGCGCGACTATCTGCCGGGCAAGATGACCGTCGAGCCGCTCAACAACTTCCCGATCGAGCGCGATCTGGTGGTCGACATGTCCGACTTCATCGAGAAGCTGGAGAGCATCAAGCCGTACATCATCCCGAGCGAGCCGCGCAGCCTGTGTGATGGCGAGTACATCCAGACGCCGGCCCAGATGGCGCAGTACAAGCAGTTCTCCCAGTGCATAAACTGTGGTCTCTGCTACGCAGCCTGCCCGCAGTACGGCATCAACAAGAAGTTCACCGGTCCGGCGGCACTGGCTCTGGCCTATCGCTACAACGTCGACAACCGTGATGCTGGTGCCAAAGAGCGTATGCGCATCATCAGCCAGGACGAAGGCGTCTGGGGCTGTACCTTCGTGGGCTACTGCTCCGAAGTGTGCCCGAAGGGCGTCGATCCGGCGGCGGCCATCCAGCTTGGCAAGGTCGAAAGCGCCAAGGACTACATGATCGCCATGTTCAAGCCAGATTGAGAGCAGGATTGAGACCATGAACAACACTGATAGCAAACGTAAACCTTACGTCCGCGAAATGAAGAAAGACTGGTGGCTGAAGAACGCCTTCTACACCGGTTACATGATCCGTGAAGGCACCAGTATCTTCGTCTCCATCTACGCCGTTGTGCTGATGTGGGGCCTGATGCGCCTGGTTCAGGGTCAGGAAGCGTTCAACGGCTGGCTGGAATCCCTGCAAAGCCCGATCGCCATCCTGTTCCATGTCGTCGCTCTGGCGGCTTGCCTGTTCCATGCCAAAACCTGGTTCGCCCTGGCGCCGAAAGCCATGCGTATCTTCCGTGGTGAAGACCTGGTACCGGAGAAGCCGATCGTTCTCGCCCAGTATGTGGCGCTGGCGGTGGTGTCCCTGCTTGTCCTGATCATCGTGGCCTGAGGAGAAAACAATGAGACGTTCTGACGAACCAATTTACTGGGGTCTGTTTGGTGCGGGTGGCATGGTCGTTGCCATGCTGCTGCCGGTCATTGTCCTCATCACCGGTCTGCTGGTGCCCATGGGCATCATGGACGTGGAAACCATGAGCTATGACCGCGTACACGCGTTCGCCAGCTCCTGGTGGGGTGCCTGTATCCTGCTGGTGATCATCGCCCTGCCAGTCTGGCACGGCATGCACCGTATCTACCACGGTCTGCACGATCTGGGGATCCACACCACCAAGCTGCACCACTATGTGTTCTATGGCTTTGCCTTCCTGGTATCTGCCATTACCGTCGGCCTGCTGATGGTGCTGGTACTCCAGTAATCACATCTGACTGATTGACCAAACCGGGCCTCGTGCCCGGTTTTTTTTTGCCCCGCTATCCCGCCCCTGCTTTTTATTCACTCAAACAATTCGATAAAAACCAGATTATCGTCCAATCATATGGCGATCACAGTCACATAACCCCCATACATTCGTCATTTGTAGCAAACCATTTTGACCACCATCAATTTAGTGACATCCATATCAATTATAATTATTCAGATTAAATAATTATTCATATGGAGCTAGCTAATGACAGACAAAACACGCTCGGTGAGCATAGGCAGTTACCTGGCACTGGCCTTCGCCGTGGTCTTCTTCTCCGGACTGTTGCAATCCGGCGAGTGGTACGGGGTATTCGATTTCACCACGCTGAACGGTTCGTTCGGTACCATGGTCCAGAGCGTCAGCGAGAATGGTGACGGCATCAAGACCGCCATGACCGACATGCGCGGCAAAGGGGGCAACGGGGCGAGAGACGGCTTTCTGTTCGCCCTGACCCTGATCCCCACCGTGATGTTTGCTCTCGGTATGATCAATGTGCTGGAGCACTACGGCGCGCTGGAAGCGGCCCGCAAGTTGCTGACCCCGCTGCTGCGTCCGCTGATGGGGATCCCGGGCAACACCGGCCTCGCCCTTATCGCCTCCCTGCAGAGTACCGATGCCGGTGCAGCCATGACCCGTCAGCTCAAGGATGAAGGGCTCATCACCAAGCGTGAAACCGATGTGTTCACCATGTTCCAGTTCTCCGCTGGTGCCACCATCGTCAACTTCTTCTCCTCCGGCGCCGTGCTGTTCACCCTGACGCTGGCGGATGGCAGCCCGGCGGTCAGCTCCTCCATCGGTCTGGCTGTCATCGTGATGTTCGCCTTCAAATTTGTCGGGGCCAACCTGTTCCGGGTCTACCTCAATATGAGCGAAGGCAAGCAGACCGATAACAACGCCCAGCAGACCCTCAACACTCAGGAGCAAGCCAAATGAGCCAGGCCAACATCAAGAAACCCATCGTCACCGATATCTTCGTCGAAGGGGCCAAGAAGGGCTGGGTCATCGCCACCACCTCCACCGTACCCAACGTACTGATGGCCTTCGTCATCATCAAGGCGCTGCAGATCACCGGCGCGCTGGATGCCATGGGCGCCATCTTCTCCCCCGTCATGGCCATCTTCGGTCTGCCCGGTGAGGCGGCAGCCGTGCTGATCGGCGCCTGGATGTCGATGGGCGGTGCAGTCGGTGTGGTCATCACCCTGTTCGATCAGGGGATCCTCAACGGCACCCACATCGCCATTCTGGCGCCAGCCATCTACCTGATGGGCTCCCAGGTGCAGTACATGGGCCGCATCCTCGGCTGCATCGGCACCGAAGGGCGTTATATCCCCATCATGGTCGCCATCTCGGTACTCAACGCCTTCGGCGCCATGCTGGTGATGAACATCCTTCTCTGACCCGAACCTGATAGTGGAGCAAGCAATGACTTTTTCTCTGGATCAATACCTGACCGAACTGGCCCCGCTGATCAATCTGGATTGCGGATCCCTGCACCAGCCGGGCATTGCGGCAGTGGCAGACCTGATGGCCGCCAAATATGAGGCGATGGGCGGCTGGCAGATCAAGCGGGTCGACTGCGGCGCAGCCGGGGTGGGACTGGAGATCCGCAACCAGCCTGATGCGGCGCAGATCGATGTAATGCTGATCGGCCATATGGATACCGTCTTCCCCCTCGGCACCGCCGCCGCCCGCCCGATGAGCATCGATGGCGAGCGCGCTTACGGTCCCGGTGTCTCCGACATGAAATCCGGCCTGCTCAACATCGTCTATGCCCTGCGTGAACTGCCACGCGAGGTGCGCGATCGCCTGAGCATCTGCGTCTGCATGAACCCGGATGAGGAGATCGGCTCCCTCCACTCCAGCGACTGGCTGGCCACGGTGGCCAAACAGGCAAAGCAGGTGCTGGTGGCCGAAGCGGCCCGCGCCGATGGCTCGCTGGTCAAGGCGCGCAAGGGGATGGCCCGTTATCGCATCGACTTCACTGGCAAGGCGGCTCACGCGGGCAACGAACCGCAGAAGGGGCGCAGCGCCATCACCGAGCTGGGCCACTGGATCCTGGCCATCAACGCCCTGACCAACTTCGAGAGCGGCACCACCCTCAACATCGGCATTGTCGAGGGGGGCAATGGCGCCAACATAGTGCCGGCCCATGCCAGCGCCGTGGTAGACGTCCGCTTCTGGGACAATCAGGAGTACCACCAGATCAACGATCATCTGCTGACCATGGCCGAGCGGCCCCATCTGGACGGCGTCACCATCCAGCTGACCCGCGAGGCCCACAAACCGGCCATGGTGCCATCAGAAGGCACTTTGGCGCTGATGCAACTGGTGGAGGAGTGTGGCGCCGAACTGGGACTGCCGATCAGCTGGCAGGAGGTGGGTGGCGGCTCCGATGCTAACCTGACCGCCGCTCTCGGTATCCCCACTCTGGATGGATTGGGCCCCATCGGCGCCGGTTTCCACAGTGACGAGGAGTATCTGGATCTGGCCAGCATAGCCCCGCGCATCGAGCTGCTGGTGAAGGTACTGACCCGTCTGGCGGCCTGACAGCCTCTAACGTAAAAAAGGGCCAGCCGGTTTGCACCGGCTGGCCCTCTGTTTATCTGCTCCCCCTGAATGACAGCAACCCTTCGCTATTACTCCATCGGCGGCAAGAAGCGGCGCATCACCTCATCCGTATGCCCCCCTTCCTGAAACGCCACCAGCGACTGATTGAGGATGTTCACCAGCTGGTGACCGCGGGGGGAGCCCTTGCTCACCAGCAGATAGAATCCCTTGCGGCTGGGCAGGGCGAGATTGAGCAACCCGCTCTCGCTGCGGTAGATGCCAAGGCTGATGCCTGCCACCAGAGGTTCGATTTCGCTTGGCAGAAAGTCGCAGCGATCCCGCTCCAGCATATCGAGCGCCTGCTGCAACTGCTTGACCCGGCGTGGCTCCTGCGCAAGCCCGTAGGGTGTGTAGTTGTAGCCAATCACCCCGCACACCCGGGAACGATTGACCGTCTGCAGATCCGGCGGTTCGGGGTAGCGGCGCTTGAGATAGAAGAAACCGAGGTGGGTGTAATAGAGGGGAACGCTGTAGAAGGCAAACTCGGCCCGCTCCGGCTTGTAGCTGGCATCCCAGGTCAGCTCGCACAGACCATTCTGGCGATAATCCGCCAGCTCCTGCTGCACCCGCGCCCAGGGCAGATAGCGGATCTGGTGCGAGAGCCCGCTCTGTTGCAGGGCATCGAGCACCAGCGTTGTCGCCGAACCGGTCAGGCGGCTGGTATCGGGCACCCCGTCCTTGCGCTCCCAGTAGGTAAAGGGGGCCCACTCGTTGCCCTCCCCCAGACAGATCTTCACTGGTGGCTCTTGCCCCCATAGCGCGGGGGACAAGATGGCCATCGCCAATCCCGCCCACCATGTTGCCACTCGTTTCATCTCCCGCTCCCGAACTGTTTATCCCTCTTGCAGCTTAGCCCAGAAGGGATAGAGCTCACTTTGCAGGGGCGCTTTCATGCCACAACGCCAGCAAATTGGCCGGAATGGCACCATAACGAAGCTGCGGCGTCTGGTGCCAGTCAGCCAGCTTTTGCAGGGCTTTCGCCAGATCCTGTGCAAGCGTGCGGGTCACTCTCACCCCGGCTTCAAGATAGAGGCTCTTGATCTCGAAGATCCCCTGCTGGCGATGGGCCTTGGCATCCATCCTGCCCACCAGCTTGCCACGATGCAGCAAGGGCAACACGAAGTAGCCATACTGGCGCTTGGGGGCCGGGGTATAGCACTCGATGCGATAGTCGAAGTTGAACAGTTCACTGGCCCGTTTGCGATCCCACACCAGCGGATCGAACGGCGACAAGGCTGTGGTATGGGTTGCCTTGAGACGGCCCTCCTTGGCTTGCACCAGCTCATCGGCCAGCGAGGCGTGCACAAAAGCGCCGTGCTGCCACCCCTCCACTCGTACCGGCAACAGCTCCCCCTCGTCCGCCAGTTGATGGAGCAAGGCGTCGTATTTGCCGCGCCGCAGCCGATAGTAGTCAGCGACCCAACCGGTTTTGACCAGCCCCAGCGCCCGGCAACTGGCGCGCACCATATCCCGCTGCGCCTGCTCAACGCTCGGCAGATCCCGCTGGTCGCTCCACTCGGGGATGACCCGCTCGGCGAGATCATAGACCCGCTGAAAGTTGCGCCGCTCCCGCACCATCAGCTGACCGGTGGTAAACAATACCTCCAGATGACGTTTCTCCGGCTTCCAGTCCCACCAGCCGTTCCCCTTGCCGGTTGTGCGTTCAAAGTCAGCCGCCCGCACCGGGCCATGGTGGCGAATGCGCTCGATCAGCTGGCCAATCTCCTGCTGATGGGTGGCGAGCCAGTTGGCCGAAAACTTCCAGCCCATGGCGGCAGGGTCAAGCATCCGGTGGCGCAACAGCCGGTAATCCTCGCGGGGCACAAAGCAGGCCTCGTGGGCCCAATATTCGAAGATCTCGCCGTCGGCCAGCAGTTGCTCCAGCCAACGCGATTCATACTGGCCAAGCCGGCTAAAGAGCACCAGATAGGGGCTGCGCGCCACCACCGAGATGGTATCGATCTGCAGCAGCGCCATGCGGCGAATGGTGGCCAGCAGATCGGCCGGGGTCGCCTTGCAGCGACGGGGGGCAAGCAGCCCTTGCGCCGCCAGTTGCAGATGACGGGCATCTTGCAGTGACAAATGGGTAATCGACATCAACAACCGCTCCCTGGAATATGACCATCGCGCGCCCGGCGGATAGCCAACAAAACCGGGGGAGGCACCACGCTGGCACGCCTCCCCCCTTGTGTACCTGCGCCGCTATGAGTGGGCCGGGGGCAAGACCAGCAGATTCACCACCAGCATGATCTCTTGATAAGTGGCCTCTACCGTCTCGGGGGTCGGCTCCAGAATAAGGTCATCGGCATAGCCGTTGATGAGGGAGGTGATCTGACGCGCCAGTCGCCGGGCATCGCCCGCCACAAACTCGCCGCTGTCGATCCCCTTTTGCAGGATCTGCTCCAGCACCTCCCGCCACGCCAGAATGATTTTGCGGTAGCTCTCGGCAAACACAGGATCGCGCAGTGACTCGTTCCAGGCATCCAGATAGATGGCCCAGGAGGCATCCTGACTGGTCGGCAGGTTGTCCCGCACAAAGAGCGGCAACGCTTCGCGGGCTGGCAGCGGCAACAACCACTCCCGCTGTTCGGCGATCTCCTGACTGGTGAAGCGCTCCACGGCGCAGAGGCAGAGCTCCTTCCAATCCTTGAAGTAGTGGTAGACGTGACTGCGCGCCAGACCGGTGCGCTCGGCAATATCACGGGTTGACGATGCCGCCATTCCCTTCTCTCGAAACAGGGCCAGTACGGCCTCGATGATCATCTCTTTGCGCTGTTCTGCTGATGGGCGTGCCATCTGACCTCCTACGATATCAATCGATCTGCTTGACTTTGAGCAGTCGCTCAAACAAACTTTGAGCACTCGCTCAAACTTGGCGTTTCCGACATCTTAGGAGATAACCCATGACAACACCAACCACTTCGGCAGCCAGTTGCGACGAGCAGGCCACGCCGTTGCCACACTCGGCCGGTCGTTCGCTGGGGGCGATTGCGCGGGCCAATCCCCTCAAGCTGGCGGGCACCTTCTCGCTGGTGGCCCTCGAAAACATCCTGCTGGTGGTCTATCCCCTGTTCGCCGGCTTTGCCATCGACGCCATCGTCAAGGGCCAGTGGTGGCAGGCTTCAAGCTACGCCCTGATCGTGCTGCTGTTCTGGCTCATCGGTGCCCTGCGCCGGGCGGTCGATACCCGCACCTTTACCCATATCTATGCGGCACTGGCGGTGCCGGTGATCCTGACCCAGCGCCAGCAGCAGGAGGGGCAATCCACCATAGTGGCGCGGGTCACTCTGGCGCGGGAGTTTGTCGACTTCTTCGAGAAACATATCCCGATCCTGGCCACCAGCCTGATCTCCATCGTCGGTGCGGCCGTGATGCTGATGGTGATCGAGTTCTGGGTCGGCATCGCCTGCATGGGGATATTGCTGCTGTTCGGCCTGCTGCTGCCCGGCTTTTCGCGCAAGAACCAGCTGCTGCACGAGCGGCTCAACGATCGGCTGGAACGCGAGGTCAAACTGGTCACTCATGCCCAGTCAACCAGCCTCGCCCGCCACTACCGCGCGCTGGCCTGGCTGCGCATCAGGATTTCGGATCGGGAGGCGCTCGCCTTTCTGGCGGTCGGCATCAGCGCCTCCCTGCTGTTCCTGCTGGCCATCACCATGCTGATGGCCCAGCCCCAGGTCTCGGCAGGCCATGTCTATGCTGTGATGACCTACCTCTGGAACTTTGTCACCAGCCTGGATGAGGGGCCCGGTCTTGCCGATCAGCTGGCCCGGCTGCGAGACATAGGTCGCCGGGTCAATACCGCCCAACCCGATGAAATGATTTGATATTTTTTATCTGTAACCGGAGTAGAAGATGAATCCGACCACCCTTTACCAACGAGCGTTGACCATGTGCATCAGCTGTTTTTTCCTCGCCGCCTGCGGCCCCAAGATGAGCGACTTTGAGCCCAACACCAGCTACTGGTTCAAGGAGAAACCGGCAGAGGAGAGCGCCCCGCTGGCGCAAGACATGACGGTGGATATCGCCATCATAGGTGGCGGCTACAGCGGCCTCTCCAGTGCATGGCATCTGGCCAAGGCCAATCCGTCGCTCAAGATCGCTATCTTCGAGGCCAAACAGGTGGGCAGCGGTGCCTCGGGCCGCAACGGCGGCATGGTATTGCCGGGCTCCGAGGTGATGGACCTCTACGAAGAGGGGGAAGCGAGCAAGCGCCACTACGATCTCACCGTCGCCAGCATGCGCAAGCTGCAGGCGCTGGTCGCCTCAACCGGCGTCGAGGCCGACCTCAAGCTCGATGGCTATGTGGAGGCGATCCTCGATGAGGAGGATATCGCCGAGTACCGCGACTATGTGAAAACCGCCAATCGCCTCGGCATCCCGCTGCAGTACTGGAACGCCGATACCACAGAGGCAAAACTCGGCACCGATCGCTATGTGGGGGCGGTCTACGACCCCAATGGCGGTCAGGTACACGCCATGAAACTGGTCAATGCCCTGCGCAAGGCGGTGGAACGAGCGGGCGTTACCATCTACGAGCAGAGCCCGGTAATGGGGATCAAGGAGGGCAAGCAGATCGTGCTCAATGTAGCCGACAAGTACAAGGTGACCGCCGACAGCATAGTGCTGGCGACCAACGGCTATACCTCAAAACTTGGCTACTTCAGCGGGCGGGTCTTTCCGGTACACGCCCAGAGCGCCATCACCGAGCAGCTCACCAAAAAGCAGCTGGCCGCCATCCAGTGGCAGAGTCGGGTGCCCTACTACGACACCCGCAACATCCTGTTCCATCTGGTATTGACCCCGGATAACCGCATCGTCATCGGTGGCGGCAATGCCGAGTACGTCTTCAACGACGGCCTCAACTACAAGGGCGATCTTAACCGGGTCAGCGAGATGATGATGACCGAGCTGGTGACCCTCTATCCGGCCCTCAAGGGGATCAAATTTGAGCAGGTGTGGGACGGGGTGCTCGGCATGACTGGCGACAGCACTGAAGCGGTGGGGGTAATGGGGGAGCACAAGAACATCTACTACGCCCTCGGCTACAACGGCCACGGCATCAACCTCTCCTTCCTGTTTGGCGACATCGTGGCCAGCCTCTATCAAGGCAAGGAGCATCCCTGGTTCAACCACGCCGAGCAGAGTCTGCCGATGTGGCTGCCACCAGAGCCGTTCAAGTCAATCGGCGTCAAATCTGCCCTGATGTACTACCAGTGGCAGGACAAGGGCTACAAGGAGTAGCGCCGGGCAAGAATCCGACGAGTAACAGACGAAGGCACGCCTCAGGGCGTGCCTTTGTGCAATACCGCCACATCGGCGTGGGGGAAACTGAGTTCGGCCTGCCAGCGGGCGGCCAACACCTGAAACGATGCCTCGGCAAAGAAGACGATGTGGGTCGGGTCGTGGCGATAGCGCCAGTTTTTGAACCGCTCGTCACCGAGCACTCGCTGGGTCTGCAGCACCAGCAGGCCACCGGGCTTGAGGCAATCCCACAACTGCGCCAGCACCGTGCGCGGCTCGGCGATATGCTCGATCACCTCGGTACTGGTGATGAAGTCATACTGACGCGTCAGCAACTCGGGAAAATCGGCGTAGAACTTGTCATACCCCGCCATCTGGTAACCCGCCTCACGCCCCATCGCCACCAGCGCTGGGCCAGGACCGCAGCCAAAATCGAGGCCACTGGCTGGGGTTGGCACCCGACTCAGTACCTCGCCAAATGCCCGCATCAGAAAGGTGCGATAACGGGGATCATCAACCTGGTTGTCGTGACCGTCATAGACCGCCTTCTCCGCCGCCTCATCCAGATGATCCGCCTCATCCAGCCAGACCAGCTCGCACGCGAGGCAGCGATGATAGCGCTTGCCCGCCACCGGCAGAGGATAACTGCGATGGCTGGCACACAGGGGACAGCTGACGGTGGATGACATAGCGGTTCCTCTTGGGGGCTTCCTGTTGGATAACAGCGGCGCAGATTGCCTGCCCGCTGCCTCGCTGACAACTTTTTTTGCTCCTTAAGGGTTTCTTAAGTTTGCCCTTTTACTCTCAAACCATCGCAAGAGAAGGAGTCACCCATGACCATCGAGATCCAGGCCCCCTACCGATTGCTGCTAGCCACGTCCCCGCAGCAGGTCATGGCGCTGCAAACCTATATCCAGGCCGCCTACACCCTCGAATTCAACGCCCGCATCCCCCATTTTCTCCCCTGTCTGCTGGGGCTCTATCGGGCGGATGGGACGCTGGTCGGTGCCTGTGGTCTCAATCATGCCAGTGAGGGGCCTCTCTATCTGGAACAGTATCTGGAGCACCCCATCGAGGCCGCCATCAATACCCGCCTCGGGGTCTATCCGGTACGCAACCGCATTATCGAAGTGGGCAATCTGGCCTGCAGCGAACCGGGCAATGCCCGCCTGATGTTCGCGGCCCTGTGTCGCCTGCTGTGTGAAAACGCCCTCGACTACGTGGTCTTTACCGGCACCGCCAAGCTGCGCAACAGCTTTGCCCGCCTGCAACTCAACCCGGTGGAGCTGGCGCCTGCACAGGCTCATCAGGTGGGGGCCGACGCCGACGCCTGGGGTGAGTACTACCGTTGCCAACCAAAGGTGATGGTGGGCGACATCAATCAGGGGCGCGAGGTGCTGGCCCAGAGCAGCCTGCTGCTCAATCTGCTGGCCCCCATGCCGACCCTGTTTGACGATACTGGCGAGAGCAGTGATAACCAGACCCATCAAAAAAGGTGCGCCCAATGAGCCTGTTCGACGCCATCGCCAAACATGCCCACGAGGCTCCGCAATCCCCTGCGCTGCTGAGCAGCCAGCAGCGTCTCGATTACCAGACCCTGTGGCAACAGATCCAGCGTCTGGCCAGCCAGCTGCAACAGCTCGACATCAGCCGTCTGGCGCTGCAACTGGACAACGGCCTGCCCTGGGCGCTGCTGGATCTCGCCTGCACCCGAGCCGGTATCGTGGTCATTCCGGTGCCCCACTTCTTCAGTCAGGCCCAGCAGGCCTGGTTGCTGGAGAGCAGCGGTGCCGATGCGCTGGTGGGCCCACATCATCAGGGGTGGCATGCCGCCGAACCGCTCTCGCTGATCACCGGCGAGCTGCCGCTGTGGCGCCATATCCCGGCCAATCGACCAGCGCTGCCCAAGGGCACCGCCAAGATCACCTACACCTCCGGTACCACGGGCCAGCCCAAGGGCGTCTGCCTGTCACTGACCCAGATGATGGCGGTGAGCCATGCGCTGGCCGAGCGAGTCGCGTCAGCCAAGGTGGAAAAACACCTGACCCTGCTGCCGCTGGCGACCCTGCTTGAGAACATCACCGGCCTTTATGTGCCGCTGCTGACCGGCGCCTGCAGCCGCATTCCGTCCCTCGGTGAGCTCGGTTTCACCGGATCCAGTTCGCTCAATCCAGCCATGCTGGGGGAGGCGCTGCTGCGCTGGCCGACCCACAGTCTGGTGCTGGTGCCCGAACTGCTGCGCCTGCTGCTAGCGCTCTGCACCAGCACCCCAACGCTGGCCCAGCAGCTCAAGAGCTTGCGCTTTATTGCCGTAGGTGGCGGCAAGGTGGCCCCCGACCTGATCAAACATGCCCGTCAGCTCGGCCTGCCGGTATACGAAGGGTATGGCCTCTCGGAGTGTGGCTCCGTGGTGGCGCTGAACAGCCCGGATGCTGACAAGCCCGGCAGCGTCGGCCATCCCCTGCCCCACTGTCAGGTCACCATCGCCAGCGACGGCGAAATTATGGTGAGCGGCAGCGCCATGCTGGGCTATCTCGGCAGCAGCGAACCGACTCCCGAACAGATCGCCACAGGCGATCTGGGTCATCTCGATGATGAGGGCTACCTCCATATCACCGGGCGCAAGAAGAATGTCCAGATCACCGCCTTTGGCCGCAACTTCTCCCCCGAGTGGGTGGAGGCTGAGGCCCAGCTCTGCCCCGCCATCGCCCGCATCGTGGTGTTTGGCGACGGTCAGCCCGCCAACGTGGCGCTGATCCAGCCCCTGCCGGGGAAAGAGGCGGATCTGCCCCGCCAGATCGCCGGTCTGAACCAAAGGCTGCCCGATTATGCCCGCCTGCACCACTGGTTGCCGGTGGCGCTGGATCAACACCCCGGGCTGCTGACCGCCAACGGGCGCCCCCGTCGCAACGAGATTTACCAACACTTTTCCCGGCAAATCAGCCAATGCCTTACAGGAGAATCGTCATGAGCTTCTATCAGACTCTGCAACAAGCCACAGCCCAGGAGCGTGAGCATCTGTTCAACGCCCCCATCATCGAAGCCTGCCGCCGTGGTGATATCAGCCGTGACACCTATCTCGCCTTTCTGGCGCAGGCTTACTACCACGTGCGCCACACAGTTCCGCTCCTGATGGCCACCGGCGGCAAGCTGGGTCAGGAGTACGAGTGGGTGCGTGGCGCCATTGCCGAGTACATCGACGAGGAGTATGGCCATCAGGAGTGGATCCTCAACGATATCCGCGCCTGTGGCGGTGATGCCGAGACGGTGCGCCACGGCCAGCCCGGGCTGCCCATCGAGCTGATGGTCGCCTTCCTCTATGACCAGATCCAGCGCGGCAACCCCATGGGCTTCTTCGGCATGGTGCAGGTACTGGAAGGCACCAGTGTGGCCATCGCCCTCACCGTCGCCGACCAGCTGAAAAAGGGCCTCGGCCTGCCACCCCAGGCGATGAGTTACCTGAGCTCCCATGGCGCCCTGGATCAGGAACACCTCAAGTTCTTTGAATCCCTGATGGATCGGGTCGAGAGTCCGGCGGATCAGGCCGCCATCATCCACGGGGCCAAGGTGGTCTACCGCCTCTATGGCGAGATGCTCTACAACCTCACCGCCACACCGTAAGTCGGCAGCGGATCAGCAGACAGCAAAAAGGGAATCCATACCATGAACCTTGAAGGGAAACTCGTGCTGCTCACCGGCGCCAGCGGTGGCATAGGTGAAGAGCTGGCGCAGGAGCTGGCGGCCCAGGGGGCACACCTGCTGCTGCACGGTCGTCGCGGCCCGGCACTGGAGCGGCTGTGCAAGTCACTGCCTCATCCCGAGCGCCATCAGGTGGTGCTCGCCGACCTCGGCTCTGCGCAGGAGCGGGCCAAGCTGTTGCAACACCCGGCGCTGGAGGACGGGATCGACATCCTAATCAACAACGCTGGTTGCAACCAGTTTGCCTGGCTGGAAGATCAGAGCTTCGAGCAGGTGGAGCGCCAACTGCTGCTCAATATCGAGGCGCCCATCCAGCTCACCCGTGCCCTGCTGCCAACCATGCGCAAGCCGGGGATCATCATGAACATGGGGTCGAGCCTGGGCAGCATCGGCTACCCCGGTTACAGCGTCTACTGCGCCAGCAAATTTGCCCTGCGGGGCTTTAGCGAAGCGCTGGGACGGGAGCTGGAGGGGAGCGGCATCAAGGTGCTGCACTTTGCCCCCCGCGCCACCCGCACCAAACTCAATTCCGAAGCGGCTTACGAGATGAATGCAGCGCTCGGCACCCAGACCGACAGCCCGCAGCAAGTCGCCGAAGAGGCGGTCATCGCCCTGTGCAACGAAACCCGTCGCAGCTGGCTCGGCTGGCCGGAAAAACTCTTCGTGCGGCTCAATGCCCTGCTGCCCGGCATCGTCGACAAGGCGCTGGCCAGACAGCTGCCGATCATCAAACGTTATGCCCGTCATCTTCAGCCAGGGACGACTGATACCGGCGCCAACAGTGCGCCACAACCAGACTTGTCCCGCCCGATCCCGACCAAGAAGGAGCATTAATATGAACTTTTTCCGTCAATCAGTGACCTCTTGTGCCATCGCCATCCTGCTGGGGTCCACCTCGGTCATGGCCGCGGGTGATGCCCTCATCCCCATCCAACAACAGTGGGCCGTCTGCCAGTATCAACAGAGCGGCAAGGCGAAAGAGAGCTGCCTTGAAACCCTGAGCACCCAGGCCGAAGCGGCCAGCGCCAAGGAGCCTTTTCGCGCCGATCTGCTGATCTGGTCGGCCATCGTCAAGAGCACCTGGGCGGGGGCCAAAGGGGGGCTGGGGGCACTGGGTCTGGTGAAAGAGGCCAAGGCCAAGCTGGAGCTTGCGCTAAAACAGGATCCCAAGGCGCTGGACGGCTCCGCCTATACCAGCCTGGGCTCCCTCTACTATCAGGTGCCCGGCTGGCCGGTCGGCTTTGGCGATGACGAAAAGGCAGAACAACTGCTCAAGCAAGCGCTGGCCATCAATCCTGATGGCATCGATCCCAACTTCTTCTATGGCGACTTCCTGCTGGATCAGGGTCGCAAGGCCGAGGCAAAAACCTACCTCGACAAGGCGCTGGCCGCCCCGGCCCGCCCGGGTCGCGAAGTGGCCGATGAAGGGCGCAGAATGGAGATCCGCGATCGGCTGGCCAAGCTATAAAACCCTGATGGATCAAAGAACTATTTAAACTCTGCCCACCAGCTTGCATACTGGTGGGCAGGGTTGTTTATGCCACGGCACGCCCTGGCGCTGAGCCAGATCGCCACACCCAACAAACAGGGAGAAAAGAATGCGGATCCTGCTGGTGGAAGATGATGTGATGCTGGGGGATGGTATGCAGGATGCACTGCGCCATAGCGGCTACACGGTGGACTGGCTGCAACAGGGGTTGCCCGCTCTGGCAGCCCTCAAGAGCGACGAATTCGCCGCCCTGATCCTCGATCTCAATCTGCCCGACATCGATGGCCTCAGTCTGCTGCGCAAGTTGCGGCGTGAAGGACACCAGCTGCCGGTGCTGATCCTCACCGCCCGCGATGCGCTGGACGATCGGGTGGTCGGCCTCGATGCCGGCTCCGACGACTACATGGTCAAGCCCTTCGCCCTGCAGGAGCTCAACGCCCGCCTGCGCGCCCTGGTTCGCCGCAGCAAGGGGCAGGCTCAGGCTGTACTGGAGTATGGCGATATTCTTATCTATCCCGAATCCCAGCAGGTCACCTATCAGGGGGAGGCGGTCAAACTCACCCCCCACGAATACAAGTTGCTGCAGGAGCTGATCAGCCAGAGCGGCCGGGTGCTGAGCAAGGATCAGCTGCAACAGAGCCTCTACGGCTGGGATGAAGGGGCCGAGAGCAACGCGGTAGAGGTGCATATCCACCATCTGCGCAAGAAGTTCTACAGCGACCTCATCCGCAATATTCGCGGGGTCGGCTACATCATTCCCCAGCTCGAACAGCCAAGCCGGACACCCGCACGATGAAACGTCCCCGCTCCATTCGCCGCTTTCTGCTCACCGGTATCCTGACGCTGGTGAGCCTGAGTCTCACCATCAGCGCCTTTATCGGCTACATGGAGGCGAGCCACGAGATGGAGGAGCTGTTTGATGCCCGCCTCGCCCAGTCGGCCCGCATCACCAACCAGCTGCTGGCTCGCTATATGGCCCAGCAGGGGCAGCTGCCCGCCAACGGCACCGTCTATCAGGAGTGGGAGGCGCAGAACCCCGATGAGTGGCAAAAAGACCCCAGCCTCAACCTGACCGGCGAAGATCGGGAGATCACCCCCTACGGCCACGAGTTCGAACGCAATCTCTACTTCCAGCTGCTCGATGAAAAGGGCGGCTTGCTGCTGCGCGCCCCCAGCGCCCCGGATCAGCCGCTGGTCACCCTGGCCATCGGCTTCGACACGGTCGAAAAAGATAATCACCAGTGGCGCACCTTCACCCTCTACAACCAGCAGGAGCAGACCTGGCTGGTGGTAGCCGAGCGGGACGACGAGCGCAGCGAACTGGCCAGCAAGATGGCCACCCTCACCATGCTGCCGCTGCTGATCACCCTGCCCTTCCTGCTGGCCCTGCTCTGGTGGCTCATCACCCGCGGGCTGGCCCCCCTGCGCCAGCTGGCCCAGGCCATCAGCGAGCGTCACCCCGCCAACCTGAGCCCCCTCAGCCTCAAGATAAGCGCTCAGGAGCTGACCCCCCTCACCAACGAGATCAACCGGCTGATGCTGGCGCTGGCGGAGACCATAGAGCGGGAGAAACAGTTCACCAACGAGGCGGCCCACGAGCTGCGCACCCCGTTGGCAGTGCTGCGCATTCATAGTGAAAATGCCCTTGCGGCCATTGATGACGCCAGTCGCCAACACTCCTTGCACAAGATGTTGCAGGCCCTAGACCGCAGCGATCGGCTGATCCGCCAACTGCTGACCCAGGCCCGTATCGACAACCAGCAGGGACTGGTATTGACCGAGCTGGAGATAGGCCACCTGCTGCAAGGCACCCTCGCGACCCTGGCACCCATCGCGCTCAAGAAGGATCAGCAGCTGTCGCTGGAGTGTGAATTGCCGCAGCTGGTGATGGGGCAGGCCACCCTGCTCGACCTGCTGTTCAGTAATCTCATCGACAATGCGCTGCGCTACACCCAGCCAGAGGGCGAGATCAGGGTGCGGGTACTGCGAGAGGGCAACCGGGTGAGGGTGGATGTGAGCGACAACGGCCCCGGCATTCCCGCCAGTGCCTTGCCCCGGCTGTATGAACGCTTCTTTCGGGTCAATCCCCAGCAGGGGGATGGCGTGGGGCTCGGCATGGCCATTGTTTCGCGCATCGCCCAACTGCACGGCGCCGACCTCGATGTCCACAACCGGCCGGAAGGGGGGCTGGAGGTGAGCGTGTTACTCCCGCTGCCGCCGGCAAGATAAGCGATAAGTAAAGAGCCCGCGATGCGGGCTCTTTACTTTCAATGACAATCTGGCTGCACGGTAAAGGTTCGACTGGAGTCCACTGGGCCTAGCTCCGCCAGCAGGCGGCGGCCAAGCAGCACCGGATAGATCATCTTGCTGCGATCCCGCAGGGTGAACCACTCCTCATACACCTTGTTCCCCAGACAGATGGACATGGTCACCGTTGGCCGCTGCTCCATGCCGCCCGCCCCGCGCACCGTCACGCTGCGCTCGACCCGCCGCTCGAACTGCTGCTTGACCAGCTTGCCGCTGTCGGCATCGGTCACCACCAGCATGAAGCGCACCCAGGGCTTGCCATCCCGTTTGAATCTGGTTATGGAGCGTGCATCGAGGGAAGAGGTGAGCGCCCCGGTGTCGAGTTTCATCTTCACCGCCACGCCGGTGGGCAAAATAAGTCCCTTCTCGATCCAGCCATAGCTGGTCGGGGTCTCTGCCAGCGCACTGCCACACAGTGCCAGCATCAGGGTGATCCCCACCATCATCTTGCCCATTTTACTATCCTGCCTTGTCAATCCTGCGCCCAGATCTACCACAGTCCCATTGTGGGTCAATCCGATTTATTTCAGCTACTTGGATAATATCTGGCGGGTCAGGAGAGAGACGACAAAGAGTGGCCGAACGGCGGCCCAAGCGGGCGGGAATATCGAAGGAGAGCAAGGCACCGAACGGTGCTGGATGAAACTGGTGGTTAACCTCAGGTTGTGACGCCAAAGGCTACCACAAGGATTTACAAATTATCAGTCTTGTTCTGAAGGGATTTTTGCCTACACTGTTGTAAACCGGAGGGCCTGAAAACCACCGGTTTTTTTGCGCCTGCCGAAAATTTGCCACTGCAAAAGTGACTTTCAACAAGGCTCAATAAGGAATTTGTAATGCGTATCGAAGAAGACTTGAAGCTCGGTTTCAAGGATGTCCTGTTCCGCCCCAAGCGCTCTACTCTCAAGAGCCGTTCCCAAGTAAGCCTGACCCGTCAGTTCACCTTCAAACACACTCAGACCCAATGGCAAGGCGTACCCGTCATCGCCGCCAACATGGATACCGTCGGCAGCTTCGCCATGGCGCGCACGCTGGCCGGTTTCGAGATGATGACCGCGGTACACAAGCACTACAGCCTTGAGCAGTGGCAAGCTTTCGTCAACGAGACCGATCCGGCGCTGCTGGGCCATGTGATGGTCTCCACCGGCACCTCGGCTGAAGATTTCGCCAAGACCCGCCAAATCCTCGCCATGTCCGAAGCGCTGCGCTTCATCTGTGTCGATGTGGCCAACGGCTACTCCGAACACTTCGTCGAGTTCGTGCGCAAAATTCGTGAAGCCTGCCCCAACCACGTCATTCTGGCGGGCAACGTGGTGACCGGCGAGATGGTCGAAGAGCTGATCCTCTCCGGCGCCGACATCGTCAAGGTCGGCATCGGCCCGGGCTCGGTCTGCACCACTCGCGTCAAGACCGGCGTCGGCTACCCGCAGCTCTCTGCCATCATCGAGTGTGCCGATGCAGCCCACGGCCTCGGCGGCCAGATCGTCGGTGACGGCGGCTGCACCTGCCCGGGCGACGTCGCCAAAGCCTTCGGCGGCGGCGCCGACTTCGTGATGCTGGGCGGCATGCTGGCAGCCCACGAGGAGTGCGGTGGCGAGATCGTCGATGTAGACGGTGAGCCTTTCATGAAGTTCTACGGCATGAGCTCCTCCAGCGCCATGGACAAGCACGCTGGCGGCGTCGCCGAGTACCGTGCCTCCGAGGGTAAAACCGTACTGCTGCCCTACCGCGGCCCGGTCGAAAACGCGGTGCGCGACATTCTGGGCGGCGTGCGCTCCACCTGTACCTACGTGGGTGCCAGCCAGCTGAAAGAGCTGACCAAACGCACCACCTTTATTCGGGTTCGCGAGCAAGAGAACAACGTCTACGGCAAGGAGTAACCTGCCACAGACCGCCGTCACACGCTGACGGTTAGAAGCCAGTCAACCGGTGTGCTACCCTGCGCACCGGTTTTTTTGCATCTGGAACCCCGAGCAATGACAACTCCCCTACCCCCGTTTGACTGGGACATCTTCTGCTGCGTCGTCGACAACTTCGGTGACATCGGCGTCACCTGGCGACTCGCCCGCCAGCTAAAACGGGAGGGGAATATTGCGGCACCTAGTAATGAGGTTCAGGTGCGGCTCTGGGTGGACGATCTGGCAAGCTTTGCCCGCATCTGTCCGGGGCTCGACCCGGCGCAGGATGGCCAGTGGGTCGATGGGATCTATATCCAGCACTGGCATGAGACCCTGCCGACCGACATGACCCCGGCCAAGGTGGTGATCGAGGCCTTTGCCTGCGAACTGCCCGCCCCCTTCGTTGAACGAATGGCCGAACTGATGGCGAGCCAACCCAGCCCCCCATGCTGGATCAATCTGGAGTACCTCTCGGCAGAGAGCTGGGTAGAGGATTGCCACGGCCTCGCCTCGCCCCAGCGGGTTGGCAATAAAAGCCTCAATAAATACTTCTTCTTCCCGGGCTTTACCGCTAAAACCGGCGGTCTCCTGTGCGAACACAACCTCATCACCGAACGGGAGCAGTGGCAACAAGATGAAGCGGGACTTACCGCCTACTGGGCCAGCCTCGGTTTGCCGCCCAAGCAAGAGCACGAGCTGCGGGTCAGCCTCTTTACCTACGAGAGCGATGCGCTGAAGAGTCTGGTCGAGAGCTGGTGCCAGAGCGCCACGCCCGTCACCCTGCTGCTGCCGCTGGGGCGCTCTCTCAACGATGTGCTCACCGGTGCCGGTCTGGCAGATGCCATCACCACCGCCCAAGCGGGGGATCTGCTCCACGCGGGCAACCTCACCATCAAGCTGCTGCCGATGACCGATCAGGCCGGTTACGATCGACTGCTGTGGAGCTGCGATCTCAATCTGGTGCGTGGGGAGGACTCCTTCGTGCGGGCCCAGTGGGCCGCTCGCCCTTTCCTCTGGCATATCTACCAACAGGAGGAGGAGGCCCATCTGGTCAAGCTGGAGCAGTTCCTCGACCACTATCTTGCTGATCTGCCTGTCGATTGCGCTCAATGGCTGCGCCGGTTCAATCTTGCCCTCAACCGTGGTGAAGATTGCGGCGAACTTTGGGCCCAATGGCCCCGATATAGCGCCATTTGGCAGCAACATGGGCGAAGCTGGTCACAGAAGTTGCTCCGGGATGGGGATCTCGTCACACGGTTGGTGAAATTTTTAGAAAGCCGTATATAATCTGGCAGTTTTTATCCGTCCGTTTCACGAACAGGAATTTTTTACATGAAAACCGCACAGGAAATCCGCGCTGGTAACGTAGTCATGATCGGCACCGAGCCGATGGTGGTTCAGAAGGCTGAATTCAACAAATCCGGCCGTAACTCCGCCGTGGTCAAAATGAAGCTGAAGGGCCTGCTGAACGGCAGCGCTACCGAGACCGTCTTCAAGGCCGACGACAAGCTGGACGTTGTTCAGCTGGAACGTAAAGAGTGCACCTACTCCTACTTCTCCGATCCCCTGTATGTCTTTATGGACACCGAGTACAACCAGTACGACGTAGAGAAAGACAACCTGGGTGACGTGCTGAACTACCTGGTAGACGGCATGGAAGATCTGTGTGAAGTGACTTTCTACAACGAGAAAGCCATCTCCGTAGAACTGCCGACCACCATCGTGCGCGAAGTTGAGTACACCGAACCGGCTGCCCGTGGCGACACCTCCGGTAAAGTGACCAAGCCTGCCCGTCTGAAAGGCACTACCTACGAGCTGGCTGTTGCCGCTTTCGTAGAGATCGGTGACAAGATCGAAATCGATACCCGCACCGGCGAATTCAAGCGTCGCGTCAACTAATTGACCACGTTGAATTGATTGCAAAAAAGCGAGCCAACGGCTCGCTTTTTTATTGCCTCCGGGTTGCCATCACAGCGCCCGCCTTCAGAAAATCCCGCAGCCGCCGCTAACCCAGATAACCGGGGGAGCACACTATGGCCAGATTATCCTTATCACTGCTGTTATTGACCTTGCTGGCTGGCCATGGGGCAGAGGCGAGCGAGGTTGCGCCCCCCGTTGCCGAACCTATGCCCCTCGACCACTGGCAAGCGAGCGACTGGAAAGGGTTGCCCGATGCTACCCAAATCGACAAACAGACGGTGCTGTTTGCCAAACACGACAGTGAAAACTATCTGGGGCTCGCCATTTTACTGCCCGACTGGCAGCGCAGCGGCCAGCTGTGGCAACTGACTCGCGCCCTCGGTCGACTGGGTTTTGATACCCTGCTGCTGCTGCCCTCCCCCCAACAGACCGAACTGGACCCAGCCGCCGAGAAAAAAGCGAAAAACAGCGATACATTTCGCAAACAGTTTGCCGAGCGGATCAGCAAGCTGGCCGATGCCAAGCTGCAGGAGGGGGGCTTCAAGCTGATCCTGGCGCAAGGTACTGGCGCCGCCTGGACTGCCAACCTCATCGCCAGCGAACAGTTGCCCGCCCCCGACGCGCTGGTGCTGCTCGATGGCTTCTTCCCCAATCAGCAGAGCAACCAGACCCTGGCCAAACAGGTGGCTCAGGCGGCAATCCCGACCCTAGACCTCTATCAGGAGGATGGCGGTCGCTGGCCCCTGCTGGCCGCCGAGGCCCGCAAAAGCGAGAGCCGGCGCAGCCACAAGCTCAACTATCGCCCCTACGCCCTGATGGAGCTGGAGGAGACCCCCACCCGCATTCAGGGCTGGCTCAACCATCTGGGCTGGCTCTAAACCGGCCGCCACCGTGGCGCAATAAAGCGCGCGCCAGCTCACATCTGCCGGATAAAGCCCAACCCAGCCACGGCGACGATCTGGCCCTGACCGCATCCTCTTTGGCATCATGGCCCCTAGACACCGGAAAAATGGCAGGAAGGTCCATGCAGCAAATCGTATTTCTCGACAGCGATACCCTGGATGCGGGCATCACCCTGCATCATCCCGACTTCCCCCACCACTGGCAGAGTTATCCCTGCACGGCCCCGGAACAGGTGGTGGAACGGCTCAAAGATGCCAGCATCGCTATCATCAACAAGGTACGGATCGGCGCCGCCGAACTGGCCCAGCTGCCGGAGCTCAAACTCATCGCCCTGGCCGCCACCGGCAGCGACAACGTGGATCTGGAGGCGTGCCGCGCCGCCAACGTCGGGGTGTGCAATATCCGCAACTACTCGGGCCCCTCGGTGCCGGAGCACGCCATGGCGCTGATGCTGGCCCTGTCGCGCAACCTCTTCTGCTGGCGCCAGTCGCTGCTGGAGGGGCGCTGGCAACAGAGCGGCCAGTTCTGCTTCTTCGACCACAACATCATGGATCTGCACGGCAAGCAGCTTGGCATCATCGGTAAGGGAACTCTGGGACAGGCGCTTGGAGAGCGGGCCAAAGGCATGGGAATGACGGTGCGCTACGCCCAGAGCCAGGTCGGCGCCAGCCACGACGAGGATCGCTTGCCCCTCGACGAGTTGCTGCAAAGCTCGGATGTGATCAGCCTGCACTGCCCGCTCACCCCCTACACCCGCAACCTGATTGGCGAGCGGGAGCTGGAGCTGATGAAACCGGGCGCCCTGCTGATCAACGTCGGCCGCGGTGGGTTGGTGGATGAGGAGGCGCTGCTGCAAGCGCTGGCCAACGGTCGCCTCGGTGGTGCCGGTTTCGATGTGGCGAGCGTCGAACCGCCGCCTCCCGACCATCCCTTGATGAAGGCGCTGCAATACCCCCACTTCATTCTGACCCCTCATGTGGCCTGGGCCAGCGAAGAATCGATGCAGCGTCTCGCCGATCAGCTGATCGACAACATCAACGCCTTTGCAGCCGGTCGCCGCCAGCACCGGTTGGTGTAACCGCACGAGCGAGTCACCGCAAAATCGAGTGACCACACCATGCAAAACGGGACCAACAGGCCCCGTTTTGCATCTTCCGCACTCACTGCACACGCATCAATCGTCGTCGTGCCATCTGTGCTTTTTATGCTTTTTGTACTTCTTGTGGTGCTTGTGATGGTGATGATCGTCGTCATCATCGTAATAGCGATCCTGGCTCTTGTGGCCATCGCCGGTCTTGGCACCGATGGCCGAACCGCTCGCCCCGCCGACCCCGGCGCCGATCAGCTGGCCGGTATCGCCACCGACACTTTTGCCGATGGCGGCACCGCCCAGCGCCCCCACCGCGCCGCCAAGGGCCGCTTCATTCTTGTTGCCCTTGTTGGCCGTCGCAGCGCCACCGGCAGCACCGCCCAATGCCGCCCCCACCAGCGCACCGGTATCGCCACCCAGCTCCTTGCCGATCATGGTGCCCGCTACACCGCCTGCGCCGCCACCCAAAATGGTATTGAGGGTCTCGGAGGCGTACACGGTCGTGCTGCCAGCCAGCAAGGCGCCCAGCAGTGCCAGTGCGCGAAGAGCACGCGAATTCATCTCCATGGGTACTCCTGTCAAACCTGATTAATATTCAGCGGCACTATACAAAGCGCCACGGGGTTCGCCAGCTAGCAGAAATGAGGGATGCGACAGTCAATGGCCGCACGGCCACCGCCCAGAATGGAAGAGTAAGATCAAGCAATTGAATTTAAAGATTAAAATTACCAAAAAGCCAAACTATTACGGCTGGGCGCCCCACAATCTGGTTGTCGTGTCCCGGCACAGACCCGCCGCGCTGGGACAAAAGCTGTCAGTCAGCAGCCTCATCCGCCAGATGCCAGCAGTCCCGACCAGCCTCCTTGCTACGATAAAGGGCTGCATCAGCACGCTCGAAGATGGGGTTGGCGACGGGTGAATGGCAGGCGCCGCCGATACTCAAGGTGACCTGTCCCTTGTGCTCACGCCACTGTTGATGTCGCACCACGTCCAGCAGACAATTGAGCTTCTCCGCCAGCTCATCCTGTGGCTGTTGCAGCAGAGCGGCAAACTCATCGCCACCAATCCGGTAAACCGTGCTCACCCCCAGCACATCAGCAAGGCAATTGGCCACCCGACACAGCACCTGATCGCCGAAGGCATGACCCCGACTGTCATTGAGTCCTTTGAAGTGATCAATATCAAACAGCAGCAGCCAGAAGCGCTCCCCCCTCAGCTCCAGCGCGCTCTTGTGCTGTTCGAAGGCTCGCCGGTTCATGATACCGGTCAGAGGGTCCCGCAACAGCGCATCCTGCCCCTTGAGGAAGCTGGCCCTGACCTGATCAATCTCGTTCAGGCTGCGTCGCACAAACCAGGTATTGGCCTTGGTGATGGGGGGAGAACTCTCCAGATTGCGCACGATACCGGTCAGTGAACCCGACACCAGCGCCTGCTCCTGGCGGAAGATCCGCACCAGCAGACTCAGCGTGCAACACCAGATGGCAAACAGGGAGATCAATGGTAAAACCACCATCTGCAGCGCCTCATAGAGGCTGTTGCGAAACAGCACGGGCGGCAGATAGATATTGAGATCCCAGCCAATATCCGCCAGCTCGCGCTTCAGGAAAGTACCATGACACAACACATCCAGACCGAGCCACTGCTGGCCCTGATGCTGCTCGATGGGGTGATCTGCCAGCAGATCCATATTGCTGCCCACCACCAGCTGGCCGCTGTCGCGCAAGGTAAGATAGAGTGCGGCCTGATTGCCGCCAACAGTCCGCTGTAGCGCCTGCTGCAGCGAGTCGAACGACATGTCGACCATCAGCAGCCCCAGCAGTTGCCCCTGATCGTCCCGCACCCGTTTAATCAGGCTGAGTATCAGTTCATTGGTATTGTATTCAGGGTAGGGGCCAAACCAGACGAGCTCGTCGCCCGGCATGGTGGTCACCTGATACCAGGGTCGCAGCTCCGCCTGATAACCGGGGGGCGGTAGCCAGTCCGGGTAGCTGTCGATACGATCCGCGTTCAGGTTGTAAAAGTAGATGTAGTGGTTGCCTGGTTTGATCTTGTGCGCAATGGCCCAGATGGGGGAGTCGGCCAGCCCGCCGCGAGCGATCTTCTCCTTGTCGAGCGAGGCCTCCAGCACTGCCAGTTGCCGCTCATTGACCTTCACCATCTCGTGGATCAGGGACGCTTCAACGGAGGATGCCATGTGGCCAAAGCCGGATACCGTCATGTCGATATCCCTCAGATAGCTGGCAATAGCCATGATGATCGTCACTATCAGGATCATCAAACCAATCAATGCAGAGAGGGGGACCAGCACATAGTAGCGTTTATTGAGATACGAACGGCTCACATCACATCCGAACCAAGAAAACATACGGGGATTGTGGGAGAGAAAGGAGAGTGAATCATTGATTAATATCACTTTCGCGCCCCTTAAATGACATTTCAAACATTAACGAAACGTCAGGGTTCGCAAACGAATATCAACTGACAGGAAAAACGCTAGTTACCCCGGGTTAACCCCGCTCTGCATTGCGGGTGTTATAGTCTATACCTGATTCGGCAGGCGCTGGACAAACCGTCCATCACCGGCTGCAACGCCAAGCAGAACAAGGAGATGTTATGAGCAGTCCGTTTATCGAACAGATCAAAGCACGTCGTACCATCTATGCCCTGGGCGACCAGGTGTCCCACACGCCGGAGCAGCTGACGGCCCTGATCCAGGATGCCATCAGACACAGCCCCTCCTCCTTCAACTCCCAGAGCTCCCGTGCCGTCATCCTGTTTGGCGCCCAGCACCACAAGCTGTGGAATATCGTCAAAGCCGAGCTGAAAAAGATTGTGCCGCCGGAAGCCTACGCCCAGAGTGAGGCCAAGGTAGATGGCAGCTTCCGCGCAGGCTTTGGTACCGTGCTGTTCTTCGAAGACACCGACGTCATCAAGGATCTGCAGCAAAAATTTGCCCTCTATGCCGACAACTTCCCCATCTGGTCGGAACATGCCACCGGCATCGCCCAGTTTGCGGTCTGGACGACGCTGGCGCAGGAGAAAGTCGGTGCCTCCCTGCAGCACTACAACCCGCTGATCGACGAGGCGGTACGCAAGGAGTGGAACCTGCCCGCCAGCTGGCTGTTGCGCGCCCAGATGCCCTTTGGCAGCATCAAGCAACCAGCCGGCGACAAGACCTTTATCGACGACGCTACCCGTTTCCGCGTTTTCAAATAACCGTTGAGAAAGCAAAACGCCCCCGCATCTCGGGGGCGTTTTTATTGCGGCATACAGTGTTGAGGGCGATGGTTCATACCGCAATCTGCGGTCGTAATACGCTCTATCCACCGCTCAGGTGAGCAGCGTCACCAGCAGGGATGTCTCTCCAATCTCCACCTTCACCTCGCGCCAATCGCGGATCACCGCCACCACCGCCGGATTGAGCGGCGCATCGCCCCCTACCTGCACCACAGTGCAACCTGCACGCAGGGCACTCTTGATACCGGCCGGGGCATCCTCGAACACTAGACAACGAGCGGGCGAGATGCCAAGCCGTTCAGCCCCCAGCAAATAGGGCTCTGGATCGGGCTTGCCATTGACCACCTCTTCGGCCCCCACCAGCACGCTGGGCAGCGGCAAACCGGCACAACTCAGGCGATGGCGGGCAACCCGCTGGCTGGCGGAGGTCACGATGGCCCAATGCTCTGGCGGCAAGCGGCGCAGCAACTCGCCAGCCCCAAAGATGGCGTCGCCACCGGTATGCAGCATCTCCAGCTCGTCGAGGCGCGCGGCCTCCCGCTCCACATCCAGCTGCGGGGCCAACGCCCGGATTACCTCACGTGAGCGCATACCGTGGCACATAGCCAACACCGGCTCTGGGGCAAGCTGATGATACTGGCACCAGAGCCGCCACACCTTCTCCACATCGCCGGTCGAGCAGACCAGAGTGCCATCCATATCGAGCAGCAGGGCGGATACCGACAGGGTGATCGTGTTGATGCCAGCACTCATACAGGCACCCCGGCCAGCTCGGGCAGAGAGCCAGAGAGTGCATCGGCAAAGGCCTGCTGCTGGGCGGCACGCTCATAACAAGCGAGCGCCTGCTCGGTACTGCCAGCCCACACCTGCAAGGGGCCGACCACAAAACCCTGTTGCAGCAGGCTGGCGAGCAGCTCCCCAGTCTCCGGGGCCGCCAATGGCTGGGCCAGCACCAGCTTGCCCTTGATCAAAAAAAGATAACGTTGAGTGGACATGATATGGCTCCTTGTTCCGGTTCAGAGGAGGGCGATTTCCCCCTTGCCGAGCCATTAGAACAAGGCGATTAGATAATTTATAATCAATAAATCGCCACTTTAGATAACCAATTGGAATGAAATTCGACTTGAGGCAACTGCAGGCGTTTGTGACGCTGGCCGACACCGCCAACTACCGGGAAGCGGCCAGCCGCCTCTTTATCACCCAGCCGGCCCTCACCAAGCAGATCCAGGGGCTGGAGCAGACGCTGGGCTGCACCCTGTTCAAACGGGGCCGCCACGGCGCCGAGCTGACGGCGCTCGGCGCCCAGCTGCTCACTCAGGCGAGTGCGCTGGTCGAGCACGGTCGGGAGTTCGAAAGCCATGCGCTGGCGGTGGCTAGCGGGGTAGCCGGTCGGCTCAAGATTGGCTTCGGTCTGTCGAGTTTCGCGCTGGCCCCTGCGCTGGTGGCCCGCTTCAAACAACAGGTCACGGACGTGATGGTCCATCTGCAGGATATGCCCTCCGCGATCCAGCAGGAGCAGCTGCTCTCCGGCCAGTTGCAGCTTGGCTTTATGCGCAGACCTCAGGTGCCGCAGTTGCAGGAACACATACTGCTGATCGACCGGCTGGTGCTGGCGGTGCCGACACGAATGACCGAGCCAGACCCGGCCGCATTCGACGTCCAGCAGGCACTGACCAGTCAACCCCTGTTGCAGATGGTGGGCCACCGCTGCCCCGGGCTCAGCCAGCAGATCGCCGGTTTTCTCGGCGCCAATCGGCTGACCGGCATGGTCCAGGAGGCCGAGGATATCCAGACACTGGTGGCGCTGGTCGCGGCGGGCATAGGCAACGCCATCCTGCCGCGCAGCGTCAGCTTTATCGCAGGGCCCGATGTCACCCTCTATCCTCTCTCTGGTCCCAGCTCCGAATGGGAGGTCAGCATGGTATGGAATCCGGACTTTGCCGACCCCATCCGGGATCACTTCGTCAGGCAGGTGATCGCCAGCCATCCCCTGCCGGTGTCAGCCACACCCGAGCGCTGAAACCAACGCTCGCTGGTAGCTAACATCGTGCCACGTCAAAACAGTGCGACCCCATCAAGGGGGCGCATGCAGGACAAAAGCGGTAATGCGGCTCAACAGCTGGCGCAGTGACTACGGTTTTTACCCGCCCCCTTGGCGCAATAAAGCGCCGCATCGGCCGCAGCCAGCAACGCCCCTTCCCCCTCCAGCAGTTGCTCTGCCGTGTAGGTGGCAATGCCAATGCTGGCGCTAAGCTGAATATTATTTGCCACCACGATGTCGAGATCGTTGATGGCCTGGCGGATCTCCTCTCCAATCCGCTGAGCCGCATCTCGATCTGTATTGCCGAGGATCAGGGCAAACTCGTCACCACCAAAACGGCAGGGCAGATCCGCCGGACGCTGGCAGAAGGATTGCAGAAGATGGCCCACCAGCTGGAGGGAGCCATCCCCCATCTGATGACCAAGATGGTCATTACACGCCTTGAAGTTATCCAGATCCAGCATGATGAGGGAGAGCGGGGTATGTTCACGCATGCTGCGCCGCCACTCGTTATGCAAAAAGCTGTTGAACAGCCGCCGATTGGCCAGTCCGGTCAGGGGATCATGTTGGGAGAGGCTGGCAACTTCCAGCTCCAGCAGCTTGCGCTCGGTGATATTGATATGGGCGATGGAAAAATACTCGGCATCAAGCCCGGGTACCGGCGCGACTCGCATCATAAACCAGCGCTGGGTGTCGGGGCTGTGGCAGGGGTATTCCAGATAGAACTTCTCCTGCTGATGACGGATAACCCGAAGGATCCCCTCCACGGCAGCCAATCCAGAGGGCTCGGATTCAGCATCACAAGCCCCCATATAATTGACCCCAATCCAGTTATATCCCTTGGGCATGCCGTTTTGCTCGGCAAACAGATCCCAGGCGAGATTGGTGTAATGGATCACGCCATCCCGATCTATCACCGATATCTGGTCTTCCAGCGAATCCAGCAGCGCAGCCAGATGATGGGCTCGCTCGGCGAAGTGACTCTGCCGCGTCTGTATATCATCCGCCATGGTGGCCATCCTGTGGCAAAAGTGGCATACCGCCATCTATTAACAATTAAGTCAGCAGATAGAGTAAAGCACCCCATTCCCACTTAGCCAACTGAGACCAAATTTCACCATCGCACACCATCCGGCAAGGTTTCAGGCCAGTTTCCCTGTTCCGGATAACAAGAGCACATCATGAGCATATGTATCTGATAAGTCACATTTAATGGCCACACCACTGATTTTCGCAGGGGATGCCATCGCCCTCTCCGTCCATTTTGGTGTTCGGGCAATGTTGCAAAAACCAGGTTGCCTCCTCGCAGGAGGTCATCTGGGAGCAATGCTGCCGACCATCACACTGGCGAATAAAGGTCGTTGCCTGTGGCGTGCTGACCTCCTCCTGATTGAAAGAGGAGACCGGCAATGGCGCCATCGACTCGGCCGAGAAACGGGAATAGATGGAAAAGAGGCCGACGAGCACCAGCAGAGGGATCAATTTGCCACTCCAGCTGCTCTTGCGACGTCGATAGGGGTTACTTCTCTCTCTGGTCGAGGTGGGTCGTGGCGGCTGACTTGCCGCCCGAAACGATGGCGCCGCCGATGATGCGGACGAAGGCACTGCATCCGCCAACGTGAGCGGGCGATCGGGGAAAAAGACCTGTAAAGCCCTCGGTTTGCCATCCTGGCCACTGCCGATCAGATAGGTGACACGCTCCCCCGGCTCTGGCACGCGGCCATCTGATTGCAGCGCCGTAACATGCACAAACAGCCCTGCACTGCGTGCTCCATTGATTGCCTGCTCGGCGCCATTTTGCTCCGGCGTAATAAATCCAAAGCCGCGCGCCTCGTTCCAGCTCGCGATCCGTCCCTGATAACGCATCTGTCCATCCTTGTTGTTATCCATGTGAGCACTATCTTGCCCGACAATCATGTTGCCGAAAAGCGCTGCGGCCCGACAAGGGGCCGCTGAGTCAATCTCAACACGGTGCTCGGGTTCTGCCTGCGTTAAGGATCAAGCCAGCCGGGACACCTTGATGATCTCGGCGATGCGACCCAGCATCCGCAGCGAGGTGTGATGCTCGGTGGCATCAGCGGCGGCGCAGGCATCCTCCAGAATGGTGATGGCGTAGTCGCGATCGTGACCATCCCGCGCTGCCGCCTGAATGGCCCAGCTAGTGCTCACCCCGCACAGATAGAGGTGGTCGATGTGGTTGGCCCGCAGCGCAGGCTCCAGCGCCGTGCCATAGAAGGGGCTGACCCTGGGCTTGGCCAACACCAGATCACCGGGTTGCACATCCAGATCCGGGTGAAAGTCGGTGCCTGGGTCGGTAAGCGAGAGCGCTCCCAACTGGTGAGCGCGACCAAACATGGGAGACCCCTTGGGCTGCAGCTGATAGCCGCCGTCAAAGCCCACCTTGATCAGCAGCACCAGCCAGCCGTGGGCGCGGGCATGGGCCAGCGCCTGATTGGCATGCGTAATGGCATCCTGCTCCAGCACATGGGCTGCGGAGGCGGCAATGCGCCCGTCGGGATGGGCAATATCGTTGATAAAATCGATCACCAGCAGCGCCTTGTTCATCACCTTTGCTCCTTCGCGCATTCTGCCCGTGTTATCTGGTTCCGACCTGTCAAACCAGCCCCAGTGCATAGCGCAGCGCCATCTCCTTGAGCGGGCCCGCCTTGTCCGCCAGATTGAGAGCAAGATTGCGGGCCAGCTTGAGGGGGCCAATCTCGTTGCTGAATACCCCGTAGAAGAGATCCATTCCCGACTGCATCAGCAGGTTGTCGGGGCGACGGCGTCGCTCGTAACGCTCGGCCAACGCCGGCTGATGCCAGTCGGCGCCAGCTCCTTGCAGCAGATCAGCCCAGCAGGCCACATCCTTGAAGCCGAGGTTGACCCCCTGCCCCGCTAGCGGGTTGATGGTGTGGGCAGCATCGCCAAGCAGCACCACCCGACCGACGTGATAGTCGTTGGCGTGGCGACGCACCAGCGGGAAACTCCCCTTGCCGGTGACGGTGAACCCGCCGAGCCGACTCGGGAAGTGGCGGCGCACTTCGGCGGCAAGCCCTTCGTTGCTCATGGCTGCCAGCGCCCGGATCCGGGCCGGGCTGTCATACCACACCAGAGAGCCGTGCTGACCGGGCAGCGGCAGGAAGGCGCGCGGACCGCTCGGGGTGAACTGCTGCCAGGTGATATCTTCTTGCGCAAAGTCGGTGTCGATATTGATCAGCATGCAGTGCTGGCGGTACTCGAAGCGCGATACCCCGATGCCGGCCAGCTTGCGGGTGTGGGATTCGGCGCCGTCGCAAGCCAGCACCCAGCGGGCCGCCAGCTCGGTGCCGTCGTCCAGAGTCAGCACAGCTTCATCTGCACTCTGGCGCAGGCTGGTCACCGCCGCCGGGGTGTGGGTCTGGATGGTGGGAAAATCCTCCATCCGCTTGAGCAGGGCGAGCTGCACCAACCGGTTTTCGATGATGTAGCCGAGCTGGGGCAGACCGAGATCGGCGGAATTGAAGCGGGTGGCAAAACCGTCCAGCTCCCAGGTCTCCAGCCGGCGGTAGGGGCAGAGCCGCATCTGCTGCAGATGGTGCCAGGCACCGGCCTGCTCCAGCAGCGCCACCGAGGCCTGACTGATGGCGGAGACCCGCAGATCCAGCGGCTGCTCCGGCGCGTAATGCTCCGGCAGTTGGGTCTCGATGACCCGCACCGAGAGGCCCTGAGCTGCCAGCAGACAGGCGGTGGCGGCGCCCACCATGCCGGCGCCGACGATGGCGATATCACACTGTTCCATACATTTATTCCTGAAAGGGTGCGTCCGGCGACAGCGCCCGGACGTGAACCGGATGGCTGCATGATAGCGCAAGGACGGCTGATAAACAGTGAGGCAAACGGGGAATTGCTGCGTCAAATCAAGGAGAAAGCTTATTGAGCTTGCTGGCAACAGGTATCGGGTGAGCACCATTGCCAGCTGGATATTAGCTAGGCAGTATCCAGATTGCGGAGTAAAATGCGCGGTCCTTTGACCATGCCGATTTCAAAACAAGTCAAGAGAAGCAATGAGCAAGAAACTTCACATTAAAACCTGGGGTTGCCAGATGAACGAGTATGACTCGTCCAAAATGGCCGACCTGTTGGATGCCAGCAATGGCTACACCCTTACCGAAGAGCCCGAAGAGGCAGATGTCTTGCTGCTGAATACCTGCTCCATCCGCGAAAAGGCGCAGGAGAAGGTGTTCCACCAGCTGGGACGCTGGAAAAAGCTCAAGGCCAACAAGCCCGGTCTGGTGATCGGCGTGGGTGGCTGCGTTGCCTCTCAGGAGGGCGATGCGATTCGCCAGCGCGCTCCCTATGTGGATATCGTGTTCGGCCCGCAGACCCTGCATCGCCTGCCCGCCATGATCAAGGAAGTGCAAGAGGGCCGTGGTGCTCAGGTTGATATCGCCTTCCCCGAGATCGAAAAATTCGACAGCCTGCCCGAACCGCGCGCCGAAGGGGCTACCGCGTTCGTCTCCATCATGGAAGGCTGCTCCAAATACTGTACTTACTGCGTGGTGCCCTACACCCGCGGTGAAGAGGTGAGCCGACCGCTGGACGACGTGCTCTACGAAATCGCCCAGCTCGCCCAGCAGGGCGTGCGCGAAGTGAACCTGCTAGGCCAGAACGTCAACGCCTACCGCGGCCCGACCTTTGATGGCGGCATCTGCACCTTCGCCGAGCTGCTGCGTCTGGTGGCCGCCATCGACGGTATCGATCGCATTCGCTACACCACCAGCCACCCGATCGAGTTCACCGACGACATCATCGAAGTCTACAAAGACACCCCGGAAGTGGTCAGCTTCCTGCACCTGCCGGTGCAGAGCGGCTCCGACCGCATCCTGACCATGATGAAACGCCCGCACACCATCCTGGAGTACAAATCCAAGATCCGTCGCCTGCGTGCCGCCCGTCCCGACATCACCATCAGCTCCGACTTCATCGTTGGCTTCCCGAACGAGACGGACGAAGACTTTGAAGCGACCATGAAGCTGATCGAGGATGTGGGTTTCGACATGAGCTTCAGCTTCATCTTCAGCCCGCGCCCGGGCACCCCGGCCGCCGACATGCCCGACGATGTCGACATGGAAGTGAAGAAAGCCCGTCTGGCCCGCCTGCAGCACGTCATCAACAACCAGGCGATGCAGATTGGCCGTGCCATGCTGGGCACCACCCAGCGCATCCTAGTGGAAGGGCCCTCCAAGCTCGACCCGATGCAGCTGTGTGGCCGCACCGAGAACAACCGGGTGGTCAACTTCGAAGGCCAGCACACCCTGATCGGCGGATTCGCCGACGTGGAGATCACCGAGGTGCGTCCCAACTCCCTGCGCGGCAAGTTCATCCGCGGCGAGAGCGAGATGAACCTGCGGATCGCCACGGCACCGAGCGAAATCCTGGCCCGTCGCCCGGATAACGTACCGGACGAACTGGGCGTTGCCGCCTTCACTCCCCATTAATCCCCTCCTCCCCATTCGCCCGGCGGATGGGGAGCGCCTTGAGACGAGGATATTTTGAGCCGACACATCTCGACCCTGAATCTGCATCTGGAGCCCGCCGACAACCAGCGCCTTGCCAGCCTGTGCGGCCCCTTCGATGACAACATCAAGCAGCTGGAGCGCCGCCTCGGCATCGAGATCAGCTACCGTGACAGCCACTTCCAGTTGGTGGGCAAACCGGCCCAGCTGGATGCAGCCGCCGTCATCCTCAAGCACCTTTATGTGGAAACCCAGCCTCTCAAGGGTGGCAAGGTGACCGACATCACCCCCGACATGGTCCATCTGGCCATTCAGGAGTCGCGAGTGCTGGAGCAGGATGACGAACCGGCGCCGAGCATCCCCTATGGCAAGGAGGTGACGGTCAAGACCAAGCGCGGTCTCATCAAACCGCGCAGCCCAAATCAGGCCCAGTACATTGCCAATATCGTGCGCCACGACATCTGCTTCGGCATAGGCCCGGCCGGTACCGGCAAGACCTATCTGGCGGTCGCGGCGGCGGTGGATGCGCTGGAGCGTCAGGAAATTCGCCGCATTCTGCTGACCCGTCCGGCGGTGGAAGCGGGTGAGAAGCTGGGCTTCCTGCCCGGGGATCTCTCCCAGAAGGTGGATCCTTACCTGCGCCCGCTCTACGACGCCCTGTTCGAGATGCTGGGCTTTGAGCGGGTCGAGAAGCTGATGGAGCGCAACATCATCGAGGTGGCGCCGCTTGCCTATATGCGCGGAAGAACCCTCAATGACGCCTTTATCATTCTCGATGAGGCCCAGAACACCACCACCGAGCAGATGAAGATGTTCCTGACCCGCATCGGCTTCAACTCCAAGGCAGTGGTCACCGGCGACATCACCCAGGTAGACCTGCCGCGCAACGCCAAATCCGGCCTGCGCCATGCTCTGGAAGTGCTGCCAGGGGTCGATGGTCTGTCGTTCAACTTCTTCGAGTCCAAAGACGTGGTGCGCCACCCTGTGGTGGCCCGTATCGTGCAGGCCTATGAGGCGTTCGACGCCAAACAGGCCGCCGAGAAGGTGGCCGGCCAAACAAACGCCAGCAAAGAGAGTGAGCAATGAGCGTAACCCTGGATCTGCAACTGGCCAGTGCCAGCACCGACGGCCTGCCCACCGAAGCCCAGCTGCAAGGCTGGCTCGATGGCACCATTCTCGGCTTCCAGCAGGAGGCTGAAGTGACGGTGCGCATCGTCGACGAGGCGGAGAGCAACGAGCTCAACCTCACCTATCGCGGCAAGGACAAGCCCACCAACGTGCTCTCCTTCCCGTTCGAGGCGCCACCCGGTCTGGAGCTGCCGCTGCTCGGCGATCTGGTGATCTGCCGTCAGGTGGTAGAGCGCGAGGCCGAGGAGCAGGGCAAGCCCCTGATGGCCCACTGGGCCCACATGGTTGTGCACGGCAGTCTGCATCTGCTAGGTTATGACCATATCGAGGATGAGGAAGCCGAAGAAATGGAAGCGCTTGAGCGCGACATCATGCAGGAGCTCGGTTTTGCCGATCCTTATCTGAACGACGAAGAGTAAAGAACCGGATGGTCATCGTCTTGAAACAGCAGATGGCCATCCTTATATAACCCGAACTATTTCAAGTGTGTTCATACGAGTAACCAAGAGAGAAAATGACCGACGATCACCCTAGTACCGGCTCGCCGAAGAAAACCTGGCTCGACAAACTCAGCCAACTCTTCCAGGGCGAGCCAAAAGACCGCAATGATTTGGTAGACGTGATAGCCGATGCCGAAGAGCGCGACCTCATCGATCAGGACACCAAGGACATGATCGAGGGGGTGCTGGAGATCGCCGATCTTCGCGTGCGCGATATCATGATCCCCCGCTCCCAGATGGTGACCATCGAGAAGTCCCAACCGGTGGATGCAATCCTGCCGGTGATCATCGAGTCCGGTCACTCCCGCTTCCCGGTGATCAACGAGGACAAGGATCATGTGGAGGGCATTCTGCTCGCCAAGGATCTGCTCCCCTTCGGGTTTGGCGGCCATCACGCCAGCGAGCCGCTACAGCTCGAGAAAATCTTGCGCCCCACGGTGATCGTGCCGGAAAGTAAACGGGTTGACCGTCTGCTCAAGGAGTTCCGTGAAGAGCGCTACCACATGGCCATCGTGGTCGACGAATTTGGTGGCGTCTCCGGTCTGGTGACAATCGAAGACATACTGGAACTGATCGTTGGCGAGATCGACGACGAGTTTGACGACATCGAGGATGAACCGGACGAAATCCGCCGCCTCAGCAAGCGGGTCTTCTCCATCAGCGCCCTGACCGAGATCGAGGATTTCAACGACTTCTTCGGCACCAAATTCAGCGATGAAGAGGTGGATACGGTCGGTGGTCTGGTGATGCACGCCTTCAGCCACCTGCCCAAGAAGGGCGAGGAGATCGAGCTGGATGGCTACCTGTTCAAGGTGATGCATGCCGACCGGCGCCGTCTGCAGCAGCTGCAGGTGAAGATCCCCGAGCACCACGCGGCGGCGCAATCCGAGCCGCAATAAGCAGATCCGCTCGATGTGTGAAACAACGCCCCGACCTCGGGGCGTTGTGCTCTCTGCCACCGGCATCGAGGCTCGCCGTTGCCCCGCTTACAGGTTAAGATACCGGCCATTCGACCCCAGTTGCACACCAAGACGAGCACCATCGCCCGTGAGATTATCCCCTGTTACTTCCAAAATTCTGTTAAGCCTCAGTGCATTGGCCTCTGGTGCCATCGCCGTGCTGGCCTTCTCCCCCTTCGGCTACTGGCCGCTGGTGATCCCCTCCCTGCTTGGCCTCTACGCCCTGCTGGACAAAGCCACGCCGAAACAGGCTGCCTTGCGCGGTTTTGGCTACGCCATGGGACTCTTTTTGCCAGGCCTGTGGTGGATCCATGTCAGCATGACCGAGTTTGGCGGCATCCCGCTGCCGGTCGCCTTTGTGCTGCTGGCCGGGCTCTCCGCCTATCTGGCCCTCTACCCGACGCTCGCCAGCTGGGTTTTTGCCCGCTTCTTTGGCGGCCGTCACTGGAGCCGCTGGCTGCTCGCCTTCCCGGCCCTGTGGTTAGTGGCTGACTGGCTACGCGGCTGGGTGATGACCGGCTTCCCCTGGCTCTGGTTTGGTTACAGCCAGATCGACGGCCCCCTCAAGGGATTTGCCCCCATTCTTGGGGTGCAGGGCATCACCCTCGCCCTGTTGCTGTCCGCCTCCGCCATCTGGCTGGTGTGGAAATCCCGCTCCCCGCTCTGGCTGGCGGTGCCTGCCCTGCTGGTTGCCGGTGCTCACGGCCTGATGCAGCTCAACTGGGTGACCCGTGGCGAACCGGTCAAGGTGGCACTGGTGCAGGGCAATATCGCCCAATCCCTCAAATGGGATCCGGAGGCGCTGGCCCCCACGGTGCGCACCTATCAGGACTTGAGCCGCGAGAATCAGGATGCTGACATCATCATCTGGCCGGAGTCGGCGATCCCAGCCATCGAGAAGGCGATGGGCCCCTATCTGGAGAATCTGGACAAGGCGATGAAGGTGAACGATACCGGCCTGCTGGCGGGGATCATCCACTACGACGAGCAGCAACAGCGCTTCTACAATACCGTGCTCGGCATGGGGGTGCAGGATGCGGATGGCAAGGAGTCCTACTTCTACAACCACTCCAACCGCTACAACAAGTACCACCTGCTGCCCATCGGCGAGTTCGTGCCGTTTGAAGATCTGTTGCGCCCCATCGCCCCCTTCTTCAACCTGCCGATGTCCTCTTTCAGCCGGGGTGACGAAGTACAGACAAACCTGATCGCCAAGGGGCTCAAGTTTGCCGCCGCCATCTGCTACGAGATCATCTTCCCGGAAGAGGTGCGCCGCAACGTCAATACCGATACCGACTTCCTGCTGACCGTCTCCAACGACGCCTGGTTCGGCACCAGCATCGGCCCTTGGCAACATATGGAGATCGCCCGGATGCGCGCGCTGGAGCTAGCTCGTCCGCTGCTGCGGGACACCAACACCGGTATCACTATCGTGACCGAGATCGATGGCAGCATCATCGGCCAGATCCCGCAGTTTGAAGCGGGCGTGCTGCGCAGCGAGGTGCGTCCCGCCCACGGCGAGACCCCCTACATGCGCTTTGGTAGCTGGCCCCTCTACGGCCTGACCGTGCTGCTGCTGGGTCTGGCGCTGGCACTGCGCCCCAAGGCTCACCCCTGGGCCCGCGAGCTGTAATGCCAACCCGTCATCCCCGATAGACAACGAGGCGCCCGCAGGCGCCTCGTTTTTTTCATCTCCAATCAAAGTGATATGCCGGAGAAGGACATGAAACCAAGGGACATCAGCCCTGCCACGATAAAGGTGATGCCGATGCCCCGCAGCCCATCGGGGACATCGGCGTATTTTAGCTTCTGGCGCAAACCGGCCATGGCGACAATGGCCAGCAGCCAACCAAGCCCGGAGCCTGCGCTGTAGACCAGCGACTCGACAAAATCGTAATCCCGCTGCGCCATAAACATCACCCCGCCAAAGATGGCGCAGTGCACCGTCAACAGAGGCAGATAGATGCCGAGCGCCTGATAGAGCGCCGGAACGTACTTGTCGAGCAGCATCTCCATCACCTGCACCAACGCCGCCAACACCCCGATGTAGATGATGTAATCGAGAAATCCCAGATCGAATTCCCCGAAAAAGGTACTGCCTGCCCGCAAGATATGGCGGTAAATCAAGTTGTTGAGGGGAATGGCGATAACCATCACCACCAGGATTGTCATGCCAAGGCCAAAGGCAGTGTTGATGTTCTTCGAAACGGCCAGAAAGGTACACATCCCCAGAAAGAAGGCCAGGGCGAGGTTCTCGACAAAGATCGAGTGAATAAACAGGTTGAAGTAGTAGTCCATAGGGTGTGCTCACCAGATGTTTGCGCAAAGAAAAGTCTGCCTCTGGCCGATGGCCAGCAGCATGGACGACACAACAGAAAGCGCGGACGCAGCACCAGACGATAGAGCGCAGGCAGCAGGTATCAGCCTGCCCGTCAGTCAATCAGGAGCGTTACAAACCGAGTGAAAAGGTGGATGGGCGCCCGCCAGCAGGGTGGGCTAGTCGCCGTGACAGAAACGATATTGCAGGTGGCGACAGCGCAGCAGCCGTCGGTGCAAATAACCGAAGTAGACCGGGAGCTGCCTGACATAGAGAAGAGGGAGAACCAGTAGCAGACCGCAGAGCAGGCCGAGGATATCGTGCTGGAACCAGGCCAGCACCATCTGATAGCGCTCGGAATGAGTGGCCCCTTCGAGTCGCCGCCCCGGCTCGAAGCCGAGTCGCCACTGGGAGGCAGGAGGAAGGCCGACACTGTTGACCAATCCCGGATCGGATTGCTCATGCAACTGCATCGAGACCTTCTGCCTGACCGACGCCTGATGAGGTGTTGCAGTGACCCCTACCGCAGCGAAAGCGGCAAACCACAGCAGGCTGGCGATAGCGAGGACCATCGCCCAGGTCGATAGTCGGCCAAAAGGCAGCAAAGAGTCAGTCCCGTTCAAACAACAAAATGATGCGGGGATGAATGTATCACAACGCCTCTTTTTCTTGAATTTGAAACCGTACTAACTGACGTAAAACGATACTAAAAACCCTCTTTCTAAGAAAGCCAGCAATTAAATACCAACATAACAAGGCGGTAGAGTCACCCCCGGGCCCACAGTAAAACGGCCACCCGAGGGTGGCCGTTGTCAGCGATGTCAACGATCAGAGCAGCAATGCTACCTGCTCAGAGACCGGCCGCCTCCAGATGCTCCACCAGCAGCTGCACGCTGCGGTTGCCGCGCCACTCGTTGACATCGAGCCGGTAGACAAGCCGCACCCGCTTCACCGAGGCATCGGGCCAGCGCTTGAGATCGACGCCGAAGGCGATGGCATCCACCGCGTGACCAGAATCGGTTGTCAGCATCATCTTGAGGTGCTTCTCCCCCACCAGCCGCTGCTGCACCAGCACGAATTCGCCGTCAAACAGCGGCTCGGGGAAGGCCTGACCCCAGGGGCCGGAGGCGCGAATCAGCTCTGCCAGCTCGAGAGTGAGCTCGTCCGGCAGCAGCTCGCCATCGGTGAGCAGCACCCCGGTCAAGAGCTCCGGTGTCACCAGCTCGCTGATGACTGCCTCAAAGGCCCGACCGAACGCCTCGATGTTGGCCTTGGGCAGGGTCAGCCCCGCCGCCATGGCGTGGCCGCCAAACTTGCCCATCAGCCCCGGATGGCGGGTATCGAGCAGTTCCAGTGCATCGCGCAGGTGCACGCCGGGGATGGAGCGGCCGGAGCCCTTGAGCTCGGTCTCGCTGCTCTCGGCAAAGGCAATGACCGGGCGGTAGTACTTCTCCTTCACCTTGGAGGCCACCAGCCCCACCACCCCCTGATGCCACTCGTTGCGGTGCAGCACTATGCCCGACGGCACCTCGCCATCGCGAAAACGGATCTGCTCCAGAGTGGCGAGGGCCTCCTGTTGCATCCCCTGCTCGATCTCCTTGCGCTCCTGATTGAGGCTGTCCATCTCGGCCGCAAGCTGGCGCGCCAGATTGAGCTCATCGCAGAGCAGACAGGCGACCCCGAGGGACATGTCATCGAGACGGCCCACCGCATTGAGGCGTGGCCCCAGTGCAAAACCGAGGTCGGCGGCGGTGAGGCGACGACCATCGCGGCCCGACACATCCACCAGCGCCTGAATGCCGGGGCGACAGCGCCCGGCCCGGATCCGCTGCAAGCCCTGATGGACCAGAATGCGGTTGTTGCCATCGAGCGCCACCACGTCGGCGACCGTGCCGAGGGCCACCAGGTCGAGGTAATCCGCCACATTGGGGGCGCGTAACCCTTGCCGTTCGTACCAGCCGAGCTGACGCAGATGGGTATTGAGGGCCGCCATCAGGTAGAAGGCCACCCCCACCCCGGCCAGCGATTTGGAGGGGAAATCGCAACCGCGCTGGTTCGGGTTGACGATGGCATCGGCATCAGGCAGCTCCTGACCCGGCAAATGGTGATCGGTAACCAGTACCTGCATGCCCGCCGCCTTGGCTGCCGCCACCCCGGCGATGCTGGAGATACCGTTATCCACCGTGATCAGAAACTCGGCGCCACGGGCCACAGCCAGCTCGACAATTTCGGGGGTAAGGCCGTAGCCAAACTCGAAGCGGTTGGGCACCAGAAAATCGATGTGGCGACCCCCCATGGCGCGCAGGGCCAGCACACACAGGGCCGAACTGGTGGCGCCGTCGCAGTCGAAGTCACCGACAATCAGGATCCGTTTCTGGGCGGTCAGGGCATCCGCCAGCAGCGGCACCGCCTGCTCCATCCCATAAAGGCGCTGGGGCGGCAACAGCTGGCTGGCGCTGCGCTCCAGCAGGGCGGGATCCTCTACGCCACGGCTGGCGAAGATTTGGCGAAGCAGGGGATGCAGGGCGGCAGGCAGATGGGAATCATCAACTCGCGGACGACGACGGATTTGCAGGGACATCAATATGATCCAGTATCTTGAGCAGCTGTTCGGGGCTCTGATACCCGCGCACCAGATCCCCTTCGGAGGAGACCCAGGCCGGCAGTACCTTGACCCCCAACCATTGGCTCAGGCCAATATTTTGGATAAGGGTCTCACTACATGCCGTTTGAGGCAAATAGGCTTTTAACGGATCATTTTGCAGCAGGGGATCGCTGCACCAGTCGGCGGCCCGTTCGGCGTGATCAATCACCGGATAGAGAGCCACGCTCACCCCGGATGCCTGCAGGTGTTGCAAGGTGCCGGAGAGCTGACGGCGCTTTGCGTCCTGCTCGCCGAGAAACAGCGCAACCCGGTGACGCTCATCCCGAGCCTTGAGCACGATGGGGGCATGGGCCACCTGTGCCAAGCCAAGTCGGCGCTGCTCGCGCATACCCGAGATGGTCAGGTTCTTCATGTCGCGGGTCATATCCAGCATGACCCCCTGCACCACATAATCCCCTTTGGCATCGCTGTAGAGCACCCCCTGTGAGGTGCCCAGCATATACAACCCCGCGATCGGGGTCGGTTCAACCAGATAGACGGGAACCCCCAGCCGGGCCGTGATGGTCTGTTTCAAGGATTGGGTATCCATCCCCGCTCTGGCAGCAAATGTGCACAAAAGCATCATTCCCAGTAGTAAATACTTCACTTGTTTACTCACGTGGTATGAATGAATCGACCCAGCAAACTACAGCAGCGCAGCTCATCATTCAACCAGCTACTTACCAAAAAATTAATATCACTTTGTACCAAAAAAATGGCTCCCCCCGATTGCCAAGGACTCATAACGCCCGCAAGCTAGTCAGGACGACAGGAATAACGCGGCTTAGCCTCTGTTTTTCCTGACAAGAGTTCGCCCTTTGGCAAGGGTAATCAACGCGCTATCTTGTTTAATTTCGGAGGAAATAATGAGTCTGATTCAAGAGTTCAAAGCCTTTGCCGCCCGCGGCAACGTCATCGATATGGCGGTCGGTATCATCATTGGTGCCGCCTTCGGCAAAATTGTCTCCTCTTTTGTCGGTGACGTGATCATGCCGCCTATCGGCCTGATCCTGGGCGGCGTGGACTTCAGCGACCTGGCGGTTACCCTGAAGGCCGCAGAAGGTACAACACCCGCCGTGGTCATCGCCTATGGCAAGTTCATCCAGACCATCATCGACTTTCTGATCATCTCTTTTGCCATCTTCATGGGACTGAAGGCCATCAACACCCTGAAGAAGAAGCAGGAAGAGGAAGCCGCCGCCCCGGCAGGCCCGACCAAAGATCAGGAGCTGCTGACCGAGATCCGTGATCTGCTGAAATCTCAACAGGAGCGTTGAGCCGACTCCCCAGACTGGTGTGTATGTGTGTCACGATGCCCATGGGCTATGGTTAGATGGCGTAAAGTTATATAGGCGTCGTGACTATGCAAACCTCCACTGCTGCAAACTCCAATCACAGCTTTATTCTCCGTTTTCTTTTGCTGCTTGCGCTGCCACTTGTTTTGACCACATTGGGTAGTGCGTACCTTTTTTCTGTTATGCAGAAAAACACCTTGCTAAGCACCGCCAGATTTTTTAACGATAGTACTGCGCAGCAATGGGATAACTCACTCTCTTCGGTTGAGAGGCAAATAAATATCATCATTGCCGACATTACCGAGAATAATGGAGATCTTCCCCCGGAATTAAAACAACGTTATCGCGACATTTGGCAATACCTTCTTTACCCTGATGGCCCAATAAAAACCGTGTACTACATGCTTCAGGATAACAAGCATATCAATTTCTCTCTTCACCCTACCCCGATTGAGTTCAAAGAGTCGGAACGTCCATGGTACCGCAATGCTATCGAGCATCCCGGCATCAATATCTGGAGTTCCCCTTACATTGACGCGATTGAAAAAATGCCGGTCGTCACCCTTTCCCATGCTGTTTTTAATAACCAGGGGGAATTTCTTGGCGTGATTGGCATCGACCTGAACTTGAAAGTATTTTCAGCACGTATAGGGCGGATTCTGGAGAGTAGTAACAATGTTGTATATATGCTCTTTGACCGAGGCAGTAAGATGATTGTGGCTCACAGCGACCCTCAGGAAAACGGCAGTCGACTTGACCAACCATGGATTTCTGAATTGAAAGGCAGGAATGGTACCTTAATGAGTAAAAATGGTGATCTCATTTCATATCACGCCCTTCACAACAACCCATCGTGGCTGGTTATTACTGTATTTCCATTCAAGAGCGATATTTTGATTGGTGAGATACTGCCTACTATATTTATCACTCTGGTATTATCATTATCGATATTCACACTGGTTGCCATTATTTTCAGGCAACGTCTGGAGCATACAATCAGCACATTGGTACAAGTTGTTAGACAATTGCGTATCACCCCTCCAGGGCAACAAATTATTATCCCCAAGCTGGCAGGTATAGAGGAACTGGAAGATGAAATTGTAATGATTTCAGACAAAATGCAGGCCGAAACAGAAAAATCGCTGCGTGATGCATTAACCGGCTTGTACAACCGCCGTTATTTGGAAGAGGCGCTCGCCACTCTACATAAAGAAAATAGCCAATACATATTGGCAATTATCGACATTGATAACTTCAAAAAAATAAATGATACCTATGGTCATCCCATCGGGGATGCCGTTTTGAAACGCACCGCTCAGCTAGGTAGCCAATTGCTGGAGGAACAGGCAACCCTGTGCCGCTTTGGGGGGGAAGAGCTGGTCGCCATTTTTGAACAGACGGATATTGCCAACGCGCAGAAGTTGATGGAGCATTGGCGTATCAGCATGGGGCAACAGGATTGGCGTGAAAAGGGCTTAAGCGTCTCCTTTAGCGGTGGCATTGCCGAATCCCTGAATGATGCGCCAGACAGTGTGATGGCCCGCGCCGATGCAGCCCTGTATCAGGCTAAACAAGCAGGCAAAAATCGGCTGCAACGGGCTTAAGCGCGGGGGTGGTGCTCACCGTGCAGCGCCTTGAGTCGCTCGTTGGCCACATGGGTGTAGATCTGGGTGGTGGAGAGATCCGCGTGACCCAGCAGCATCTGCACAACCCGCAGGTCAGCGCCATGATTGAGCAGATGGGTGGCGAAGGCGTGGCGCAAGGTATGGGGGGATAGCTCACCGTTGATCCCGGCCCGCAGGGCATAGAGCTTGATGCGATGCCAGAAGGTCTGGCGGGTCATCATACGGGCCTGCTTGGAGGGAAACACCACATCCGAGCTGGTGCCCCCCAGCTGCAGGGTACGGGCCTCGCGGTAGTAACGCTCCAGCCAGTGCATCGCCTCCTCGCCCATCGGCACCAACCGCTCCTTGTTGCCCTTGCCCACTACGCGCACCAAGCCCTGACGCAAACTGACATGCTCGGCGGTGAGCCCCACCAGCTCGGAAACCCGCAAGCCGGTAGCGTAGAGCAGCTCCAGCATTGCCTTGTCCCGCAACTCCAGCGGGTCATCCACCAGCGGCGCACTCAAGAGTGCCTCCACTTCCGCTTCGCTTAAATCGGAGGGGAGTTTTTTCGGCAGCTTGGGCCCCTCCAGCAGCACGGTCGGATCATCGCTGCGCAGCTTCTCGCGGTTAAGATACTGGTAAAAGCGGCGCAGGGCCGAGAGAAAACGGGCGGTGCTGCTGGCCGCAAACTGGTGATCGACCCGCCAGGCAAGGTAGTGCTGGATCTCGTCCATCCCCGCCAGCAGCAGCGAGCTCCCCTGCTCGTCGAGCCAGAGGGAGAACTTCTCCAGATCGCTGCGATAGGAGCTGACCGTGTTGTCAGACAATCCCCGCTCCAGCCAGAGGGCGTCGAGAAAGGGTTCAATCAGGGGATGGGGGTCGGGTTTGCTCATGGTGCGCTGCAATCATGGGATCGATGGCCCATTGTAACGCGCCAACTCCTTGGAAAGACAAGGCACTTTCATTGGAAAGATAAGGCACGTTTGCCACGCCCCTTGCCGGGCGGTGAAGGTCGAATGGCAATCTGCTAGACTGGCGCCCTCCCCTTACGTTACCCATCGTGTTGCCAACATGGCGCAGCCCACACGAGCATGCGAGAACGCGCCAAAAGCAAGCGAGAAAGCGCCAACAGAGAGTAGAGCGATGAAGATTGGTCTGTTTTACGGTTCCACCACCTGCTACACCGAGATGGCTGCCGAGAAGATCCGCGCCCTCATCGGCCCCGAGCTGGTGGATATTCACAATATCAAGGATGTCTCCCTGCGCCGGATGGAGGATTACGAGATCCTGATCCTCGGCATCTCCACCTGGGATTTTGGCGAACTGCAGGAGGACTGGGAGTCCCGCTGGGAAGATATCGCCGATCTCCATCTGGAGGGACGCATCGTGGCCCTGTTTGGCCTCGGCGATCAGCTCGGTTATGGCGAATGGTTCCAGGACGCCCTCGGCATGCTGCACGATCAGCTGGTGCCAAAAGGGGTCAAGCTGGTGGGCTACTGGCCCAACGAAGGGTACGAATTCGATGCCTCCAAGGCACTGATCGACGATGGCCGTCACTTCGTCGGACTGGCCCTCGATGATGCCAACCAATATGACCAGACCGATCCGCGCATCGAGCAGTGGGTCGAGCAGATCCTGAGCGAAATCCACGCCCTGCTCTGATCTTTCCCACGTTTTGGCAAAACGACCCTGAGCGCCTGGCCCTTGCCGCCGGGCGCAGTTATCGCACCGATTTTCTCAATCGGTATCATCGCATGACGCTATAGCGACTTTTTTGTGCTGGTCTGCAACAATGGACTCGACATCCCATAACAATCAGAGCCGGATGTCGGAAGCAAACGGACAGACCAGAAAAGGATATTCTATGACCCCATTCTCCCTGTTGGCCCCCGCCATTGCCCGTGACGTGCTCGATCACGCACTGGCGCTGGGTGCCGATTTCGCCGAGCTGTTTGTGGAGCGCAAGCGCCGCAGCCAGCTCAGCCTGCTCTCCAGCCAGATAGAGAACATCAGCGGTGGCCTCGATTTCGGTATCGGCGTGCGCCTCTGTTACGGCCACAAGGTGCTCTACGGCTACACCAACCAAGCCAGCCGCGACGAACTGCTGCGCATCGTCACCCTGCTGGCGGCCAAAGACCGCCGCGACCCTGTGGTGACCGCCACCGCCTTCGATTTCACCCGCCTGAGCGATCGCAACCCGGTGGCGCTGCCCCTGTCGGCAGACAAGCTGCTGGAGCAGAAGATCGCCTATCTGCACGCCATGGATGCGGCGGCCCGCGCCGAGAGCGACAAGGTGAGCCAGTTCTCCGGCAACGTGCTGGGCTGGGAGCAGGAGGTGGAGATCTTCAACAGCGAAGGGGTGCAAGTGGCCGATCGCCGCCACTACAACCGCATCATGGCCCAGACCATCGCCATTGAAGGGAGCGAGCAGAGCGTCGGTTACGAGGCCCCCGGCGCCCTGATGGGCTGGGAGCATGCCGATCGCATCGATCCGCGCGAGCTGGCCCTCACCGCCACCCGTCAGGCACTGGTGAAACTGGGCGCGGCTCCCTGCCCGAGCGGCACCCTGCCGGTCATCATGGAGAACGGCTTTGGCGGCGTCATCTTCCACGAGGCGTGCGGTCATCTGCTGGAGACCACCTCGGTAGCCAAAAAGGCCTCGGTATTCCACGACAAGATGGGCCAGCTTATCGCCAATCCGGTGGTCAATGCGGTGGATGAAGGCTTGCAAAGCAATGCCTGGGGCTCCATCAACGTCGATGACGAGGGGATGGCGACCCAGCACACCCAGCTCATCAAGGACGGCGTTCTGACCGGCTTTCTGGTGGACAGAATGGGCGCCCTCAAGACGGGCTACGCCCGCACCGGCTCCGGGCGGCGCGAATCCTACAAGTACGCCCCCACCTCGCGCATGCGCAACACCTATATCGAGCCGGGCAACCACAGCCTCGACGACATGTTGGCCACGGTGGAGCACGGTATCTACGCCAAGAAGATGGGGGGCGGCTCGGTACAGCCCGGCACCGGTGAATTCAACTTCAATGTGCAGGAGGCCTATCTCATCGAGCACGGCAAAATCACCACGCCGCTCAAGTCGGCCACCCTGATCGGCACCGGCCCGCAGGTGCTGAAAGAGATCTCCATGGTGGGCCGCAATCTGGCGCTGGCCGCCGGCATGTGCGGCTCGGTCTCGGGCTCGGTCCCCACCTCGGTGGGCCAGCCGGCTCTGAAAGTGGACAATATTCTGGTGGGAGGGAACGCCTGATGAGCCAGCTCGACATGAACCAACTGCTCACCCGCTTGCTCGACAAGGTGGCCGACCTCGGCGCCGAGGCAGACATCATCGCCAATCAGGAGAAGGCCTTCTCCCTCAAGGCAGACAAGGGCGAGCTGGGTGAATACAAGGTCACCAGCAGCCAGCAACTCGGTATTCGCCTGATAAAAGAGGGTCGGGTCGGCATCGCCTACTCGGAATCCCTCGATGAGCTGGCGCTGGATGCCATGCTGCAGGATGCGCTCGATGCCAGCCGCTTTGCCAAGGTGGATGCAGATCAGCGCATCTCGGTGGCCAATAGCCGGATCACCACAGATTGCGCCGAGATCAACCAGCCCGATATCACGCCGGTTGAGGAGAAGATCGCTCTGGCCCTGCGCCTCGAATCTGACATGCTGGCCATGCCCGATGTGAGCGGCGCCCCCTACAACAGCTTCTTCGAAGGGGAGAGCCAGCTCTGGCTCGCCAACAGTCAGGGCACCCTCTGCCAGCACGGCGAGTTCAGCGTCGGCTGCTACACCTCGGCGCTGGTGGAACGGGATGGCCGCCAGTCGATGCACTCGCAGGGGCAGTATGGCCGCCGCTTCGACGAGCTGGACAGTCAGGCCCTGATCGAGCAGATCTACGCCATCGCCGATGGTCTGCTGCCCGGTGAAGCGGTGCCGAGCGGTCACTACAGCGTCATCTTTAGCACCAACTGCTTCGCCAGCCTGTTTGGCTGCTTTCAGGGTGTGCTGTCGGGCAAGTGGGCCCAGCAGGGGATCAACCCCTGGCGCAGCAAGGTCGGCCAGAGCGTAGCGTCACGCTGGCTTACTCTGGAGAGCAGGGTCTATATGCCGGGCGGCATGAACATCAAGGCGTTTGATGGCGAGGGAGCTGCCAGCTCGGATCTGCTGCTGATTGGCGAAGGGGAGCTGAAAACCCTGCTCCACAACAGCGCCACCGCCCGCCACTTTGGAGTCGCCAGCAACGGTTCGGCCGCTCGCGGTGCCCGCAGCGCCCTCGATGTGACCGCTCGCCATCTGGTGTTTGGCGCAGGCCCCCATAGGGAAGCGGAGGTGCAAAGCGGCGACTATCTGGAGCTGGTCAAGCTGGATGGCCTGCACTCCGGTGCCGATGCGGTGAGCGGCGACTTCTCCTTTGGCGCGTCAGGTTTCCTCTGCCGCGATGGAGTTCGCCTGCAGCCGGTGCGCGGCATCACGGTAGCAGGCAACTTCTACCGCCTGCTGGGCGAGCTGGAAGCAGTCGGTGACACCCTGCACCACAACGACGGCAAGGGCTTCTACGCCCCGCAGATCCGTTTTGGCGGCCTCTCCGTAGCGGGCAAGTAAACGTCCCGACGAAACCTGCAAGCAAGAAAAAGGCGCCTGATGGCGCCTTTTTGCTCGTTATCTCGTCCGCCTTGATGGCATGACTCAGGGCGAGAGCGGCTCGCGATGATACTCGGCGCAGCCGCATTCGGGGCAGGTATCGAGCTGCTCGGGGTGTAGCACGGTATGGCGCCAGCCACACTGGTCGCACACCATGACCCCGAGCCCCACCCAGTCACCCGCTTCGTAAACACCCTTATGCTCCAGCTCGTCGGCCAGCTCCCGCCACTCCACCTGGGCGCGGTCGGTCACATCCGCCAGCCAGGACCAGGCGGTGTCTTTGAGGGCCAACATAAAGGCAGACTCTTCCACCTGCGCACTATCGTCATGGCGCCCCTCGTCATAGTTGCCCAGATCCCGCTTCACGTACTCGGCGATGAGCGCCAGCTCGTCCTGAGTCAGGTCGCTGGCGGCCTCCAGATAGGCCTGCACCTTGGCAATCATCCGGTTGAGGCGCTCCCCCTGGAACTCTTCAGTCTCTTGCCACTGTTTTTGCAGCTCGGCAATGAAGGCTTCGTACCCTTTTTGACGTTTGTCCATGGCTCTAACTCCTCTACTAAACCCTGATCTGGCCCGGCTTAAGGCCCAAGGGACGCTGGCGGTTGTTGCCGCCGCAGGATATGGGTATTCTATTGCGATTTCCCAGCTGATTTATCTATTCATTTCACAGATCCGGATGTCACCAATGCAAGAGCAATACGTTCCCCAATCAATCGAACCAGCAGTGCAAAAGCACTGGGATGCCAAGAAAACCTTCAAGGCCGTGGAGAAGGTAGACAAGGAGAAGTTCTACTGCCTGTCCATGTTCCCCTATCCGTCTGGTCGACTACACATGGGGCACGTTCGTAACTACACCATAGGTGATGTGATCTCCCGTTATCAACGCCTCAATGGCAAGAACGTGCTGCAACCCATAGGTTGGGATGCATTCGGTCTGCCGGCCGAGAACGCCGCGATCAAAAACAATACCGCACCGGCGCCCTGGACCTACGAAAACATCGAATACATGAAGAACCAGCTGAAAATGCTGGGTCTGGGTTATGACTGGGATCGTGAAGTCGCCACCTGCAAACCGGATTACTACCGCTGGGAGCAGTGGTTCTTCACCAAGCTCTACGAGAAGGGTCTGGTCTACAAAAAGACCTCCTCCGTCAACTGGTGCCCGAACGACATGACAGTGCTGGCCAACGAGCAGGTGGTCGACAACTGCTGCTGGCGCTGTGACACCCCGGTGGAACAGAAAGAGATCCCCCAGTGGTTCATCAAGATCACTGACTACGCCGAAGAGCTGCTCAACGACATCGACAATCTGGAAGGCTGGCCAGAGATGGTCAAGACCATGCAGCGCAACTGGATTGGCCGCTCCGAAGGGGTCAACATCAGCTTCGCCATCGAGGGTCAGGGTGAGCAGCTGGAGGTCTACACCACCCGTCCGGACACCTTCATGGGCGTCACCTATGTCGGTATCGCCGCCGGTCACCCGCTGGCGCTGCAAGCAGCCCAGAACAATCCTGAGCTGGCCGCCTTCATCGAAGAGTGCAAGAACACCAAGGTCGCCGAAGCGGAACTGGCTACCATGGAGAAGAAGGGCATGGCCACCGGCCTCTATGCCATTCACCCGCTGGATGGCCGCAAGGTACCGGTCTGGGTCGCCAACTTCGTGCTGATGAACTACGGCACCGGCGCCGTGATGGCAGTTCCGGCCCACGATCAGCGTGACTTCGAATTCGCCACCAAATATGGCCTCGACATCAAGGCGGTGATCAAGCCGGTTGATGGCGACGTCGACGTGAGCGAAGCGGCTTACACCGAGAAGGGCGTGCTGTTCAACTCCGGCGAGTTCGACGGTCTCGACTTCCAGGGCGCCTTCAATGCCATCGCCAGCAAGCTGGAAGGGCTGGGCAAGGGCAAGCGCACCGTAAATTACCGCCTGCGTGACTGGGGTGTCTCTCGTCAGCGTTACTGGGGGGCCCCCATCCCGATGCTGACCCTGGCTGACGGTACCGTAGTGCCGACACCGGAAGATCAGCTGCCGGTACTGCTGCCGGAAGACGTGGTGATGGACGGTATCCAGAGCCCGATCAAGGCTGACGCCGAATGGGCCAAGACCACTTACAACGGTCAGGAAGCGTTCCGCGAGACCGATACCTTCGACACCTTTATGGAGTCCTCCTGGTACTACGCGCGCTACTGCTCCCCGGACTACGACAAGGGTATGCTGGATCCGGCGGCGGCCAACCACTGGCTGCCGGTGGATCAGTACATCGGCGGTATCGAGCACGCCTGTATGCACCTGCTCTACGCCCGCTTCTTCCACAAGCTGCTGCGTGACGCGGGTCTGGTCAACAGCGACGAGCCGTTCAAGCGCCTGCTCTGCCAGGGCATGGTGCTGGCTGACGCCTTCTACTACAAAGACGAGAAGGGCGGCAACGTCTGGGTCAGCCCGACCGACGTCAAGGTAGAGCGTGACGAGAAGGGTCGCATCACCAAGGCCATCGACAACGAAGGCCGTGAGGTAATGCACTCCGGCATGACCAAGATGTCCAAGTCCAAGAACAACGGCATCGACCCGCAGCTGATGGTCGAGCGTTACGGCGCCGATACCGTCCGTCTGTTCATGATGTTCGCCTCTCCGGCCGAGATGACCCTGGAGTGGTCCGACTCCGGCGTAGAGGGTGCCCAGCGCTTCCTGCGTCGCCTGTGGCGCGTCACCTTCGAACACGTTTCCGGTGGCGCCGTTGCCGCGCTGGATGTAGCGGCTCTCACCAACGAGCAGAAAGCGGTACGCCGTGAACTGCACAAGACCATCGCCAAGGTAAGCGATGACGTGGGTCGCCGTCAGACCTTCAACACCGCCATCGCCGCCATCATGGAGCTGATGAACAATCTCTCCAAGCTGGGCAACGACGAGCAGGACCGCGCCCTGATGCAGGAAGCGCTGGAAGCCGTGGTAGTCATGCTCTACCCCATCACCCCGCACATCGGCTTCGAGCTGTGGAAGATGCTGGGCAAGGGCGACGACATCGATCACGCAGCCTGGCCGGTGGCCGATGAAGCGGCCATGGTCGAGACCGAGAAGCTGGTGGTGGTACAGATCAACGGTAAGATGCGCGGAAAACTGACCGTGCCGGCCGAGATCAGCCAGGCCGACGTCGAGAAGCTGGCGATGGCTGATGCCTCCGTGCAGAAGTTCACCGACGGTCTGACCGTGCGCAAGGTGATCTATGTACCTGGCAAGCTGCTCAATATTGTCGCTAACTAATTGGCTGCCAACTGATTGGTTACCAACTGATCATTGCCAATCTGTAACAGCAAACGGATGATAACGGCGGGCCCTGCGCCCGCCGCTTTCCCTTAATGCAAAGAGGATTTTCTATGGGCACCATCTTCACCCGCTGGATGGCCATCGTGCTGGCTGGTCTGCTGCTGCAAGGCTGCGGCTTTCACATGCGCGGCAACGGCATTCCGAGCGAGCTGATGACCATGAAGGTCGTGGGCGACAACAAGAGCGACTTCTACCGGATGGTTACCACCCGTCTGAAGGCCTCTGGCGTGACCCTGGCCGACAAGGAGGGCATTCCGGTGCTCACTCTGGGCGGCGTAGGCAGCACCAGTCAGGTCGCCTCGGTCAACGCGCTGGGGACGGACACCGAATATGTGCTGGGCTTTGGTACCCAGTTCACCATCTCGGTACCGGGCAAGCCGACTCAGGTCTTCCCCATCAACTTCAACCGCAGCTTCCTCAACAAGCCGGATGCAGCGCTCGCCTCCTCCCGTGAGCAGGAGCAGCTCAACCGCGAGATGCAGGAGCAGGCGGCCAATCAGGTGATCCGGCAGTTGAGTCAGGTCAGCTTCTGATGCGGATTTACCCGGAACAATTTGGTGACCACCTCAAAGCAGGGCTTCGGCCCTGCTATCTCGTTTTTGGCGACGAGCCCCTGTTGCGACTGGAGGCCATCGATGCCATCCGTCAGATCGCCCGCAAGCAGGGTTTCGATGAGCGCCACACCTTCGTGGTGGAACAGGGGCTGGACTGGAATCAGGTCTACGATGCCTGTCAGGCCATGAGCCTCTTCTCCGCCCGCCAGATCATCGAGCTGGAGCTGCCCGCCAAGGTGGACAAGGATCTCGCTGCCCGCATCAGCGACATTGGCAAGCAGCTCCACCCCGACCTGCTGCTGGTGCTGAGTGGCGGTCGCCTCAACCAGACCCAGATGAAGGCAGCCTGGTTCGACAAGCTCTACCAAATTGGCACCTATGTGCCGGTCAACCATCCGGAGCCCAAGTTTTTCCCGCGCTGGATGAGCGCCCGTTTTGCGCGTTTCGGCCTCAAGGCGCTGCCGGATGCCATCAACTTCATGTGCCACTCCTACGAGGGCAACCTGCTGGCCGCCAGTCAGGAGATCGAGAAGCTGACCCTGCTCTCGCCGTCCCAGCCCATCAGCGTCACCTATCTGCAAGAGACCATTATCCGCCACGCCCACTTCACCCCGTTCCAGCTGGTCGATACCCTGCTGGAGGGCAAGGTGAACCGGGCCCAGCGCATTCTGGCCGCCCTGCGGGCCGAAGGTACCGAGCCGGGGATGCTGGCCTGGACCCTCTGCCGCGAGCTGGAGCAGCTGACCGAACTGTCGCTGGCGATGCGCAACGGCCAGCCGCTGGGTGAGCACTTCAGCCGCCTGCGCATCTGGCAGAGCCGCCAGCAGCTCATTCAGCAAGCGCTGACCCGACTGCCGTTTGCCAAATTGCAGCAACTGTGGCAACTGATGGCCCAGCTGGACGACGCCCAGCGCAGCTTCGATACCGAACAGGCCTGGCTGATGTTGCAGACCATTGCCCTCGGCTTTCGTGATGGCACCCCGCTGCCGCTGGTGATGGAGAGTGCGCCATGCTGAAGGCGCCTGTCGGTTTGCTTGGCGGCACCTTCGACCCCATCCATATCGGTCATCTGCGCCCGGCCATCGAGGCGCGCGATGCCCTCGGGCTGGCCGAGATGCGGCTGATCCCGAACCATATCCCGCCCCACCGTGCCAATCCGTTCTGCTCCAGCGAACAGCGTCTCGCCATGGTCAAACTGGCGGCAGCGGAGAACCACCACTTTGTGGTGGATGAGCGGGAGCTGAGACGGGACAAGCCCTCTTACACCATCGATACCCTGATCGAGCTGCGTCATGAACTGCCCGATACGCCGCTCTGTTTTCTGATGGGGATGGATTCCCTGCTGAGCCTGCCAAGCTGGCACCGCTGGCAGGAGCTGCTCGACCATGCCCATCTGGTGGTGAGCGTGCGGCCGGGCTGGCAACCGGATTATCCGGCCGGGGTGGCGCAGCTGCTGGCGCGCCATCACACCACTGACGCCAGCGCGCTGCACCAGCGTCTGGCTGGCCATATCTGGCTGGCGGACAACCAGCCCATCGAACTGTCAGCCACCCGGCTGCGGGCCCTGCTGGATGCGGGGCAAGACACCCGCTACCTCTTGCCCGAGTCGGTTGCGCACTATATTGATCAACAGGGGCTCTACCGCGCCAACCGCCGCTAGCCCCTGTCGTAATCCCGCCCCACCCGATGGGAAACGGGAGTGACCATGATATAATCCGCCGCCCTGACGCAAACGCTGCGCGCCGGAATACAGGAGAGACTCATTGCAAGGCCAAGAATTGCATGCCTTTATCATCGATAAGATCGATGACATGAAAGGCCGCGACATCATTACCCTCGATGTACGCGGCAAATCCAGCATTACTGACACCATGATCATCTGTTCCGGCAACTCCAGTCGTCACGTCAGCGCCATTGCCCACCATCTGGCCAGCGAGGCCCGCCACGCGGGTCTGGATTTGCTGAGCGTGGAAGGGCAACTGAGCGGTGAATGGGTGCTGGTAGATATGGGCTCGGTGATCGTGCATGTGATGCAGGATGAACACCGTGACTTCTACCAACTGGAAAAGCTGTGGAGCGGTGCCGCTCAAATGAATACGCAATAAGAGCACAAGTGTAACGACCATGAAGATCCAGTTGATTGCGGTGGGCACCAAGATGCCCGCCTGGGTAGAGCATGGCTTCGAAGAGTATCGTCGCCGCTTCCCCAAAGACATGCCGTTTGAACTCGTCGAGATCGGCGCAGGCAAACGGGGCAAAAATGCCGACATTCCCCGCATCCTGCAGAAGGAAGGGGAAGCCATGCTGGCTGCTGCGGGGCGTTCGCGCATCGTCACCCTCGACATTCCGGGCAAGCCCTGGACCACGGAGCAGCTGGCTACCCAGCTGGAGGCGTGGAAACTCGATGGCCGCGATGTCGCGCTGCTGGTAGGCGGGCCGGAAGGCTTGTCCCCCGAGTGCAAGGCTGCCGCTGAACAGAGCTGGTCACTGTCACCGCTCACCCTGCCCCATCCACTGGTGCGGGTGCTGGTGGCAGAGAGCCTCTATCGGGCCTGGAGCATCACCACCAATCATCCGTATCATAGAGAGTGAGCCATGCGTCTCTGGAGTCTCACCTCTCATATTCCCCCCTATCACAGAGAGTGAACAATGCAGTTCCTGCTCTTATTGCCCCCAAGGGTCTTGAGGTAAAGGCATGCTGAAACAACGCATCGAAATGCGCGATCACAGTGCCGAGGGCAATCTGTTCTTCCGGCGCACCCTGGTAGCCTACATCGGCATCGTCGTGCTGATGCTGGTGCTGCTGGGCAATCTCTATTATCTGCAGGTCGAGTCCTACGACACCTACCAGACTCGCTCCAACTCCAACCGAATCCGCGTGGTGCCGGTGGCACCGCCACGGGGCCTCATCTATGACGCCAACGGTGTGCTGCTGGCGGAAAACCGCCCGGTCTACAGTCTGGAAATTGTGCCGGAAGAGACCAAAGATCTCGAAAAAACCGCCGACCAGCTGATCACCCTGCTGGGTCTGCCGGAGGGCACCAAGGAGAAGTTCCTCGCCGAAGTGAAGCGCCAGCGCCGCTTCAAGCCGGTCCCCCTCTACGAGAAACTGACCGAATATCAGGTAGCCCTCTTCTCGGTCAATCAGCATAACTACCCGGGCGCCAGCATCGAGGCCTACCTCAAACGCTACTACCCGTTTGGTGACACCCTCACCCACGCTTTGGGCTATGTGGCCAAGATCAACACCCGTGACGTGGAGCGCCTCGAGAAGGAAGAAAAACTCGCCAACTATGCAGCCACCAAGGATATCGGCAAGCAGGGGGTGGAGAAGTATTACGAGGATGAGCTGCACGGTGTGGCGGGCTATCAGGAGGTCGAGGTGAACAACCGCGGCCGGATTGTCCGTACCCTCAAGTTCCAGCCGCCTATTCCGGGCAAGGATATCTACCTCAATATCGACGTCCGGATGCAGCTCAAGGCCCAGCAACTGCTGGCCGGCCAGCGCGGCGCCATCGTGATGATGGATCCGAGAACCGGCGCCATCATCGCCATGGAGTCGAGCCCGAGCTACGACCCAAACCTGTTCGTGACCGGCATCTCCAGCGCCAACTATTCGGCGCTGCTCAACGATCCGGCGCGGCCGCTGGTGAACCGCACCACTCAGGGCATCTATGCCCCCGCCTCCACCGTCAAACCCATGATGTCGGTGATGGGGCTCAACGAGGGAGCCATTACCCCGGGCTACCGCTATTTCGGCGGCCCGAGCTTCTCCATTCCCGGCACCACCAAGAAGTTTCGCGACTGGCGTCGCTGGGGACACGGCTGGCTCGATGTCTATCGCGCCATCGAGGTCTCGGCAGATACCTACTTCTACGATCTCGCCTATCGGGTCGGCATCGACAAGATCCACAGCTACATGACCAAGTTCGGCTTCGGTCAGTACAGTGGCGTCGACCTCTATGAAGAGACCAAGGGGGTCATGCCATCCCGTGACTGGAAAATGGCCCGCTGGCGTCAGCCCTGGTATCAGGGGGACACCATCTCCATCGGTATCGGTCAGGGTTACTGGAGCGCCACGCCAATCCAGCTGGCCAAGGCGATCAGCATCCTGACCCAGAATGGTCACGATGTGACCCCGCACCTGCTCAAGAGCACCGCCTCCCAAGCGGGAGTGGTCGATGCACCGATCAACCCGAACATGGCGCTCAAAACCAAGAGCGACAGCTACTGGCAGGTGGCGCGTGAGGGGATGTGGCGAGTGATCAACGGCCACGAGGGTACCGGCCGTCGCGCTTTTGCCAACACCCCCTATGTGGCGGCAGGCAAGTCCGGCACCGCCCAGGTGGTCAACATGAAAGAGAATCAGGTCTACAACGCCAAAACCATGAAAGTGGAGCACCGCGACAATGCCCTGTTTGTCGCCTTTGCTCCCTATGAAACACCCAAGGCAGTCGTGGCACTGGTGCTGGAGAACGCCGGTGGTGGCAGTACCAATGCGGCCCCCGTTGCTCGCCAGATGCTGGATGCCTATCTGCTGCCCCCTGATCCGCAACTGCCACCGGCACCGGAAAAGCCGTCCCAACCGAGTGAGGTCGCCCCCAATGAGTAATTCTGCCCGCCAGCAGAGCATCTGGTACAAGCTGCATATCGACTTGCCCCTGCTGCTCGGTCTGCTGGCCGTGATGACCCTCTCCATGGTGGTGCTCTACTCCGCCTCCGGTCAGGATATGGACTCCATCGTGCGCCAGCTGGTGCGCGGCGGTCTCGCATTTGCCCTGATGATCGGCCTGGCCCAGCTGCCCCCCTCCCTCTACGCCCGCTGGTCGGTGCCGCTGTTCGCCGTGGTGGTGCTGATGCTGATTGCGGTGGACGTATTCGGCCACATCGGCAAGGGGGCCCAGCGCTGGCTCGATCTGGGCTTTATGAAGTTCCAGCCCTCCGAGGTGATGAAGCTCTCCATGCCGATCATGGTGGCCGCCTGGCTCAGTCGCCACTCGCTCCCCCCCAAGTTCAGCCATGTGGTGATCGCCCTCATCATGGTGCTGCTGCCCACCCTGCTGATCGCCGCCCAGCCTGACCTTGGCACCTCCATTCTGGTGGCCGCCTCCGGCTTCTTCGTCATCTTCCTGGCGGGGCTCAGCTGGTGGCTGATCGGTTTGGCGGTCCTGCTGATGCTGGCCTTTATGCCGGTGCTCTGGTTCTTCCTGATGCACGACTACCAGCGCCAGCGGGTGCTGATGCTGCTCGACCCGGAGAAAGACCCGCTCGGCCGCGGCTATCACATCATCCAGTCCAAGATTGCCATCGGCTCCGGCGGCGTCTTTGGCAAGGGATGGCTGCAAGGGACCCAGTCCCAGCTTGAGTTTTTACCAGAACGGCATACCGACTTTATCTTCGCGGTATTTAGCGAGGAGTTCGGTCTGGTGGGGGTTGCCCTGCTGCTGGTGCTCTACCTCTACGTCATCAGCCGTTGCCTGTTTATCTCGATGCAGGCCCAGAACAGTTTCGAGCGACTGCTGGGCGGCGCCATCACCCTCACCTTCTTCGTCTATGTGTTCGTCAACATGGGCATGGTGAGCGGCATCTTGCCGGTGGTGGGGGTACCCCTGCCGCTGGTGAGCTATGGCGGCACCTCCATGGTGACCCTGATGGCCGGATTCGGTATCCTGATGTCCATCCAGACTCATAGAAGACTGCTCGCCTGATGAGACGGGTCGGATTGCTGCTCTCGCTCGCCACCACGATGGCGACCGCCGCCGTGGCGCCGGACCGGTTGGCCCTGCTCGCCGAACAGCAGCAGGTGCCGCTGGCGGAGTTGCAGGCTGCCGTCGCCCGCGCCCAGTTACGGCAGGAGGTGCTCGACACCATCAGCAAGCCGTGGGAGGCCAAGCCCTGGCATCGCTACCGGCCGCTGTTCGTTACCCCGGATCGCATCCGTGATGGCCAGCAGTTCTGGCAGCAACATGCCGAGACGCTGGCTCGCGCGGAGCAGACCTATCGGGTGCCCGCCTCGCTCATCGTGGCCATCATAGGGGTAGAAACCTTCTACGGTCGCCAGATGGGCCGTCATCCGGTGCTCGATAGCCTCTACACCCTGGGGTTTCACTACCCCAAGCGGGCCGACTTCTTTGCCAAGGAGTTTGCCCAGCTGGTGGTGCTGGCCAAAGAGGAAGGGTGGCAACTCGATACCCTCAAGGGCTCCTATGCCGGCGCCATGGGGATGGGGCAGTTCATGCCCTCCAGCTACCGCCACTACGCCGTCGATTTTGATGGGGATGGCAAGCGGGATCTGTTTGCCAACCCGGTCGATGCCATCGGCAGCGTGGCCAACTATTTTGCCAGCCACCAGTGGCGCTGGGGCGAATCCGTGGTGGAACCGGCCCAGATCGGGTTGATGGCAGTCGAACCTCTACTCAGGCCTGAGCCCGAGTTAACACAACAGTGGTCAGAACTGGCGGCGGCAGGGATTGAGCTCGCCACGCCGCTGGCCCCACAGACGCCGGTCAAGTTGCTGGCGTTTGCCCAAGCCGATGGACCGGAATACTGGGTCGCACGGCATAACTTTTATGTGATCACCCGTTACAATCGCAGCCCACTCTATGCGATGGCGGTGTATCAACTTAGCCAAGCCATTCAGGAAGCGTATGCATCTTCGTCACAAACTCCTCCCGCTCAGCCTGAGCTTGTTGCTGGCCGCCTGTAGCAGCCAGCCGGAACAGAGCGCCCCCATCGAGCCGCAAGCACCGGTCAGCAAACCACCCGTTATCGAGATCCCGCAAGCCACCGGCGCCATTCCGCGCCCCGAGCCCCTGAGTGCCAGCGGCAACCGGGACTACTGGATTGGCAAGCAGAAGCACGAGGTGTGGCGCGACATCAAACACTACAGCGAAGAGGGCACCGCCAGCTGGCTGTCGCCGGATCTGGACGGCCAGAAGACCGCCAACGGCGATGTGCTGGACAGCAAGCTGTTCAGTGCCGCCCACCGCAACCTGCCCATCCCGAGCTATGTGCGGGTCACCAATCTGGACAACGGGCTGGAGACCATAGTGCGGGTCAACGATCGTGGTCCCTTCAACAGCCCGCGCCTGATCGACCTCTCCTACGCAGCGGCCAAGCAGCTGGAGATGGTCGACAGCGGTGAGGCCCGAGTACGGCTGGAGCTGATCAGCGACACTCCGGATCAGATGGTGATCATGGAGCCGATGAAGCCCATCGAAATGACTCCAACCACTCCGGCTGCGGCCTCCAACACGCTGTCGCAAGATGGCTTCCTGGGTGAACCGACCGCGCTGGCGATGGCCACTCCCGCCGCCGATCCGGCTCCTGTCAAGGCACCCGCCGCCAAGCCCGCCAAAGCGGCACCTGTCAAACCAGCGCCAGCCAAGGCTGCAGCGCCCGCCAGCAGTGGGGATGGCAAGATGATCCAGGTACTGGCCAGCGGTTCCCGGGATCGGGCCGAGGCGATGGGCAAGGTGATGACCCAGCGTTACGGCGTACCCTACCGAATCGATGCCCATGGCGCCATTTTCCGGGTGCTGATTGGCCCGGTCGCCGCCGACCAGCAGGCAAGTGTGCTGGAAAAAGTACGTCAGGGCGGACTGGAACAGGCCTTTATCGTGCCCTGATCGCCCCCTTTTGCCGCGGATGTGACTAACCGCTTACTCACTGTCATCACGTCGTTTTATGGCGTGATGACAGGGAGTGATGGATAAAAAACCAGTTCTGATCGCCATCTCGGGCTATAACCTGCGGGCGCATCTGGTATAGTTAGGCCCGCATTTTATCCCCATCTGGCTCGCAGGAATTTCAAGATGTCCAAATTTGCCCGTTCAGTTCTTCTGGCCTCACTGATCAGCGTAACCGCCCAGGCCAATACGCCGGTGCCGACACCGACCCCGAATGCCATGCCCATGGTGGTTCCCGCCGCGCCGGAGATCTCCGCCAAGGCCCATATTCTGATCGACTACTACTCAGGTCAGGTGCTGGCCGAGCAGAACGCCGAAGAGCGTCTGCCGCCCGCCAGTCTGACCAAGATGATGACCTCCTACATCATCGGCCAGGAACTGCTGAAGGGGAACATCAAGCGCACCGACATGGTGACCATCAGCCAGAACGCCTGGTCCAAGAACTACTCCGACTCCTCCAAGATGTTTATCGAGGTGGGCAAGCAGGTCTCCGTCGATGATCTCAACAAGGGCATCATCATCCAATCCGGCAACGATGCCTGCGTCGCCATGGCCGAATTCCTGGCGGGCAGCACCGACTCCTTCGCCAGCCTGATGAACAGCTGGGCCGCCAAGCTTGGCATGAATGACAGCCACTTCATGAACCCGCACGGTCTGGATGCAGAAGGTCACTACAGTACCGCTCACGACATGGCCCGTCTGGGTCAGGCGCTGATCCGCGACCTGCCGGAGGAGTACAAGATCTACTCCCAGAAATCCTTCGTCTTCAACGGCATCACCCAGCACAACCGCAACCGCCTGCTGTGGGATCAATCCCTGCAAGTGGATGGCATCAAGACCGGCCACGTCAGCCAGGTCGGCTATAACCTGGTCTCCTCTGCCACCAACAACGAAGGCATGCGCCTGATCGCCGTGGTACTGGGCGCCAGCAGCGAAGCCTCCCGCGCCGCCGAGAGCAAAAAACTGCTCACCTACGGCTTCCGCTTCTTCCAGAGCCTGACCCCGTACAAGGCGGGCACCGAGCTGGTCACCCAGAAGATCTGGATGGGCGACAAACCGGAAGTGAAACTGGGCGTCGACAAAGATGTCTCCGTGCTGGTCACCCGCGGTCAGGGTAACAACCTGAAGGCTGATTTCCAGCTCGACAGCGAGCTGAAAGCGCCGCTGGCCAAGGGGCAGCGCGTCGGTACCGTGTTCCTGAAGCAGGGCGACAAAGAGATCAAGCAGGTGCCGCTGGTCGCCCTGGAAGAGGTGCAGGAAGGTGGCTTGATGAGCCGTCTGTGGGACTACCTGGTACTGCTGGTCACCAGCTGGTTCAAGTAATCCAACGCACAATCCTCACCAAACAGCGGCGCCAACAGGCGCCGCTGCTGTCTGTGACGGACAAAAGCAGCGAATAACCCTGTAAACTGCAGGTTCCGCCTTACCCTGATTTGTGGTAAAAAGCAGCACTTCCATCCTTGTCTGACCGATCCTGGCCTTGATCCCGGTCTGGGCAGCGCCCATATAGTTATGAGCCGTGCCCATATAGACTTGAAATGGCGGCCTCCACGGGCCATCGGCCACTAGCCATCCAAGATGAAGTCATCCCGGTGATGACGCAAAAGGTGAGTAAATGAATACCAAGTTTGATGAACTGCTGGAGTTTCCCTGCAAATTCCCGTTCAAGGTACTCGGCGTTGCCGACCCGGCACTGCCGGAAATGGTGGTTGAAGTGCTGCAGCAGCACGCCCCCGGCACCTATAGCCCGACCGTCCAGCCCAGCTCCAAGGGCAACTACCACTCGGTCCGCGTGACCGTGACTGCCCAGAGCAAAGAGCACATCGAAGCGATGTACCACGCCCTTGGCAAGATCGAGCTGGTGAAATACGTACTGTAATTTTTCTCTCGCCCCGTTCTGCGGGGCGACTGTTTTTGGCCGCAGCACGCCGCGAGGACGCCATGTCATCCCAGATCCCCGCCCAGTCCAGCCTGATTGTCAGGCAGCTGGGTCGCCGCCCCTACCAGCCGGTATGGGACGCCATGAAAGCCTTCACCGACAACCGCACCAGCGATACCCCGGACGAGTTCTGGGTGGTCGAGCACGATCCCGTCTACACCCAGGGTCAGGCCGGCAAGGCCGAACACCTGCTCAATCCGGGCAATATCCCGGTGGTGCAGAGCGATCGCGGCGGTCAGGTGACCTATCACGGCCCGGGCCAGCTGGTGCTCTACGTACTGGTGGATGTCCGCCGCTGCAAATTCTCGGTTCGCGAGCTGGTGACCGCGCTGGAGACAGCCATCATCAACACCCTCGCCAAAAGCGATATCCAGGCCTATGCCAAGGCCGATGCCCCCGGGGTCTATGTGAAAAATGACCTTGGCATGGAGGCAAAACTGGCCTCGCTGGGTCTGCGCATCCGCAAGGGGTGCTCGTTCCACGGGCTGGCCCTCAACATCAACATGGACATGACCCCCTTCCTGCACATCAATCCGTGCGGCTATGCGGGTATGGCCATGACCCAGACCAGCGCCCTGGGCGGCCCGCGAAGCGTGGCCGAGGCGCAATCCATTCTGGTGGCCGAGCTGGCTCGCCTGATTGGCTATCAAACAATAACAAACACCGAGAGTGAATCATGAGCAAACCCGTTCGTATGGAGCCGGGCGTCAAGCTGCGCGATGGCGACAAGATGGCCCTGATCCCGGTGAAATTCATGCCGGATCCCAACGAAGAACTCCTTCGCAAGCCGGACTGGATGCGGATCAAGCTGCCCCCCTCCAGCCAGAAGATCGAACACATCAAGAGCACCTTGCGCAAGAACAAGCTGCACTCGGTCTGTGAAGAGGCCTCCTGCCCCAACCTGGCGGAGTGCTTCAACCACGGCACCGCCACCTTCATGATCATGGGCGCCATCTGCACCCGCCGTTGCCCCTTCTGCGACGTGGCCCACGGCCGCCCGCTGGCACTCGATCCGGAAGAGCCGAAGAAGCTGGCGCTGACCATCAAAGAGATGAACCTCAAGTATGTGGTGATCACCTCGGTGGACCGCGACGATCTGCGCGACGGCGGTGCCCAGCACTTCGCCGACTGCATCCGCGAGATCCGCGAGCACAGCCCGCAGACCCGCATCGAGATCCTGACTCCGGACTTCCGTGGCCGGATGGAGCAGGCGCTGGAGGTGTTCCGCGAGACCCCGCCGGACGTCTTCAACCACAACCTGGAAACCGCGCCGCGCATGTATCGCGTCGCCCGCCCGGGCGCCGACTACAAGTGGTCGCTGGAGCTGCTGCGCCGCATCAAGGAGATGCACCCCCACGTACCGACCAAATCCGGTCTGATGATGGGCCTTGGCGAGACCAACGAAGAGATCGTCGAGGTACTCAAGGATCTGCGCGCCCACGGCGTCAACATGCTGACCCTGGGTCAGTATCTGCAGCCAAGCCGCCACCACCTGCCGGTCAAGCGCTACGTGCCGCCCGCAGAGTTTGACGAGCTGAAAGATGTCGCCATGGAGCTGGGCTTTACCCACGCCGCCTGTGGTCCTTTCGTTCGCTCCTCCTACCATGCTGATCTGCAAGCCAAGGGCGAAGAGGTCAAATGATTTCGCACGACAGAGTGGCCAAGTAACCGCCACCCTCACAATAAAAAGAGCGCCCATTGGCGCTCTTTTTATTGGTATCACTGACCGTTGCGGCTTGATCTACTTCAGTAGCCGTGGTCGAAGATTCCCTGCTGATGCCAGCGTTGCAGCTGGGCCAGCACCCGGGTCTCTCGCGCCGTCCACTGGGGACAGGGTCCCGCCAGCTGAGTCTTGTTGGTTTGCAGCGCTTCGTCGAGGGCAAACCAGCCGGGCACGAAGCCAAGGCGGACCTCGTAGGGCTGTGGCTGCGGGGCTACCAGCTGATCGCCAATCCGGCACAAGTAGTAGAGCGAGCGGATGCAGTAGGCATCGAACCCCGGCTCGCGGGCGGCGCGATATTCACGGGTCTCGCCAAGCAGGCCCCCCACTTCCCGCAGCTCGGCACCACACTCCTCCAGCAGCTCGCGAGCGAGCGCCACATGGTGGCTCTCCCCCGCTTCAATGCCGCCCCCGGGGAACATCAGATCGCCGTTGACCCGGGAGTGGACCAGCAGCAGCTCGTCGCCACGGGGCACCACGGCGCGCACTGTGAGGCGCTCAAGCGTGAGGCCATCGGTACGTACCTCGCCATGAACGAAAGAGAGATCGAACGGATTGGGCCAGCAACTGGCCGGAGAGAACGTCGTCATCACTGCATCAGGGCCGGTAGTTGCCATGCTTTAGCTGCTCGACAATTTCGGCAGCCCGCACATCGTAACCATCCTGCTCTGTCTTGCTCAGGGTGTGGTAGATGCCAAAACGCTTGGCTGAGACCTCGGGGCTATCCTGAAACGACTCGCTCACCTTGCCCCACAGATAGGCCAACCCGTACTGTTTCTGACCCATATAGAGGGTGCTGAGGGAGGTGAACATGCGGCTGTTCACCTTGTCCCCCTCCTGATAGAGGGATAGGCCATGCTGCAGGGTGGCGATGGCCTTTTCCGGGTCGCTCTTGGCGTAGATACCGCCGAGCGCCAGTTGCAGCTCGGGTTCATCCAGCGCCTTGGTGCCTTCCAGAGCCATAAACTGTTGGCGAGCCAGCTCGTTGGTGTTGTTGGTCCAGTGCCAGAGCAGCAGGTAGGGATCTTGTGAATTGCGGGTCGCGGCATCGAGCTGGGCCAACTGATCCCCGGCCGCCAGCATTCCCTCTACCCGTGGGCTCTTCTGCTCGCGGGCATTCTTGTACTCAATGCTGGTGGAGCGCTCGGCACACTTAAGATAGCGCTCAAGGTTACGCATCAGCTCGTACTTGCGCCGATCCGTCCCCTCCTCCTTGAGATAGAAGCGACTGCGGATCACATCTGTACGCTCGTAGCGACACCAGCCATCGTCCACCAAATCCTGGCAGAGCTCGGGATGATTGCCACAGATGTTGTGGATCCGGTCGTCATTGCAGCCAGCCACGGCAAGGCCGACGGAAAGCATGATGAAGGTCTGTCGCAGGGGGAAATTGGCCATGGTTCACATCTTGTTGGTAACGCGGGTTGGTAACAACTGGCGCCTTTACGGGCCACCTCCGGCTAGCAAACCGGTTACATATCCATTACAATGCGCGCGCCATATAAGGCCGCGATTGCAGAATAATATAACGAAATATACACCCCTACACTGATCTGCATTCGACGAATTTTCTATTTACACCAACAACGTGAAATAAAGGATCTGGTCAATGACCCACGAGCACTACTTGCAAGCGTGGCAGGAGAGCCAGGAGCTCGCCGAAGCCATGCAGCCCTTGATTGGTCGCCTCTACCGACAACAAGGGGTCGAGATCACCCTCTACGGCCGCCCGCTGCAAAACGCCTCCACCATCGATATCCTCAAGGCCCACCGGGTCGTCCGCCGCCACCAGGGAGCTCCCCTCCCCATCCAGCAAAGCTTCCCCCTGCTTCAGGCCATCATTGCCCTCAAACCCACCGCCGCCGAGGTTGACCTTGGCAAGCTGGCAGTCGGCTACTGGCAGGATCATCAGGATGAAGCAGGGATCGAGGACTATCTGCAAGCGCGACTGGCACCGGCCCTTGGCCGCAGCCAGATGCCGCAGCCGACCGACGTGGTGCTCTACGGCTTTGGCCGTATCGGCCGCCTGCTGGCCCGCCTGCTGATCGAGCGTACCGGCGCCGCCAATCCGCTGCGACTGCGCGCCATCGTGGTACGCGGTGGTCGTGACGGAGATCTGGAGAAACGTGCCAGCCTGCTGCGACGCGACTCGGTGCACGGCCCCTTCAATGGCTCCATCGAGGTGGATGTGGAGCGCAGCGCCATCATCGCCAACGGCACCTTCATTCAGGTGATCTACGCCAATAGCCCAGCCGACATCGACTACACCGCCTACGGCATTCACGATGCGCTGATCGTCGACAACACCGGCGTCTGGCGTGACGAAGCAGGCCTCTCCGAGCACTTGAAGGCGCGCGGTGCCGGCAAGGTGTTGCTGACTGCCCCCGGCAAAGGGGAGATGAAGAACGTGGTGTTCGGGGTCAACCATGAGGTGATAGGCCCGGATGACAGGATCATCTCCGCCGCCTCCTGTACCACCAACGCCATCACCCCGGTGCTCAAGGTAATGCAGGAGCGGTTCGGCATCCGCCACGGCCACGTGGAGACGGTCCACTCCTACACCAACGATCAGAACCTCATCGACAACTATCACAAAGGCGAGCGCCGCGGTCGCAGCGCAGCCCTCAATATGGTGATGACCAGCACCGGTGCCGCCAAGGCGGTGGCCAAGGCGCTGCCCGAGCTCAAGGGCAAGCTGACCGGCAACGCCATCCGGGTGCCGACCCCCAATGTCTCGCTGGCAATTATCAACCTGTCGCTGGAGCAGGCTACCGATCGGGAAAGCCTCAACGCCTATCTGCAGCAGATGGCGCTAAGCTCGGCCCTCCATCGCCAGATCGACTTCAGCGCCAGTACCGAGCTGGTCTCCTCCGACATGGTGGGTTCCCGTTATGCGGGCATCGTTGACTCCCAGGCGACCATCGCCGAAGGGGATCACTGCGTGCTCTACGTATGGTATGACAACGAGTTCGGGTACAGTTGTCAGGTAGTGAGGGTGATGGAGCAGATGGCTGGCGTAGTCCGCCAGGATCTACCGGCATAGCCCGCCAGGATCTGCCGGGCTGACCCCGAAGTTTATGGCTCAATAGTTCAAGGAGAAGGCCGGATGTCGTTTCAACAGGGTGAATTTTTACAAGCTATCAGGCAGATGCCACAAGAGGTGTACGAGCGGCTCAAAACCGCAGTCGAGCTGGGCAAGTGGCCCGATGGCAAGCCCCTGACCGACGAGCAGAAGGCCACATCGCTGCAAGCCGTGATGGCCTGGCAGGCGATGCACCTCGACAACCCCGAGCACATGAACATCGGCCGCGACGGCGAGATCGTGATGAAGAGCAAGAGCGAGCTCAAACGTCAGTATCGCGACGAGGAAGAGATAGTGCGGGTCGACCTCAACCACTGAGTCTTACCCGGCAGGCCGCCCGCTGCGGCCACAACAGAGAGGGGAGCCATGATGGCTCCCCTCTTTTTCCTATCTATGCAGGATGACTCATCCCCCTCATCCCCAGCCCTTCTCCCGCCGGGGGAGAAGGGAGCAGACTCACAGCATGCGGAGAGTAAGCGAGCCACCAGCCGGCGATTTTCATGGCAAGCCTCGTGGCCAACAGCACCTCGATCTATCCCCTCTCCCGCCGGGAGAGGGTTAGGGTGAGGGCCGCAACGCTCAGGGAGTCAGCTCCCCTCGCAGCGACTGCTGCATCAGCTCGCGAATGCGGTGGGAGGGCAAGTCTTGGCTCAACAGGAAGTGCAGCTTGGTGAGTGCAGCCTCGGCGGTCATGTCAAAGCCCGAGATCACCCCGGCCCGCGACAGGGCGTTGCCGGTAGCATAACCCCCCATATTGACCTTGCCGTGCAGACACTGGCTCAAGTTGACGATGATGACGCCGCGGGCCGATGCCTCGGAAAGCAGCGCCAGCATGGCCGGGTTTTGCGGCGCATTGCCGACCCCGAATGACAACAGGATCAGCGCCTTCACCGGCTGTTGCAGGATATTGGCGATCACCTCACTGGAGATCCCCGGATAGAGGGTCACCACGCCGATCGGCTGGGGGGTAATGTCGTGCAGCACCAGCGGCCGTGCGGAGGGCACACCCAGCTCACCCGCTTCCAGCGAGATGGCGATCCCGGCATTGAGCAGCGGCGGATAGTTGGGGGAGTCGAAGGCGTGGAAGCCGTCGGCGTGCACCTTCTTGCTGCGGTTGCCGCGATAGAGCTGGTTGTTGAAGAACAGCGTCACCTCGTGGATCGGGTAGTTGGCCGCGATATAGAGGGCGTTGAGCAGGTTCTGCTGACCGTCGGAGCGCAACTCGGCCAGCGGGATCTGGGAGCCGGTGATGATGACCGGCTTGTGCAGATCTTCCAGCATGAAGGAGAGCGCCGAGGCGGTGAACGACATGGTGTCGGTGCCGTGCAGGATCACAAAGCCGTCGTACTTCTCATAGTTGTCGCGAATGTCTTCGGCGATGCGCTGCCAGTCCGCCGGGGTCATGTCGGAGGAGTCGATGAGGGGCGCATACTCGTGGATATGGTAATCCGGCATCTCGGGGCGGTGGAACTCGGGCATCCGCGCCAGACAGTCTTCCATAAAGCCCGCCATCGGCACGTAGCCGTGATCGGAACGCTGCATCCCAATGGTGCCGCCTGTGTAGGCAATGTAGATAGACTTCTTCACACCCTCTCCTCTTGATGAAGTGAACACCGCCGGAACATGAACCATGTCGGGGTGAACCACAATGTCAACGCCCGCCAGCGCCTCTGCGTGCAGCGGAAACCGGCGAATTATAGAGACTGGCGCCCCAAATGACAGCCGTTCCATGCACCCTTTTCGGCTTTTCTGCCCTCTACCTACATAGTGTTAAATGTCACAATAAACCACTAAAACGAGCATTAATACGACAAAGATGGAATTAAACGATGCTTTTTGCTACAATCCGCCGGATTTTACTAAAATCTCATCTGGATGCCTGAGCATTTCAGGCCCGCACAAGCCCCATCTTTCCTGGGGCGGGGAGATGTTTCCCCTTCTTTGCTGGCACATAAGCCACACTGTTTTCATCCCGGCTGAATCTGTAAGTCTTTTGCTATGAAAGACACAGCCAATCAACATGGGAGTACTGAATGTTACAACTTGATTCCTACGCAACGCTGGTCGCTGCCACTCTGGTATTGCTGCTTGGCCGGGTGTTGGTTACCCGAGTCGGGCTGCTGCGTACCTTCAACATCCCCAAACCGGTAGCCGGCGGCCTGGTGGTCGCGCTGGTACTGCTACTGCTGCGCTCCACCCTGCAGATGGAGCTGCAATTTGATACCAGCCTGCAAACCCCGCTGATGCTGGCCTTCTTCGCCTCCATCGGTCTCTCCGCCGATCTCGCCAGCCTGAAACGCGGCGGCAAGGCGGTGGTTACCTTCCTGATGGTGGTCACCGGCCTGCTGCTGGTGCAAAACAGTCTGGGTGTCGGTCTGGCTACCCTGCTCGGTCTGGATCCCCACATGGGGCTGCTGGCCGGCTCCATCACTCTCTCCGGCGGCCACGGCACCGGAGCGGCCTGGAGTGCCACCTTCTCCGAGAAGTACGGCGTGCAATCCGCCGCTGAGCTCGCCATCGCCTGTGCCACATTCGGTCTGGTGCTGGGCGGCCTGATTGGCGGCCCGGTGGCTCGCTATCTGGTGAAGAAAGTGCAGGTGCCCGGTGAGGAGCACAATCAGGATGAGGCCCCCCAGGGCTTCGAAATGCCGGATATGGAGCGCCCCCTCACCACTTTCAGCGTCATCGAGACGCTGGCACTGATCGCCATCAGCCTCAAGGGCGGCGAGCTGCTCTCCGCCTCGCTCAAAGGGGGCGCCTTCGAGCTGCCGATCTTCGTCTGCGTGCTGTTTGTCGGCGTGCTGCTGCGCAACGTCCTGACCCTGCTGAACTGGCATGAGGTGAGCGATCGCGAGGTCTCCCTGCTGGGCAACGTCAGCCTGTCGCTGTTCCTCGCCATGGCACTGATGAGCCTGAAACTGTGGGATCTGGCCAGCCTGGCGCTGCCCATCTTCATCCTACTGGCCGCCCAGACAGTGGCGATGGCACTCTACGCCATCTTCGTCACCTTCCGGGTGATGGGCAAAAATTACGATGCGGCCGTGCTGGCGGCAGGTCACTGTGGCTTTGGCCTCGGGGCCACCCCAACCGCGATTGCCAACATGCAGGCAATCACCCAGCGCTTCGGTCCCTCCCACCTGGCGTTTCTGGTTGTGCCCATGGTGGGCGCCTTCTTTATCGACATCATCAACGCCATGGTGATCAAGCTGTTTATGGCTATGCCATTCCTGTAATTCCCTTTCCGTCAGACGTATATGATCAGAGCCCACCTTTCGGTGGGCTCTTTGTTTGTTCTCTACTCGCCAGCTGACGCAGGCAGAGCCGGGGCTCGTATCCGGCACCAGGGTGACCCGCGAGCAACTCAGAAAACCCGAAATCCCCACATCCCGCACTCCCCCGAACAACAAAAAGCCCCGCACTCGACAGAGGGCGGGGCTTGATTATGTCAGCCGGAACAGACCGGGACGTGCACCTTACAGGATAAAGGTCGACACCTGCTGGTTCAGGTCAGCAGCACGCCCTTTGAGGCTGTGGGCCTGATCCAGATCGCGCATGGCAGATGCTGTGATCTCGTCACTCACATCCTTGATGGCGGTGGTGTTCTGGGTGATCTCGCCGGTCACCTGGGTCTGCTCCTCGGCGGCGGTGGCGATCTGGCCCGCCATGTCGGAGATGAGGGAGATGGCGCTGGTGATCTCTTCCAACGCGCGTACTGCCTGATCCGCATCCTGCACGCTGTTGTCCGCCAGCCCTTGACTGGTCTGCATCAGGCTCACCGCACGGGCAGTGGTCTGTTGCAGGGTCTCGATGGTGGACTGGATCTGCTGGGTGGAGTCCTGGGTACGGCGCGACAGCACCCGCACCTCGTCAGCGACCACCGCAAAACCACGACCCTGCTCACCGGCGCGAGCCGCCTCGATGGCTGCGTTCAACGCCAGCAGGTTGGTCTGCTCGGCAATCCCCTGAATGGTGGAGAGGATGCTGGTAATGGCCTGCGCGTGACGGCTCAGCTCGCCGATCACCTCGGTCGCCTGCCCAACCTCTTCGGCCAGACCATTGATGGACTGGCGGGTCTTGTTGACCAGCATCTTGCCCTGCTCACTGCTCTGGGCAGATTGCTGGGCAGCGGCGGCGGTGTTCTCGGCGTTGCCGGCGATCTCCATGGTGGCGCTCGCCATCTCGGTGACCGCCGTGGCGACCATGGTCACCTCCTGCTGCTGACGCTGCAGCTCGTCCACCGCGGCCTGGTTGGTCACCAGACTGCGCTCGGCATCGGCGTTCAGCTCGTTGGCCAGCTGACGGATATTGCCGATCAGCTGATGCTGGCTGCCGACGAAACGGTTGAAGCTGTTGGCCAGTTGGCCCACTTCGTCGTTGGCGTCGATCTTGATGCGCTGGGTCAGATCACCGTTACCATCGGCAATGCGGGCCAACGCCTGGGAGACCTTGGTGAGCGGGCCAAGCAGCATGCTGACCAGCCAGGAGATAGCGAGGATGCTACCCACCAGCACCAGTAGCGCCATCCCCAGCTGGGTCATCAGCAGGGAGGAGAGCGGCGCTTCCAGCGCGGCCTTGTCCAGCACCAGCACCAGTTCCCAATCCGTGTCGGGGATATCAGCCGCCCACAGCAGCTTGTCGCGACCTTCATTGTCAAAATAAGCTGGCACCAGCTCCTTGCTTGACTTGCTCTGCTCGATCAGCGCGTTGGTCAGATCGTTGTCGATCTCGCTGGCCGGTTTCATCGCCTTGGCAGCATCCTTGTAGGCGATGATGGTGCCATCCTTGTGCATCATGATGGCGAAACCGTCGGCAGGCAGCTGCATCTTGGTCACGTCTTCCACTAGCGAGGCGATGGAGAGGTCACCACCGACGACCCCCCAGAAACCGGCTGGGCCAGGGTCACCACCATGATGTTGTAAGCCACGTCGAGATAGGGTTTGGTGACAATCAGGCCACCTTTGCTCATCGCCTCCTGATACCAGCCACGAGAGCGCGGGTCGTAGCCATCGCGGTTGATGGAGGGATCGGAGTCATTCATCTTGCCGCTGCTCTCACCGAAATAGGTGAGCTGGAAACGGCCAGAAACCTGGGCCTGTTGCAGGGCATTGAGGGGGTCGGCACTGGCCTTGTTGCCGAGCGCCTGAATAACGTCGCGACGGGCGGCGAGCCAGTCGCTGACACGCTCGGCCTGCTGGGTACCCAGCCGTTGCAACTGCTCCTGGCTGCCTTGCAGCAACAGGGATTTCTGGCTGCTATAGCTCTGCCAGGAGAGCAACAAAATCACCAACGAAAGGGCGATCACCACTGACAACAGTATCTTCTGCTTGAGTGACAGGTTTTTCATCATGTGTTCTTCTTATTGAGGTGAGGAGCGGGTTTTTCCCTAAATTGCACAACACTACACGTAGTCATTAGCGACCCGAATGGCCAAAACTGAACCTGAAAATGGGTCGGCGGACGATATTTTCTACCGAGGTGGAGAAAAGTGCACCAGAAATTGACGGCATGAGCCGCACAAGCCAAGGCAACCCTGTTTATTCCTTCCACAATTGGCTAGAATATCCCGTTTTTAAATCACATCGACCCTGAGAGTTTTCACGATGTTCGAAGTTAATCCCGTATTAAATAAACTTAAGGAGCTGTCTGAGCGGACCGAGCTTCTTAGGGGGTACCTTTGACTATGACGCCAAGAAAGAGCGTCTAGAAGAGGTCAACGCCGAGCTGGAACAGCCGGACGTATGGAATGAACCCGAGCGCGCACAGGCGCTGGGCAAAGAGCGCGTCGCGCTGGAAAACGTGGTCGGCACCATCGACACCCTGACCCAGGGCGTGGATGACGTCGAGATGCTGGTGAGCCTGGCCGTGGAAGGGGAAGACGAAGAGACCTTCAACGAAGCCATCGCCGAATCCGAACAGCTGGAAGCCAAGCTGGTGGATCTCGAATTCCGCCGCATGTTCTCCGGTCAGCACGACGGCTCCGACTGCTATATCGACATCCAGTCCGGCTCCGGTGGTACCGAAGCACAGGATTGGGCCAACATGGTACTGCGCATGTACCTGCGCTGGGGCGATGCCCACGGCTACAAGCCCGAGCTGATTGAATGCTCCGAAGGCGACGTGGCTGGCATCAAGTCCGCCACCATCAAGTTCACCGGCGAATATGCGTTCGGCTGGCTGCGTACCGAAACCGGCGTACACCGTCTGGTTCGCAAGTCCCCGTTCGATTCCGGTGGCCGCCGTCACACCTCCTTCTGTTCTGTGTTCGTCTACCCCGAGATCGACGACGATATCGATATCGAGATCAACCCGGCGGATCTGCGGATCGACGTCTACCGCGCCTCCGGTGCCGGTGGTCAGCACGTTAACCGAACCGAATCCGCGGTGCGTATTACCCACGTTCCGACCGGTGTCGTGGTACAGTGCCAGAACGACCGTTCCCAGCACAAAAACAAAGACCAGTGTATGAAGCAACTGAAAGCCAAGCTCTACGAGCTGGAAATTCAGAAGCAGAACGCTGAGAAGCAAGCCCTGGAAGAGACCAAGTCTGATATCGGTTGGGGCAGCCAGATCCGTTCCTATGTGCTGGATGACTCCCGTATCAAGGATCTGCGCACCGGCGTCGAAACCCGTAATACCCAATCGGTGCTCGACGGTGACTTGGACAAGTTTATCGAAGCCAGCCTGAAATCAGGTCTGTAAACAAGCAGGAATCACCATGTCTGAACAAACCATCACTCCGGAAGTCGACCAAACTCTCGAACTTAACAACGAGATGACCGAGCGTCGTTCCAAGCTGGCCGCCCTGCGCGCCCAGGGTAATCCTTTCCCCAACGACTTCCGTCGCGACAGCCTCTCTGGCGATCTGCACGCAGAGTTCGACGACAAAAGCGCCGAGGAGCTGACGAGCCTGGGTAAACGGGTGAAGATTGCCGGTCGCATCATGACCCGCCGGATCATGGGCAAGGCTTCTTTCGCCACCCTGCAGGACATGGCCGGCAAGATCCAGGTCTACGTCACCCGTGACGACCTGCCGGAAGGTTTCTACAACGAGCAGTTCAAGAAGTGGGATCTGGGCGACATCGTGGGTGTCGAAGGTACCCTGTTCAAGACCCAGACCGGTGAGCTCTCCGTTCACGTTTCCGATATCCGCCTGCTGACCAAGGCACTGCGTCCGCTGCCCGAGAAGCACAAAGGTCTGACCGACCAGGAAGCTCGCTGCCGCCAGCGCTACCTGGATCTGATCGCCAACGAAGAGTCCCGCAAGACCTTCATGATCCGCACCCAGGTGGTTGCCGGTATCCGTAAATTCTTCAATGAAAAGCGCTTCATGGAAGTGGAAACCCCGATGATGCAAGTCATCCCGGGTGGCGCCTCCGCGCGTCCGTTCGTCACTCACCACAATGCGCTGGACATCGACATGTACCTGCGTATCGCTCCGGAGCTCTATCTGAAGCGTCTGGTGGTCGGTGGTTTCGAGCGTGTCTACGAGATCAACCGCAACTTCCGTAACGAAGGTATCTCGGTTCGTCACAACCCCGAGTTCACCATGATCGAGTTCTACATGGCCTACGCCGACTACATCGATCTGATGGACCTGACCGAAGAGCTGCTGCGCACCCTGGCGCAGGACATTCTGGGCGACACCAAGATCCGTTACGCCAAAGAGGGCGAAGAGGGTCTGACCATCGATTTCGGTCAGCCGTTCCAGCGCCTCACCATGGTCGAGTCCATCCTGAAGTTCAACCCGGACGTAACTCTGGACGATCTGGCTACCCTCGAGAGCGCCAAGGCCGTTGCCAAGCGTCTGCACATCGAGCTGATGAAGGGTTGGGAGCTGGGCCACGTGATCACCGCGATCTTCGAAGAGACCGTGGAGCACATGCTGCTGCAACCGACCTTCATCACCGAGTACCCGGCTGCCGTATCTCCGCTGGCCCGCCGCAACGACGTGAACCCGGATGTAACCGACCGCTTCGAATTCTTCATCGGTGGCCGCGAGCTGGCCAACGGCTTCTCCGAGCTGAACGATGCAGAAGACCAGGCCAAGCGCTTCCAGGATCAGGTTGATCAGAAAGAAGCAGGCGACGACGAAGCCATGTTCTACGACGCCGACTTCGTCACCGCACTGGAGCACGGCCTGCCGCCGACTGCCGGTCAGGGTATCGGTATCGACCGTCTGGTGATGCTGTTCACCAACAGCCACACCATCCGTGACGTCATTCTGTTCCCGGCCTTGCGTCCGCAGAAGTAAGGTTCATGCCCGCCGGGATCCATCCCGAGCGCGATAGCTTGAAAACGCCCCGCAACAGCGGGGCGTTTTTCTATCTCCTTTACCGCCAAATCACTTTATAAATTCAATAATGGAATAAAGAAGATATTTTTATTCTTTGTTGTTATCCAAAACGCCCTTTAATCTGGCCAAAAATCAGACCATGGAAGACGCGTGTGATGCAATTGAAGGATTCCCCATTCTACCTCTCCCCCCTATCTGACGAGCAGCAACGTCAGCTGGGCCAGGTACTCTCGACCCTCAATACCCAGCAACTGGCCTGGGTGAGCGGATATCTCTACGGCCTCTCCCAGAGCGGTCACCAGAACGTTGCTGCCAGCGCCGCCGTGGCTGCGCCCAGCGGCAGCCTGACCATTCTCTACGGCTCCCAGACAGGCAACGCCAAAGGGGTCGCGAGTGCCATCAAGGCGCAGGCCGAGGCCCGCGGCCTAACGGTCACCCTAGCGTCTATGGCCGACTACAAACCCAAGCAGCTCAAGAAAGAGAGCCACCTGCTGGTGGTAGTGAGCACTTACGGGGAGGGTGAACCACCTGAAAGCGCCGTCGATCTGTTCGAGCAACTTAAAAAAGGCAAGATTGGCAAGCTGGACGGGCTCAAGTTCGCGGTACTGGGGCTGGGTGACAGCTCCTACGAATTTTTCTGCCAGACCGGCAAAGATTTTGACAACTTCCTCGCCAAAGCAGGGGCCGAGCGCATTTATGAGCTCGCGAGCCTCGATGTGGATTATCAGGATGCGGCCAAGAGTTGGGGCGAGCAGGCACTCAACGCCATTGCCACGACCCTCTCTACCGGTGTGGCCAGCAACGTAGCCAGCGCGGTGCAGCAGGCGGTTGGCCACAGCCAGTACAGCAAGGAGAATCCCTTCCCTGCCCGCCTGTCGGTCAATCAGAAGATCACCGGCCGGGATTCCACCAAGGATATCCGCCATATCGAGATCAATCTGGCCGACTCTGGCCTCACCTATCAGCCGGGGGATGCCCTCGGTGTCTGGTTCGACAATGACGCCGACCTGGTGGGGGAAGTGCTGGCCCTGACCGGCCTCTCCGGTGATGAAGCCACGGCCCACGGCACCTTGCGCGCTGCCCTGACCAGTCACTTCGAACTGACCCGGCTGCACGGCGGCTTTATCACAGGACTCGCTGACATATCGGACAACGCAGCGCTGAAAGATCTGGCTGGCGACAAGGCCCAGGTCAATGCACTGATCGCCTCTGCCCAAGTGGTGGATGTACTGAAACGCTTCCCGACCGCACTCACTACCGAGCAACTGGTCAGCCTGCTGCGCCCCCTCACCCCGCGCCTCTACTCCATCGCCTCCGCCCAAAGCGAAGTGGAAGAGGAGGTACACCTGACCGTCGGCGTGGTGCGTTACCCGCAGGAAGATGGCACTGTGCGCTCTGGCGCCGCCTCCTCCTATCTGGCAGACCGGCTCATTGAGGATGGTGAGGTGCGGGTATTCATCGAGCACAACGACAACTTCCGCCTGCCCGCCAATCCCGATACCCCCGTCATCATGGTGGGCCCGGGCACCGGCATCGCCCCGTTCCGCGCCTTTATACAGGAGCGGGAAGCTCAGGGCGCGGAAGGCAAGAACTGGCTCTTCTTCGGCAACCCCCACTTTACCCAGGATTTCCTCTATCAGGTGGAGTGGCAGCGTTATGTGAAATCGGGGCTGCTGTCGAAGATCTCGCTAGCCTTCAGCCGGGATCAGACCAACAAGATCTATGTGCAGGACCGCCTGCGCGAGGCAGGGCTTGAGCTCTACCAGTGGCTGGAAGCAGGCGCTCACTTCTATGTGTGTGGTGACGCCAACAAGATGGCCAAGGATGTGCAGGAGGCCCTGCTGGAAGTGATTGCCGAACACGGTCACAAGAGCCGTGAGGAAGCAGAAGAGTATTTGAGCGAATTGCGTCGTGCCAAACGTTATCAAAGGGATGTCTATTGATGAGCAAACAACCTCTTTCTCACCCAAAAGCGGGACCGGTCGAAGGGCCGCGGGCCGACAACGAGCGCCTCAAGCGCGAGAGCAACTTCCTGCGCGGCACCATAGAGCAAGATCTGCAGGACCCGCTCACCGGCGGCTTTAACGGCGACAACTTCCAGCTGATCCGCTTTCACGGCATGTACCAGCAGGATGACCGCGACATCCGCCCGGAGCGCGCCGCCCAGAAGCTGGAGCCGCTGCACAACGTCATGCTGCGTGCCCGCCTGCCGGGTGGGATCATCACCCCGGCCCAGTGGCAGATCATCGACAAGTTCGCCGAAGAGCACAGCCTCTACGGCAGCATCCGCCTGACCACCCGTCAGACCTTCCAGTTCCACGGGGTGTTGAAGCGTGACATCAAGCTGATGCACCAGACCCTCAACAGCACCGGCATCGACTCCATCGCCACCGCAGGCGACGTAAACCGCAACGTACTCTGCACCAGCAACCCGGTGGAGTCCGAGCTGCATCAGGAGGCCTACGAGTGGGCCAAGAAGATCTCCGAGCATCTGCTGCCCAAGACCCGCGCCTACGTGGAAATCTGGCTGGACGGTGAAAAACTGGGGCAGGATGAGGAGCCGATCCTGGGCTCCAACTACTTGCCGCGCAAATTCAAGACCACTGTGGTGATCCCGCCCCACAATGACGTGGATATCCACGCCAACGATCTCAACTTCGTAGCCATTGCCGAAGGTGGCAAACTGGTGGGCTTCAACGTGCTGGTGGGCGGCGGCCTAGCCATGACCCACGGCGACACCAGCACCTACCCGCGCAAGGCGAGCGACTTTGGCTTTATTCCGCTCTCCCACGTGCTGGAGGTGGCGGCCGCCGTGGTCAGCACCCAGCGCGACTGGGGTAACCGGGTAAACCGCAAGAACGCCAAGACCAAGTACACCCTTGAACGGGTTGGCGTCGAAGCCTTCAAGGCCGAGGTGGAGAGCCGCGCCGGCATCCAGTTCGGGCCGGTTCGCCCCTATGAGTTCACCAGCCGGGGCGATCGCTTCGGTTGGGTCGAGGGGATCGACGGCAAGCACCACCTCACCCTGTTTATCGAGAATGGCCGCCTGCTGGACTTCCCGGGCAAGCCGCTCAAAACCGGCATGCTGGAGATCGCCAAGGTGCATCAGGGGGATTTTCGCCTGACCGCCAACCAGAACCTGATCATCGCCGGGGTGCCTGCCAGCGAGAAGGCCCGCATCGAAGGGCTGGCACGCCAATACGGCCTGCTGGATGACGGCGTAAGCGAGCAGCGCAAGCAGTCCATGGCTTGTGTGGCACTGCCTACCTGCCCGCTGGCGATGGCTGAAGCGGAGCGCATGCTGCCGGCGTTTGTCACCGACATCGAAGGCTTACTGGCCAAGCACGGCCTGGCGGATGACGCCATCATCTTCCGGGTCACCGGTTGCCCCAACGGCTGCGGCCGCGCCATGCTGGCGGAAGTGGGTCTGGTGGGCAAGGCGCCCGGCCGCTACAACCTCCATCTGGGGGGCAACCTGGAGGGCACCCGCATTCCGCGCCTCTATCAGGAGAACATCACCGAGCCGCAGATTTTGGCCGAACTCGACGCGTTGATCGGCCGCTGGGCCACCGAGCGAAATCAGGGTGAGTGCTTCGGCGACTTCGTGATCCGGGTTGGGGTGATTGCGCCCGTTATCGATTCTGCGAGGGACTTCTATGCCGCTTAATCTGCCGCTTAATGTCACTGAAGATGGCCGCCTTGACCTGCAGGCGCTGCTAGCCCTCGGCCGTGAGGAGCAAGTCGAGGCGCTAGCCCCCCTCAACCGGGAGCTGGATACCATGAGTGCCCCCGAGCGGGTGCGCTGGGCCCTGGCAAATCTGCCGGGGGAGCATGTGCTCTCATCCAGCTTCGGCATTCAGGCGGCGCTGATGCTCCATCTGGTAAGCCGCGAGCGGGCCGACGTGCCCGTGGTGCTGACCGATACCGGTTATCTGTTCCCGGAGACCTACCGTTTCATCGACGAGCTGACCGAGCGCCTCGCGCTCAACCTGAAGATCTACCGGGCCGAGCTCAGCCCGGCCTGGCAGGAGGCGCGATTTGGCCTCTTGTGGGAGCAGGGCGTGGAGGGGATTACCCGCTACAACCAGCTCAATAAGGTGGAGCCGATGGACCGCGCCCTGCGTGAGCTGGGGGCCCAGACCTGGTTCTCCGGCCTGCGCCGGGAGCAGTCCGGCAGCCGTGGCAAGCTGCCGGTGCTCGGCATCCAGCGCGGCCGCTTCAAGTTCCTGCCGGTGATCGACTGGAGCAACAAGGATGTCTTCTACTACTTCAAGGAGTTCGACCTCCCCTACCACCCGCTGTGGGAGCAGGGTTATCTCTCGGTGGGCGATGTCCACACCACCGCCAAATGGGAGCCCGGCATGAGCGAGGAGCAGACCCGCTTCTTCGGCCTCAAGCGCGAGTGCGGTTTGCACGAGGAAAATGGCGAGAACGACGGCTCAGGCATCTAATCCCGTCTTGAAAACCCAACAGAACAACAAGGGCATCCGAAGATGCCCTTGTTGTTATTTGCCCATTAGCATTCGTCCGTCAGCGGCGCTGCCAGGTCTCGAAGCTATAGGGGTGCGGGTTCTTCTCATCGGCAGGGTGGCTCTCACAATCAACGCGTTGCCACTGACCATCGTCAAAAGCAGGGAAGCGGGTATCCCCCTCCACCGCCAGATCGATGCGGGTCAGGTAGAGACAATCCGCGCTCGGCAACATCTCGGCATAGAGATGACCACCACCGATCACCATCAACTCCTCCACCGAGCTGCCTGCCAACAGCGCCAGCGCCGCCTCGACGGAGCCCACCACCTCAATGCCCTCAGCCTGATAGTCGGGATTGCGGCTGATCACCAGATTGCGCCGTCCGGGCAGCGGTCGACCGATGGATTCGAAGGTTTTGCGCCCCATCAATACCGGTTTACCGAGGGTGACACGCTTGAAGTGGGCCAAGTCAGCAGGCATATGCCAAGGCATCAGGTTATTCTTGCCGATCACCTGCTTTTTCGCGAGGGCAGCAATCATAGAAATCTTCACGGTATCAGTATCTCACTTCACCATTCATATAATGGGGCGGTTACGATACACGACCAGAGACGGAATAGCCAAACCGAAACTGAGGGCACCGACGATAAAGAGCGCCTTGAGGCCGTTCTCCACCGCACTCTGGATCAACTCCATGGTCACGCCATTGATGTTGAGCTCCACCACCGCAATCATGGTCTTGAAGGCATAACTCCCCGGGATCATCGGAATGATGGAGGCAACGCTGAACACCGGACGAGGCGCCAGCAGACGGCGAGACCAGTAGACGCAGACAAAGCCGACCGTGGTCGCCGCCGCCAGCGTCGCCCACTCGATGGGCATGCCATAGTGGATCAGCAGGGTACGCAGACTGTGGGCCAGCGCGCCGCCCATGGCGCAATACTTCAGCATCCGTGGTGGCACGTTGAACAACATGGCAAACCCCACCGCCGGAATGGAGGACCAGAAGGCATCCTTGGCCAGTAGCCAGAGCAAATCCATCATACTTTCCACCCCCAGATCCCGGTGACCGACATGGCCAAAATGATACCTATGGCGGCGCTGATGGTCAGCAGGGTCGCTGTCCCCCAGCGGGCCAGCCCCATGTTGAAGTAGCCCTTCACCATGTCGGAGACCGCATTGATCAGCGGAAAGCCCGGCACCAGCAGCAGCACGCTGGCCGCCATGGCGAGATAAGGCTGGTCACCCCAGTTAAAGAAGGTGGCGCTGGAGGAGAGCAAAGTAGCGATAAAGCCGGTGGCGGCAAAATTGATGAGCGGGCTATGGTGATGGCGGGCCATCAGCTGGCGCACCCGCATCGCCACGGCAGACGAGAAGCAGGTCACCAGGAAGATAGGCCAGTCACCGCCAAACAGCAGGCTAAAGGCACCACAGGAGAGCCCCACCATGGGGACCACCAGCCAGGGGTGATAGTGGAAGGGGACGATGGCTTCGAGGCGCTGGCGCACTTCACGGGCACCGATCAGCTCTTTTTCCGCCATGATGCAGATCCGCTGGATCTCGCACACCACCTGCATATTGATGCCGTGTTCGCGCACCCGCCGGGTAGTGGTGACGCAACCCCCCTGATAGAGACTGGTGAGCACGATGGCACTGGAAGAGATGGCCATTTCGACACTCTCCAGCCCCAGCGCCATCCCCAGCCGCACCGTGGTCTGCTCGATGATCCGGCTCTCCGCCCCGAACTGGGCCAACATCTGACCCACCTTGACGATAATGCGGGTGATCTCTGTCTGTTGCTCCCGCGACAACACCCGTCTTGGTGTGATACTTCTCATAATCCCTTCGAGTCGTAGCAATAAAAATTTCGGCCATATTAGCCTAACTTTTACTGTTATTCATCCACCTCTATCACAACCTGACTAATTAGTTATTACAAGAAGGAGAAAAGAAATTACATCACAAATACATTACGACTAACATTAAAAACCATAACAATCAGGTCGCCAGCAATTCCCTTTATTATGGCCTCACCGATTTGGCTGAAATATCATTCAAGGGGGTTATTGCAGATTATTTGCGACGTCGATAGTCCGCCAGACGGATTATTTTACCACTGCCATCGCTTTCAGGCGGAGGGTCCCCCTCTTCTCTGAACTGGCTCATTTCGCTGCGCATCAAATAAAAAGATTCCCGCATCATGTTGGTAATCCGGATACAGCTATCAAGATTGTTTTTCGCCAGCCGGCGCTGACCATCAATCTTGAACTGCAACCCGCGCAGACGGCGCTGCTGATCGGGGCTCGCACGGGCCATCAACTGGTCGATCTGCTGCTCCAGAATGGCATCCAGCCGGGAAGGCTCACTCGCAGCCAACTCCTTCAGGGTGTCAAAATCAGGCAACTCCATATGCCCTCCTTGGCGACTATTGCTGGCAACACACTGCGGTACCACACCATCACGTCCCAGCCATATAAATCTGTATATACGACGCGGCTAAAAAGGGTTCAATCCATCCACTGGCGACTAAACCGGACAATGGTCACTACGAGGGTGTCTATCTATTTTAATTGTGTTTGGAAACAAGCGATTGTTTTTAATTCATGCGAGATAAAACACTTATACATTTTAGGTTGTGATTTTCTGTTTTTTATTGCAAATAAAAATCCGGGTGGCCTTATTTTGCTTCATTCGACACTTTATTCTTCCCTCACCGACCCGCGTCATCTCCTGACGGTTTAACATATCTCACTGATTATGTTATTTTAATTGCCACTTTTATCGGACATTCAAGAGCAGACCATGAGCAAGGCAAAAATCGGTATCGTCACCGTCAGCGATCGCGCCAGCGCGGGCATCTATGAAGACCTCTCCGGCAAGGCCATCATCGACACCCTGAACGCTTATCTGACCTCGGAGTGGGAACCTGTCTATCAGGTGATCCCCGATGAGCAGGAGCAGATTGAAGCAACCCTGATCCGGCTGGCGGATGAGGAGCAGTGTTGCCTCATCGTCACCACAGGCGGCACCGGCCCGGCCAAGCGGGATGTCACGCCAGAAGCGACCGAGGCGGTATGTGATCGCATGATGCCGGGCTTTGGCGAGCTGATGCGGGCCGAATCCCTCAAATTTGTGCCGACCGCCATTCTGTCGCGCCAGACTGCCGGACTGCGCGACGATACCCTGATCGTCAATCTGCCGGGCAAGCCCAAATCAATCCGCGAATGTCTGGATGCCGTCTTCCCCGCCATCCCCTACTGTATCGATTTGATGGAAGGGCCGTATCTCGAGTGCGATGAAACTGTCATCAAGCCGTTTCGGCCGAAAAAATAGCGAACCCGACCATAAAAAATAATGGCGAGCCACGGCTCGCCATTATTTTTAACTCATCTGTCTGCGCAGAAAAACCACATCAATTATTTGCGGCCGAATACTTTTACGCCCGCTTTGCTGCGCTCTGAATTACCGTACACTTCGATTTTTTTCACACAACGGCGCGAGCCCAGTGATTTCCACTCGGTCTCTTTATCACTGCTCATTTCCCGATCGAAACGAATGGTCTTTGTACGATCACCACCATAGGTCACCACCACCCGATCCAGGGTCAAATCACGCTCTGCCTTCACCTTGATATATTTGGTCTGACGGCAAACCACCAAAGGAATTGTCGCACCATGATCACCGGCTCCCAGCAAAATAGTCCGCCCCAGCGTGAACTGATCGTCACCGGCATGGCTGGCTGACGCCACCACCAGCAAGGCACCACCCAGCAAGCTGCGTGCAGAAAAACGGGAATTCCAGATAGACATCAAGGACATAACACCTCCAATAAAAAATGGAGTGTGATGATAAGGGTTAAACCATAACGGAAGCTGTATCACGGCTGAATTTGCTGCGAATGTGCGGGGATCAACAGAGAAAACAGCACGACTTTTCGGCAAAAAGAGAAGAGCCGCAGATAGCGGCCCTTGCGGCAAGAGAGCGCTTAGCGTTCCATAATTTGGGTCACGTCATCTTTCTTGATCATTACCTCGCGCCCTTCATGATCGTAATAGCGATACATGCCGGTGCTCTCGTCCAGCTTGGGTTTGCTCTCTGTGGTGATCATCTTGCCATCCTTGGTGCTCATGATGTATTGGGAGCTGCATGCCACCAGCCCCAGAGTGCACACCAGGATCATCATCAGTTTTTTCATTGCGGCCTCTTCTGCGATCATCCTCACCACGAGGATGTTTCTTGAAGCCTAGTTCAATCGCACGGCACGGGATGGCGCGATGAGCAAAGCGGGATCGCCGTCAATAATCAGCGACTTAGCCTAGTTATCTGGCCGGGTGGCGAGCGCAATGAAAAAGGCCGGACATCTCTGTCCGGCCTCTTCTGTTCAGCGCAAGAACGCAATCATGACTTGGCGGGCTGACGCTCACCGGTCACGGTCGGGTTCTTGGGATCGGAACTCCACTCGTACCAACCACCGTCGTAGACGCTGATCTGTTTCCAGTCCATCAGCCAAGCGTAGAAGAAGGCCTCGGAGGCTCGCCAGCCGGTACCGCAGTAGAACGCCGCCTGCTGGGTTGGCTCGATGTTCCACTGGTCCCACATGGCGAGGATCTCGCGGGCCGGCTTCATGGTGCCGTCCGGGTTGTGGAAGTCGCTCATGCTGTTGGCATCGACGCCACCATGACCCCATTTGGCCCCCGGAATATCGCCCTTCGGCTTGATGTAGCTGTAACCTGAGGTGTTGCCGACAAACTCGTCCCAGGTACGCACACTGACCAGCGCGCTATCGGGCTTCTTGAGCAGCTCTTTCGCCTGACTTAGCGTGGTGTAGTACTCGGGGTGAGCGGGAATGGCCACGCCAAACTCCTTCACCGGCTCATATTTGTTGGGCAGACCAGTTTCGGTGCGCAGGTGCTGGATAAACCAGGCATCCAGACCACCGTCCAGCAGGCGCACATCTTCCACCCCCGCATACATCATCAGGTGCGCGGCTCGGGCGGCCGCCATGGTGTTGCGACCGTAAAGGATGACGGTGGTGTCGTGACGGATGCCGTTATCCAGCAGCAGCTTCTTGAGCGCTTCGTCAGAGACCTTGTTCCACAGCGGCTCCTCTTCGAGGCTGTTGGTATCGATATAACCTGCCCCCGGGATGTGACTGATGAGGTAGGCCTTGGGTGAACCCCAATCCACTTCAAACAACTTCCAGTCACCCTTGGGCGCAGCGGCAACCGGCTTGCCCTCTTGCAGATCCGCCAACCAGCGCGGATAGACCAGCTGCTGCCAGCGTGCCAGCGACTCGCGCGGTGCGGCTTGCCACCCTTGCAGCTCGAACAGCTGCTTGATCCCCTGCTTGCGCAGCAGACGGGCCACCTCGGCCACTTCGCGGGACGCACCGTAGAGGGCAACCGGACGATCGGCCTTCAGTCCCTTGATCTCGAGGGCCTTTGGCCACTCTTCATCGCTGTATTTCCACTCGGCAGAGAGGTTCTCGGCGCCCGCCACATGGCCGCCCTGCTTCTCCCCTTCCATCGGCCACCCCTGATAGAAGTAGCTGGCGCGGGTATCCAGGATGACAGCCTGTTTGGCCTTGGCATCGGCCAGCGAGAGCGGTGGCAACTCCCCTGCCACGGCGGGCAGGGCACACCAGAGCAGTAAGGTCGCCAGCGCGGCCTGCAGGAAGCGAAGATGTCGTTTCATGGTGATTTCTCGATTCATAGTGAACAAGGTTAAAAAATGGAGCGACCCAGCCGCTCGGCCAGCAGCTCCAGCGCCGCCGTGCCCGCCAGCGAGTTGCCGGCTTTGTTGAGCTCGGGCGACCAGACACAGACGCAGAGCTCGCCCGGGATCAGGGCGATGATACCGCCGCCGACCCCCGATTTGCCCGGCATGCCGACCCGATAGGCAAAATCGCCCGCCTCGTCATAGAGGCCGCAGGTGGCGAGCAGGGCGTTGACCTGTTTGGTGGTGCGGGCGGGCAGCAGCGGTACGCTCTCGCCCAGTGGCACACCACGGTTGGCCAGATAGATGAATGCCCGCGCCAGATCGACGCAGCTCATGCGGATGGCACAGGCATTGAAGTAGCTTTGCAGCACCTTGTCCACTTCGTTTTCGAAGTTGCCGTAGGCCTTCATCAGATAGGCGATGGCGGCGTTGCGGGCAGAGTGCTGATATTCGGAGCGAGCGACGACCTGATCCGCCATGATGGCTGGGTTGCCCGAGAGTCGGCGCACCAGCTCGAGGGTACGCTGACGGGGCGCAGTGAGGCGGGTCTCCAGCAGATCGCTCACTACCAGCGCTCCGGCATTGATAAAGGGGTTGCGGGGGATCCCCTGCTCGAACTCGAGCTGTACCAGCGAGTTGAAGGGCTGGCCGGAGGGCTCCTTGCCGACACGGACCCAGATCTCCTCCTCCTGATAGAGAGTGAGTGCCAGGGTCAGGCTCAGGGCCTTGGAGATACTCTGGATGGAGAAGGGTTCAAAAGCGTCACCGGCAGTGAACAGCTCCCCCTCGACGGTACAGACTGCGATACCAAGCCGATCGGCCGGTACCTGAGCCAGTGCCGGAATGTAGTCGGCCACCTTGCCTTGTCCCAGCAACGGGCGCACCTCTTCAAGGATGCTGGCCAGTAATTCGGATGACAACACCATAAGCAATAAGCGATTCCATGACTAAAACAGCGGTGGAGATCCCATCCCCACTGACAAAAATCCCGCCAGCGGCGGGATTTTTCAGTTACCCACAACAAGGCGCCAGATGCGGCAACCTTGTATCAGGCCGGTTCACCGTACCAGAGGTCGAACAACTCGGTAACGACCACGGCTTCCATCCCCTTGCCTTCCAGCCAGGATTTGACGGCAGCGCGGTCTTCTTCGGTACACTTGCCCAGTTGCTGGGTGCAGATCATCCCTTCCCAGGCCAGGTGACCGGAGCCGGCAAAAGCCAGTTTACGGGGTTCAACAACCTCATCGATCATCGCATCGACTACCGCATCGATGGTCTCTTCGGCAGTGCCGACCGGGAAGTTGAAACTGATGTCGAAACCCATTTCCTGGAATTCATCGACGCGCAGTTTCTTGCGCAGGCGGCGGCTACGATTGGCCATGATAGCTCCTCAAGTTAGTTGATACGCTAGGTGTGTTGACGTGCCAGCTTAGCTGACACGCTTGAAAATCAGATCCCAAACCCCGTGGCCGAGACGGTGGCCACGTTGTTCAAATTTGGTCAGCGGACGCCAGTCCGGACGCGGCACCCAGTTGCCGGTGGCAGAGGTGTTCTCGTAACCCTCGGCGGCGCTCATCACTTCCAGCATGTGCTCGGCATAGTTTTCCCAGTCAGTCGCCATGTGGAACACGCCACCGATGGCCAGCTTCTGGCGAATATCCTGGGCAAACGCAGGCTGTACGATGCGGCGCTTGTGGTGACGGCTCTTGTGCCAGGGATCCGGGAAGAAGAGCTGCAGGCAGGAGAGTGAACCGTTCGGGATCATGTGCTCCAGCACCTCGACCGCATCGTGGCAGATCACCTTCAGATTGGTGACGCCCGCTTCCTGAGCGCTGCCCAGACAGGCACCCACGCCCGGGGAGTGTACTTCAATGCCGATGAAGTTCTTCTCGGGGGCATTCTTGGCCATCTCAACCAGAGAGGCGCCCATGCCAAAACCGATCTCCAGCACCACAGGTGCTTCACGGCCAAACAGCGCGACCAGATCGAGCTGCTTTGGCTCGAAATCGATGCCCATGACCGGCCAGAGCTCTTCCAGGGCCTTCTCCTGCCCTTTGGTCAGGCGGCCTTCGCGACGGACAAAGCTGCGGATCTTGCGCATGAACTTGCCGTCTTCGTTAAATACATCTTGGGTCACAGGCATAATGGTCTCGTTATTTCATCAATCCGGGTAATACATCTTGTGTTCGATCCCGAGCGGGACCGCTCGCGGCTCGGCATTTCATCGACCCGCGAAAACAGGGGAGCGAATTATCCCAAGATAGGCCCAAGGCGCAAGTGTTTCGCGCAACAAATATTCCGGCCATCCACTTCCCTGCCCCCTCACTGGCATCACCATACCGACTAACCGTCCAATATAATCCGCAGCAGAGTCGTTCCAGCCCTTTTTTGGCGATTTTTGTGACAATCATTGCCTCATTTCTGAAATCTGATACAAACGGATAACCTGGCGGTCGAATGGAGCGACCGCCCACATGCCGAGAGAATTGTCTATGCAGCCGTTTTTTGCCCAGCGCTTCGAGAAGGTTGAACCTTCCTTTATCCGTGAAATCCTCAAAGTTGCCGCCAATCCGGAGATCATCTCCTTCGCTGGTGGCCTGCCCAATCCCCACCTGTTTCCGGTCAAGGCGATCGATCAGGCCTGTCAGGATGTGCTGCGCGAGCAAGGGGCTGCAGCCCTGCAATATGCGGCGACCGAGGGCTTCGCCCCGCTGCGCCAATATATTGCCGACCGCTATCTGGCCCGCCACGGCATGCAGGTCAATCCGGACAACATCCTGATCACCAGCGGCTCCCAGCAGGCGCTGGATCTGCTGGGCAAGGTGCTGATCGACGAGGGTCAGGATCTCATCATCGAAGAGCCGGGTTACCTTGGTGCCATTCAGGCTTTTTCTGTCTACCAGCCCACCTTCAAGCCGATCACCCTTGAAGAAGAGGGTCTGGATCTGGCGGCGCTGGATGCGCTGCTGGCAAGCGGATCCAGTGCCAAGCTGCTCTACGGCGTGCCCAACTTCCAGAACCCGAGCGGTGTCTCTTATAGCCGTGCCAACCGCGAGGCACTGGCCGAGCGACTGGTGCGCCACGATCTGTTGATGGTGGAAGATGATCCCTACGGCGAGCTGCGCTTCGAGGGCGAGCATCTCCCCCCGATTGCCAAGCTGGCGCCAAACAATACCGTGCTGCTCGGCTCTTTCTCGAAAACCGTGGTGCCCGCCTTCCGTCTGGGCTGGATGGTGATGCCGGAGTGGCTGCGCAAGAAGGTGACCATCGCCAAGCAGGCGACCGATCTGCACAGCAACGCCTTCAGCCAGCAGGTACTGCACCGCTTCCTGACCGACAACTCCCTCGACGCTCACTTGGAGAAGATCAAGGAGGTCTATGGCCGCCAGCGTGCCGCCATGGAGGCCGCGCTGGCCCGTCACTGCCCGCCCGGTGTCAGCTACACCCGACCGGAAGGGGGCATGTTCCTCTGGCTGACCCTGCCAGCCCACATCAGTGCCATGGCGCTATTTGACGAGGCGATCAAGGAGAAGGTGGCCTTCGTACCCGGCGCACCCTTCTACGTGCGCCCCGAGATCAAGAACACCCTGCGCCTGAGCTTCTCCTGCGTCGATGAAGCAACCATCGAGGAGGGGGTCAAACGCTTGGCTCGCGCCCTCCAGCGCATGCTCTGATCGTCAGACAAACGGTACCAACAAAAAACCAGCGGCGATCGCTGGTTTTTTTATGCTCCCCATTCAACCGTTCAGCCAAACAGGGTCTTGCAAAACTGCTTCATCGGGATGGGGCGGCTGTAACGATACCCTTGCAGATAGTCAACGTGGCGCGCCCGCAGGTAGTCCGCCTGCGACTGCTTCTCGACCCCCTCCGCGATCAGGATCAATTCAAGTCGCTTCGCCAGATCAATCACGTTTTCAACGATATGGCTGGAGAGTGCATCCGTGCCGATCATCTCTACAAAGCTCCGATCAATCTTGAGTGCATCGACCTGAAACTGTTGCAGATAGGTGAGACTGGAGTGACCGGTGCCAAAGTCATCGATAGAGATCAACACGCCCAGTTTACGCAATTCGGCAAACATCTGAGCGGTAGTCTCATCAGCCACCAGCAGTTCACGCTCAGTCAGCTCCAGCCCCAAATCAACGGGATTGTCCTTAAACGCGTCGAGAAAGGCCTTGCAGTCAGCCAACAGGTCAAGGTCCTGAAAGTGCTTGGCGCTGATATTGAAACAAAAATGGAACTTTGCCGGCAACTTGCGGGCATAAGGGGAGAAGTGATCGCGCACCTGCGCCATCAACAAGCTGGTCATGGGCACGATCAGCCCGCTATCTTCCGCCAGCGGAATAAAGCGATCCGGCGAGATCATCCCTTGCTTGGGATGCTGCCAGCGCATCAGCACCTCACAGCCACGCCACTGCTCATCCTCACCGGAGACCACCGGCTGCAGGTAGGGGACAAACTCCTCTTCGATCAACGCCCGCTTTAGCTCCTCCGCTGGCGAGCTGCTACGCCCCATCAGCCTGAAGGTGCCGAATCCAATCAGCAGCGCCAGCAACGGAGAGAGGATCAAGGTATATCTGGAGTATCGCCATGCGTGGCTCCAGTAGTCATGCACCGTGACCCGGGTGACGACCTGATAGGGGAAATCGGCCGAAGCGAGGGCAATATAACCCTCTTCTGTCGGAGAGGGCGCCGCCCCGACCTGACCTGAGCCAAACAGTGCCCTCTGCCCCACCACCAGAGCCATCGGGGAGTTCTTGCTGGAGATCTCCAGGGTATTGCGCAGGTAGTAGCCATCTACACCGATCAGCACACTCCCCTTGTCCGTTTCATGACGCAGCACGATCAAGGGGCGATCCGGTGTGACCTCATTGCCTGGCAGCAGTTGCAACCTGCCATCCACATAGCGGTCGGGATTGAAGGGGCCATCGTAGTCACCATAGAGCGAGGTGCAATAGATGTGGCTGCCTACAGCCAGATTGGCGGAACGGACATAAGGCACCGTGGCCACCTGTTCGCGCAGCAGTTGTGCCGCCTCCTTGCACGAGTGACCAAGCATCCCCTTCACATTGATGGCCGCCTGCTGGGCATGGCCGATGGAGCGCTCAAACATCACACGGGCATGCTGCAACCGTGAATCGGCATCACGCTCTGTCTCCGTCACCGTCTGCCAGATAACGGCAACAACCCCCAGCAGCAGGATCCCGCCCCCCATCAGCAGCGCCAAGAGAATCCTCGAGTAAAGCTGGCGAAGTTTCAAACGACGAAATGGCATGGCGGCCTCTTTGATGCTCGATAATGGGTGACAGCCTCGGTGGACAGGCGAAAAGGGTCGCCATAATAGCGATTGTTCAACAAATGTCCACCCAACAAAAATCAATCAATTCAAACTATTGTTCAACAATATGTCGTAAGAAGAGGATAGAGTTAACAAACGTCAAACAGAAAACTCCCGAAGCACGTCTCACTTGTTGAAGGGAAGCCACACCATTAAAGTTGAGCAAACGGCAGCAGGAGCATGCAGCGATGAAGATTCTTATTACCGGAGGGACCGGCTTTATCGGCCGCAAGCTGGTTGCCCATCTCAAGGTCAATCACGAGGTCGTGGTATTGAGCAGGCAGGGGAGCCGCGCTTACTCCCTGCTGGGCCACGATATCAAGGTATTGGATAACCTCGACCGGCTCGATGACCTCAATGACGTGGACGCAGTGATCAATCTGGCCGGTGAACCCATCGCCGCCGGACGCTGGAGCGAGTCGCGCAAACAGCTGCTCTGCGATAGCCGCTGGCTGCTGACCGAGCAGCTGGTAGATCTCATCAAGCTATCCAGCACGCCGCCCAAGGTGCTGATCAACGCCTCCGCCATCGGCTGGTATGGCAGACAGGGCACCGAAACCCTCGACGAGCAGTGCCGCTCTCCCAACGACGAGTTTACCCACCAGCTCTGCCAGCAGTGGGAGACCCTGGCGCAGGAGGCCCAGAGCCGCCAAACCCGGGTCTGTATCGTGCGGATCGGGCTGGTGCTTGGCATGGATGGCGGCGCCCTGCCCAAAATGCTCCCCCCCTACCGACTCGGACTCGGCGGCCCCATGGGATCGGGCGGCCAGATGATGAGCTGGATCCATGTGCAGGATCTGGTGCGCGCCATGCTGTTCTTGCTGGATCACGAAGAGTGCAGCGGCATCTTCAACGGCACTGCGCCCCATCCGGTCAGCAACCGGGAGTTCAGCCAGACCCTTGCCACCACGCTGCACCGTCCACACCTCTTCTTCGTCCCGGCGCCGCTGTTGCAACTGGTGATGGGGGAGGCGGCCGATCTGCTGCTGACCGGACAAAAGGTGATACCAGCACGGCTGCAACAGGCCGGTTTTCACTTCAGCTATCCCGAGCTGCCGAGCGCCCTCACCAATCTTCTGCGTGAGCCCCGCTAACTCACACCCGCTCGCTGCATCCGCTCGTCAGCACCTCGCATAACAAGCAGCCCGGCCAATGGCCGGGCTGCTTGTTTATTGTGGCTGCGCTATTGCACTCTGTGGCATCGGCTCGCGCTGTCGGGATTACAACAGTCCCTGACCCAGACCCCGCAGCCGATCGCTCAGGGTGCCAGCCAGCAGCTGGCGCTGCATCCCCTGCCCCGCCAGCGTCACCAGCAGTGCCCCCTGCGTCGGCAGGCCAAACCAGATGGCCCAGTGGAACTGCCACTGCCCCTCGAACCACCACCACTGCAGGCCAAAGGAGCAGAGCTCTACCACCATGGCGGCACAGAACCCCGCCAGCGCACCACTGGCCACCAGCTCCCAGCGCAGCATCTTCCTGAGCAGATCACTGCTGGCACCCAGAGTGCGCATCAACAGCAGCTCGCGCCGACGCTGGGCCATGCTAGCCTGGGTCTGGGTCAGCAGCACCAGCAGTGCGGCCACTGTCACCAGCCCCAGCATCAGCGCCAGCGCCCGGCTCACCTGCTCCGATACCTGAGTAAGCCGCGCAATCAGGTCATCCACATCGATAAGGCTCACCGTGGGGTGACGGCGGATCAACTCCACCTCGGCAGTGCGCCCCGCCTCGGGCAGCCGGTAGCTACCAAGCCAGGTTCGGGAGAAGGGTGCCAGCAGATCCTCGGAGAAGATCATGTAGAAGTTGGGGCGCATGTTGTCCCACTTGATGCTGCGCAAACTGGTAACCCTGGCGCCGAAGCTGCGCCCCTCGATGGTAAAGGCGAGCATGTCCCCCAGTTTGATATCGAGTCGCTTGGCCAGCTCACTATCCACCGACACCTCGCCGGGTCCGGCAAGCCATTTCCCGGCCACCAGCTTGTTGTCGATTGGCAGGGTTGCCGTGGTAGTGAAGTTGAGCTCCCGATCGACCCCCTCGCGGCCACTGCTGGCCCCCTCGCCCACCGCCTCACCAGCGATATGGGTCAGCCTGCCGCGCACCATGGGGTAGAAGTCGGAAGTGTTGGCCCCGGCCGCCGCCAGTTCGCTCAGGATCCCCTCCCGCTCGTTCTCCGCCACATTGACCAGAAAACGGTTGGGCGCATCAACCGGGAGACGAGCCGAAAACTCATCCAGCAGATCGACCCGGGCCGCCCAGAGCAAGCCAAACAGCATCAGCGCCAGCGCAAAGCCCGCCAGCTGAAACAGGCCGCTGCTGCGCTCGCGCGACAGGTGGGCCAGCGCCAGCCGCAAGGCATGAGGCCCGCTCACTCTCGCTCCCAGCCGCAACATCAGCGCCGCCAGCAGGGCCAGCAGCCCCATCAGCAAGCCCATGCCACCCACCAGACCCAGCGCCAGCCGTACATCGGCGGTAAAGCCCCAGACCAGCGCAAACAGCCCGAACAGGCCGACCGGCAGGGCCAGCCAGGGGGGAATACCCGCCTCCAGCTCCCGGCGCAATACCCGCAGCGGCGGCACTTTCAGCAGCCGCAAGAAGGGCACAAAAGCGAGCAGCAGGGTGATAAAGAGCGCCACCGCCACCCCCAGCGCAAAGGGGCGCCAGGAGGGGGGCGGCAGATCCGGCGGCAGCAGGTCCCCCAGCAGTTGCAAGGTGATCCACTGCATGGCTGTGCCCGCCACCAGACCCAGCAGCGCACCAATCAGCGTCAGCGACAGCAGCAGGGTTCCCATCAGTTGCCAGAGCGAGCGACGTGATGCCCCCAGCGTCTTGAGCAGCGCCACCATATTGGTCTGGCGCTCGGCAAAGTGGCGCACCGCAATCCCCATCGCCAACGCCCCCAGCAACACCCCGCTTAGCGAGGAGAGCCGGAAGAAACGTTCAGCATTGGCCAGCGAGCGGCCCACTTGGGATTCGCTGTCATCCGGTTTGATCCACTTCTGTCCGGCCTGCAATTTCGGCAACAACCATTGCTCGTAACGGGCCAGCGATTCCCGCGGCCCCTTGAACAGATAGCGCCACTGCTGGCGACTGCCGGGGAGCAGGGCGCCGGTCGCTTCGATATCGGCACTGTGGATCAGTGCACGCGGCGCCAACAGGAAGGGACTGAAGCCCTGATCCGGCTCCTCGCCAAGCAGGCCTGCCACCTTGAGCACCGCATTGCCTACCTCCAGCTCATCCCCCGTTTTGGCCTTGAGCAGCTGCATCACCCGGGCGGAGAGCCAGATCTCGCCGGGAGCCGGGGCGCGGGCAGGTTCCAGAGTGAGCTTGCCGTAGAAGGGAAAACCGTCGGGCACTGCCCGAATGGAGGCGAGCTGCAACGCATCACCGTGAAACAGCATGCTGTTGAAGCTGACGGTGGTCTGCACCGCCAAGCCATCCTGTTTCGCTCGGGCCAGCCAGCCATCCGGCAGAGCAGCGGCAGTACGCAACACCCGATCCGCCCCGATAAAGTCGCGGCCCGACGCCTTGAGTCCGGCATCGAGCCGATCCGCCACCAATGCCACACTCAAGACGCACGCCACGCTAAGCGCTAGCGCCAGCACAAACCAGCGCAGCTCGCCGCTGAAACCTTCCCGGCGCAGCAGTCGCCATCCCAATCGCCACTGCATCATCCCTTGCATCTCCCGCTTGACCCGCAGCTCACCCCGTTACACCACATCATGGGCCACCTCGCGATCCAGCCGACCCGCCGTCATGACAACTTGCCGCTGGCAGCGCTCGGCCAACTGATGGTCATGAGTCACGACCACTAGCGTGGTGCCGTGCTTGCGATTGAGTTCAAACAGCAGCTCGATCACCTTCTCGCCGGTCTTGCTGTCGAGGTTGCCGGTCGGCTCGTCCGCCAGCAGCAGACTGGGGCGGGTCATAAAGGCGCGGGCAATGGCCACCCGCTGCTGCTCACCGCCGGAGAGCCGTGGCGGCAGATGGTGCAACCGCTCGCCAAGCCCGACCGCGGCCAACAGCTCGCGGGCTCTTGGTTCGCAATCCCGCTCACCGCGCAGCTCGGCGGGCAGCATCACATTCTCCAGCGCCGTCATGGTCGGAAGCAGCAGGAACGACTGGAACACAAAACCGATCTGCTCGGCGCGCAATCGGGCCCGCCCCTCCTCATCCAGCTCGCCAAGGGATTTGCCGAGGATCTCGATATCTCCCTGACTCGGCATATCGAGCCCGGCCAGCAATCCCAGCAGGGTGGACTTGCCGGAGCCGGAGGCACCAACCAGGGCCACCGTCTCGCCGCTATTGACTTGCAGATCGATCCCTTCAAGGATGGTGAGGCTTTCCTGGCCGAGGCGAACCGATTTGCCGAGGCCCTTGACGACAATAATGGGGGTTGAACTCATGCTCTGTATCCTTTGTTCCAATCCCTTGATGACAATCCATAGCGGGAGTTGAATTGATGGTGCGTATTCTGTTTGCCTTGTTCGTTGGCCTCGGCAGCCTGCTCTCGTCGGCTCAGGCCCAGACCCTGCTGGTGCTGGGTGACAGCCTGAGCGCCGGCTATCAGATGCAGGTTGAGCAGAGCTGGCCTGCCCTGCTCAACCAGAAATGGCAGGAGGAGGGGGGAAAACACACCCTGCTCAATGCCAGCATCAGCGGTGAAACGACCCAGGGGGCGCTGGCCCGTCTGCCCGCTCTGCTGAAAGAGCACAAACCGGACTGGCTGCTGATCGAACTGGGGGGCAACGATGGCCTGCGCGGCTTCGCACCGACCATTACCCGCCAGAATCTGGCCAGCATGATCGCGCTCGCCAAGGAGCAGCAGACCCGTGTGGTGTTGACTCAAATCCAGCTGCCCCGCAACTACGGTGCCCGCTATCTGCGCCAGTTCGAACAGATCTTTCCCGAGTTGGCCCAGGCTAACGATCTGCCTCTGCTGCCCTTCTTTATGGATGATATTGCGCTGCGCCCTGAACTTATGATGAACGATGGTATTCATCCCACCCCGGCGGCCCAGCCCCAAATCCGCGATAAAGTCGCCCGCTTTATGGAGCCGCTGCTCAGCCAATAAGCCCGCCGTCTATCACCAATATCCCATAACAAAATATCCCGCCAAACTTGGATGTTTTGAATGGTCGACGATCTCGGCATGGCACCTTGCTTCAACCAATCCATCGCCAATACCTAATAACAACACATCCCGCCGAAGCGGGATGTTTTGTTACTGATTTAGCATAACCGGCAGGCAGCGTCTCAACTTTCCAGCACCTGGCGCAGCCGCTCCTGGGCCACGCCGACCAGCAAGTCGGGCTGGAATTTGGAGATAAAGCGGTCGCACCCCACCTTCTTGACCATGGCTTCGTTGAAGTTGCCGCTCAGGGAGGTGTTGAGGGTGATAAAGAGATCGGACATACGCGGATCGCTGCGTACCTCGTGGGTCAGGCGGTAGCCGTCCATCTCCGGCATTTCGGCATCGGTGATCATCAGCAGGATCTCGTCGGTCACCTTCTTGCCAGCATCGCACCACCCCTTGAGCAGGGTCAGCGCCTGCAAACCATCCTGACACTCGATCACCTCAAGCCCAAGCTGGCCCAGGGTCTCGCGCACCAGATTGCGGGCGGTGCTGGAGTCATCGACGATCAGCACTTTGCGGCCATGCATCTCGGGCAGGATCTCCCGATCCAGCACCTCTTCAGAGATCCGGATGTCATAGGTGATGATCTCCGCCAGCACCTTCTCTACATCGATGATCTCGACGATCTGATCCACCCCATCTTCGGGAATGCGGGTGATGGCGGTGAGGTAGTTGGCGCGCCCGGCAGAGCGCGGCGGTGGCAGTATATCCTTCCAGGTCATGTTGACGATGTTGGCCACCTGCCCCACCAGAAAGCCCTGAATGGTACGGTTGTACTCGGTGATGATGAGGTTGGATTCACTGTCGATGGGCATGGGGCGCATACCGATGGCGCTGCGCAGGTTGATCACCGGGATCGAGGTACCGCGGATATTGGCCACCCCGCTGATATTGTGATGGGAGCCCGGCATCTTGCTGAGATGGGGCAACTTGACCACTTCCCGTACCTTAAAGACGTTGATGGCGAACATCTGACGGGTGCCGAGACGAAACATCAACAACTCAAGGCGGTTTTCACCCACCAGTTGAGTTCGTTGATCAACGGAATCCAATATACTCGCCATACGCTGATATCCATCTGATTATTAATCGACTCTATTATAGAGGCTGCCCGCCAGGAAAGGCAGGCGCATTTTCAACCAGAGCGACCAACCAGACAAAAAAAGTGAGGCCGAAGCCTCACTTATCTCATTGATTTTAAAATCAATAGCTACAGACAGACTTCCAGCTGCCATCGGTTGCCTTGGGCTCGCTGCTGGTCCACCAGTTCGCCTGCCACACTACCTTGTTATGGGTGATGCGATCGCCGCCATTGGCATGATCCCCCTGCGGCCAGCTCGGATAGGCCTTGTAGGCCGCCGGATTGACGTTCTGGCTGCTGCAGCTGGTGCCCGGATTCTCGCCACCCCCCGAACCCAGCACGGCCTCCGGCAGGGTCGGGAACTCGGCCTTGAGACCAATGGTCTGGCTGCCGCTGATGATGCGCATGCCGCTTGGCACGCCAGCGGCGGGCAGGTAGTAGGTCATGGCGACTTCAATCTCGGCCCCCGGTGCCAGAGTCTGCCATCCCGGCAGGTTCATGGCGACCTTGTGGAAGTCCTTCTCGTTGGCAATGCCTTCCGAATTGTCGTTGCCACCGCTCTCCACCACTTTCAGGCCCATGCCACTCTGATCCGTGATGGTGTCAGAGGTGGAGGTGGGCACCAGAAACTCGATGCGCGCGCCGCCCGGAATGGTCTGGGTCGACTTGTTGACCAGCTTGAGTTTCGGGTTGATCGGGTAGTTGGAGTCCCCTTCCTTGAAGCCGGAGAGGCTGACCTGGATGTCGAGCTGGGCGCTCGGCGCAGCCAGATCGTTTTGCTTGGTGTTGTACGGAGTTGCCTTGGCAAACTTCTCATAAGCCAGGGTGGTCAGGGTGCTGCCCATGCCGTACTCGTTCTTGGCCGGATCGAAGGCGTAGTCACCAGCCATCTCCCAGAACATCACGCCACCCAGACCGCGCTTGATGATGTAGTCGAGCTTGTGGCCCATGGACTCTTCATCTTCGGTTGAGAGGAACACCTTCTTCTCTTCGTTCCACAGCCAGGGCGCGTGGGCCTTGTCATCGTAGTAACGCACATACGTGCCCTGCATCACGTGCGCCGGATTGTTGGGATCCAGACCCCAGGCAGTGCCATAACTCGGCAGCGTGGTGATGCCAAGGCTGGCTGCATGCTCCAGGTTTTTGGCATGCCACATGGGCACGGCGCCACCGCCGATCTCTTTGCCGTTCTTATCCAGATCATGCCAGATGTTGTCGATGCCGACCGCCCCGTTGCCGCACGGAATGGTGCTGCCACCAGTGCCCGGCTGGCACTCGTTCTGGCTCGGCAGGGCTGCCTTGCCACCCAACCCGTGACTGCCACCGCTTACCCCCTGCCAACCGCGGGTGTAATAGGGCACGCCAACGTTGATCTTGCCAGCCGCCAGCGCACCGCGGAAGTAGTGGGCAGACCAGGCGGCGTTGAGGTAACCGATACCGCCAAACTGGGTCTGGGTATAGACGCCCCAATGGGAGAGCTCGGGGTCAGCATTGTTGTCGAACAGGGCCGCATTGTGACCGACAAAGTGGTTCCAGGCGCCGTGGAAGTCATAGGTCATCAGGTTGACGTAGTCGAGGTACTGGGTGACCTGGAAGTTCTCCATCCCGCGCAGCAGATAGGCCGAGGCCGGTGAGGCGATGGTCAGCATATACTTGCGGCCATCTTCGTTACCGGCGTTGTCGAGCCGCGCCCGCAAGGTCTTCATCAGCACCTCGTAGTTGGCAAACAGCTTGGCCCGGCACTGGTTGGAGAGCGGGAAGTCGTTGGGATTGCCCGCATCCTTCATCGAGGTGGGGTATTCGTAGTCGATATCGACCCCGTCAAAATCGTACTGGCGGATAAAATTCACCGCCGAGTCAGCCAGGGTGTTGATACCGGCAGTATTGACCGAGCAGTCCCCCTTGGTAGTGGCAGTGTAGAAACCGCGGGTATCGGCCCAGCCGCCGACCGAGATGAGGGTCTTCACGTCCGGATACTGCTTCTTGTACTTCGACAACAGGTTGAAGTGGCCCTTGTAGGCGAATTCAGGATCCATCTCGGCACCCGGCACGCCATCCCAAGTCATCTTGGTGGCTGCATCGTCCACCTTGATGGTGTGGCTCTGCTCATCCACCGCCGCAAAGGCGTAGTTGATGTGGGTGATCTTGTTCCATGGAATATCGCTCACCAGATAGGCAGGCAGGCCGTTCTTGCCGGTGCGCCAGGAGGTGAAGTAGCCGATGACCCGGCGGGCATGGTCATCCCCCATGCACTCGTAGCCATCCGGGCGATAGACCTGGCGAATGTCACAAGAGAGGTTGCCACCGGTGGGCGGCAGCGCGGCCTCCTCGACATTGACGGTCACCGCCGCCGACTCGCCGCTCAGATTGCTCTTGTCAGTGGCCACCAGCTTGAGGGCGGCACTGCCTTTGGCATCCGGCGTCCAGTTCACCTGCCAGGGGGCAGTGGTATCTTCGCCCACCTTCTTGCCGTCGACATAGAGCTCGACTTTGGCCACATCGTTGTTGGCATCGGTGACGTTACCGCTCACCGCCACACTGCGACCCAGCGTCACCTTGGCTCCATTGGCCGGGCTGCTGATGCTCGCCTTGGGGGCCTCTGGCGCCACAACGGCGGCGACGTTGAAGCTCGAATCCGCTTCGCTCAGCACCTTGCCGTCTTTATCCAGCGCCCGTGCCTTGAGGGTATGGCCTCCCACTCCGGCGGCGCTCCAGCTGGCACTCCAGGGCGAGGCGCTCGCCGTGGCGACCAGCTTGCCGTCAACAAGATATTCCACCCGGGCCAAGGCCGTTACCGGGCCGCTCAAGGTCACCGCCAGCGCCACACTGGTACCTTCGTTGAAGCTGGCACCGGCAGCCGGTGAGCTGACTGCCACACCGAGCGCAGGAGGAGGCACCTCGCCACCATAGGGCTTCCAGGCATCTGCCCAGACCACCCCTACCCCCGGCTCATAGTGATAGGGGGATGCCCCGCACCAGCCTGAATAGGGGAATTCTTTGCACTCGTAGAGGGCACCGACGTTGCTGACGATATCGCCAGCCTTGTAGGTAGTACCGGATTTATAGGCGGGATAAGCGGCCTGAGCCCACGCGGGCGCGGCCGCAAGGGCGACCAGCATGGCAAGCCTGCTGGGTCTGAAGAGCTGTTGCATATTGTTATCTTCCTTGTTTTGTCTTGGCATTGGTCACCAAGGCAAAGAACAATCGCAACCTGCATGATGGGCGCAGACAACTGGCAATGGACCTGCCACAAAAACCACCCCTCACCCAGGGAAACCCCGCTATCTGGATCCACGATCGAGACCGGAAGCATTGCGCCCCGACATCACTGCCGGTTTGCCCTTTACCTGGGTTCCGTGAGGAACGAACCCAGTATAGGAAGGCGACAAGATCCCCTCAATCTTTATTCTCAAAGAGAATTATCCCCTGCCACGAAAGCGTCATGATCACAGGGTTAAAATTGATTTAATTATCAAAAAAATCATATCGTTACTGGGATCATAAAAACGCTTTTCCTCATCTTCCCAGATTCGTTTAATGTGCGTTGGCTCACTGGTATGACATGCCAGAAATGTGACAATGCGCGCCCTTGGTCAACGAGCCAAGGCTATGGAATCACTGGCAAAAATAAAAAAGGAACACCTATGAAAGGTACTCGTACCCTGCTGTCGCTGGCCGTGGGGCTGGCACTTGCATCCTCAGGCGCCCATGCGGCATTTGTCTGCCCGTCCGATCCGGCTCAACTCACTCCCATCCCGACCATTCAGGGCACAGGCTCCGCCAGCGCGCTGGCCACCCAGACCGTGACCGACAAGAACGGTAACGTGACCGGTAAAATCAGCCCGGGCACCTTCAACGTCCGCGGTATCGTGACGACGCTTGGCCAAAGCCTGACCAAGGGGTTCTATCTGACAGACCCGGTGGGCGATGGCAATCCGGCCACCTCTGATGGCATCTTTGTCTATCTGAACGACAAGGACTTCGCGACCAAATATAAAGACATCAAACCGGGGGCTGAACTCTGCCTCGAAGCCAAGGTCGAGGAATACTACGGCGGCACCCAGCTCAAGCCCACCTTCGAATCCAGCAAAGCCCGCCTGCAAGTCACCGCACAAGGGCTGAATGTGCCGACCAGCGTACTGCTGGTCAATGAAGGGGAGACGCTGGCGCAAGCGCTCAATCGCCACGAAGGGATGCGGGTACGTCTCGACAGCAGCAGTGACCTGCACCTGACCCGCAACTACGGCTTCGACTACAAGGTCTATCGCAACAACGTAGAGTTGGCCCACAAAACCCCGCTGATCAAACCGACCCAACTTCATGTTGCCAGCAGTGCGGACGCTGTCGCACTGGCCACCAAAAATGGCAGCAACCGTCTAGTGGTTGAGTCTGATTACAAAGCACCGGATGGCGTACTGCCCTGGTTCCCGAGCTGGGATGCCGATCAGGGATATCTGCGCATCGGTGATCAACTGACAGGGCTGGAGGGGGTGATCGTATACAACAAGGATGCGTTCCGTCTGGTGGTACCGAGCGATGTCACCCTGACTGCCGGCGCCCTGCTGCGCAGCCCTGAAGAGGATCGTCAAGACGCGCCGGCTCGCCTCTCTGGCAGCGATCTGCGGATCGGCAGCTTCAACGTGCTCAACTACTTCACCAGCCACTCCAGCATCGGCGGCGCACTCAATATCCTGTGCAAGGATCAGGCGGATGCCGACAACGCCAAAGGTTGCAACCGGGGTGCCAAGAGCCAGCCTGAGTTCGAGAAGCAGCGCACCAAGATCGTCAATGCCATTACCGCAATGGATGCCGATCTGCTCGGCCTGATGGAGATGGAGAACAACGGCTTCGAGGATAACTCGGCCCTCCACAATCTGGTGACCCGCCTCAACGAACAGCAGAAGGATGCGAGCAAACACTACGCCTATGTGCGTCTGCCGGTCACTGCCCTTACCGATGGCAAGTTCTTCGGCGGCGACGCCATCATGGTGGCGATGATCTACCGTCCTGCCCTGCTCACCCCCAGCGGAGATGCCAGCGTCATCAAGTTGCCGGAGCAGCGCTACACCACAGGTGGTGTGGCCAAGACAGCCGGTCAGCGCGATTCTCTGGTTCAGACCTTCACCCTCGCCAAGAGCAAGGAGCCGTTGACGCTGGTGGTCAACCACCTCAAATCCAAGGGGTCAGGCTGCTACGAAAATGGCGATGGCAAGACAGAACCGGCCGACCTGCAAGGCAAGTGCACCGAGTTCCGGGTCTCTGCCGCCAAGGTGCTGGGTGAGGCGGTCAGCAAACTGCCGGGCCAGGTGCTGCTGGTGGGCGACTTCAACTCCTACGCCAAGGAAGATCCGATCCGGGTGCTGACCGACTACAACCCGGCCACCAGCGAGCGGAAGATCGTATCGGCTTCCCACACCTTTATCGGTGAGCAGTCCTATGAACAGCTCGGTCGCGAAGTGACTCGCAGCTACGGCCTGATCGATCTCAACGTCAAATTCAACAAGGAGAAAGCCATCTCCTACAGCTACGACGGGGAGCTGGGCACCCTGGACTATGCCCTCGCCAACCCGGCGCTGGCCAGCAAGGTGGCTGGTGTCGCCGACTGGCACATCAACTCCTTCGAGAGCTCCCTGTTCGAATACGGCAGCCAGTACACCGGCTCCCTGCTCAAGTCTGACAACCCCTTCAGTGCCTCCGACCATGATCCCATCATCGTCGACCTGAGACTGGAGAGCGATGCCACCAAACCGGACACCTCCTCAGGCGGTGGTGCACTGGGACTCGGCCTGCTGGCCCTGTTGCCACTGGCCTGGCGACGTCGCCATTAATCACAAGCGCATCTGAATAGTGCAAGCAAAGCCCGCGAGTCTCGCGGGCTTTTTCATTCAGGTCATTGGATTTACAAATGAAAGGCGCGGACGTATGGAGAAAATAAATGATGGAGAAAACAAAAAGGCCACCGCGATGCGGTGGCCTTTTGCTTCTTGTAACAAGAATTTGGTGGAGCTACGCGGGATCGAACCGCGGACCTCTTGCATGCCATGCAAGCGCTCTCCCAGCTGAGCTATAACCCCAAATTCGGTACTGAATGAATGGTTCTGGCGGCCATTCATCCTAAATAATGGTGGAGCTACGCGGGATCGAACCGCGGACCTCTTGCATGCCATGCAAGCGCTCTCCCAGCTGAGCTATAACCCCA